>JBOGNC010000126.1:0-11999 GCA_050747045.1 Candidatus Acidiferrales bacterium | reverse complement strand
GGCGCCTGCCGTACAAAAAGATGCTGGTGTTCACTGGAATCCTGCTGGGCGTGGTGTTGATCGTGATGGTTGGAGAGCAAGCCCAGGAGATGCAACTGGCGGGATGGATTCCTACGACGACGATCTCTTCGCTGGCGCACGTGATTCCGTCGTGGATGGGACTGTGGTTCTCTGTATTTCCAACGACTGAGACGCTATTCGCGCAAGCGCTCGCCGCGTTGCTAGTGCTTGGCTCTTATTTTGTGGCCAGCCACAGATCGATGCGTGATTCGAAGGAGCGTGACGCCACGGCCTGAAACCAATTTGGAATTGGCCACATCAGTGCGGCCAGGTCAACAAATCGCGACGACACCATCTAGACTTTCGCCTGGCTCGACAATTTCGCCGTATGGTCGTGCGTTACGATCGTTCCGTCACCAACTACGAAGCCTTTTTCCATATCGCCTGCTTGACGATTACCTTACACAACTTTTGAAACGAGTAGTGGAATTTCATATTCGCCGCGACGCCTTCTCACAGCGGCGTCGCGATGGCGCAGTCGATGACTTTCAACAGCCCGCTTCCTGTGAAGGGATTGATGACCGGGACGAGCGTCTTCACTATGGCGGGATGGGAAACCGAATTCCATCGACCAGGTATGAACGTTTCGAGTCTTGTACGTCTTCAAGAACCCTTGTAAAACACAGTTTCGCAGTCCTTTGCATAAAGCGTGGGCTTCCTCGGTACGCAACGGGTTTCTGTTTTGTAGCCGGAACTTCTTTCGTATCTTCGCGTGCGTTCGAAGATCTAGAACGCGAACTTGAGCGCGAGCTGCACTATGCGGGGGTCAAGTGCGCTGGTAATCTGACCGAAGTTCGAAGACGGATAAGTAAGCTGGAGGCCCGAGGCGCCAGCTGCCAGGCTGGGTGGCGAGATACCGGCACGAAAGCTATTGGTCACGTTGAAAGCCTCTACACGAAACTCTAGCGTTTTTCTCTCACGAATAGGAAAGTCCCTAAAGAGCGCCATATCGATGTTGAAAAACGAGGGGCCGGGAATGGTGTTGCGTCCGAGAGGGCTGAGCGTCCCCGTAGCGGGGAGGGCGAAAGCGGCCTGATTGATCCAGCAGCTCGGGCGCGGGTTAGCGCACAGTGGATCTTGCAACACCTGTACCGGCCGCTCGGTCCTTGCATCGCCATTCAATGCTAGGTCGGTGCTCAGGGTAGGTGTGACCCAGTACGCCGAAGTGTACCTGTAGATGCCCGAGATATTCCAGTTGGAGGCGAACGTTCGAAGCATGTGGTTTGACAGCACCGGTGTTTGATATACACCGGTAAAATTGAAGATCTGCCGGCGATCGGAGGAGAATGTTCCACCGATTTCGCTAGACTGGCAGTTGCTCCGGTCGTATCGCCGATCGTTGGGAATGGCCAATCCCGCCCCGGCATTGCCGGTGCTGTTACCGATGGAGAGATCGCTGATACAGTGCGACCAAGTGTAGTTGGTGTCGACGGTGAGGCCGTTGCTGAGGCGCTTTTCAAGGGCTAGGGTCAAACCGTTGTAGCTTGCCGTTCCTATGCTGGCGAACGAATCCACGTACCCGTATGAAGCGTTACCGGGATAATTATTGAGCGTGAATACGCGACGGTAATTCTGGTTTGCAGTGCTGGAGCATGGGCCATTCTTGTTAAGGCCATCAGGAACGTTCTGATAAGGAGATGGAAAATTGCCTCCCGCGGAGCATGTGCCCGGAATATAGACCGCCGGATTATTCTGATATGAGGTCCACAGATGCCAGCTTTCGCTTCCCGAGTAGATGATCGACGCCAGCCAGTCATTTCCGAATTGCCGCTGGACCGTCAAGTTCCACTGGGCCACTTCGGGAGTCTGTATGTTTGGCGGCGCATAGATATAAACTCCTCCCGGAGCAAACGGCGCATCGTCGTTAACCGTATAGGGATATATATTCCCGCCGGGATTTGTGGCGAAAGGATCGCTGAACTGGCCCGACCATATCTCGGTGCCGCCATAGGGCGGAGCGTCGGCCGAGTTCACGAACACGCCGCCGCTGACATAATCATAAGAGATGCCAATCGACGACCGGATGACCATTTTGCCGCTACCCGTGGGATCGTAGCCGAATGCCAGACGCGGTGCAAACAAGTGCCAGTCCTTGCTCATGCCGGACTTGCCTTGGAATCCGGGATCTCCTGGATAGGTGAGTCCAGGCGGCGCGTTCACAAAGTGGCTGATCTTCACTCCCGCGATCATATTCGCCAAGTTGAAGTTGTAGGTCGACCCGTTGAACTCGGAGAACGGGAGCCCGGGTTCCCAGCGCAAGCCCGCGTTCACGGTCAACCGCGGAGTTGCTTTCCAGGTATCCTGCACGTATAACCAGCCATCCCATTTTGACTGCATCAGATCGTTGGGTAAGGACATCGAGTTGGAGCTGAATTGGCCAAGCAGGAATTGCGCCAAGTTGGGAAAGGTCCAGTTCGTTTGTGCATAAACATTTCCGTAGTAAATCATCTTGTACATCAATCCGCCCCCGCCGAAGTTAATCTGATGGTTGCCGCGAATCCAACTAACGTCATCATTGATCTGAGGGATCGTACTGTGGAGATTATTAAGGCCGCTGGTACCAGGGCCGACGCTAAAAGCACCGGCTACAGTGAAACCACTTTGGTGGGGCACATATCCGCAATAAACTGGCACACCGAGATCGCAAGCGGATACAGAGTTGGCGCCATCGCTAAAATCCCCAAGACGGTCCACCGAAGCGCGAAACTGATTCACGAGCGTCGGGCGAAAGAGGTACGTGTCCCCGAAGATCCAGGACTGCTCGGCATCATTTATTAACCCCTGAGCGGTGGTGAGAATGTTGTCCGGCGTAAACTGATATGACGCTGGCCGATCGTAGTGATCTCGGATATAGCGTCCGAATACCGAATGCTTCTGGTTGATGGTGTAATCCACACGGGCGACATATTGATCCTCGTTGAGCTGAGTGACCAACCCAAATGTGGTGGCGCCGCAAGGGGCATTCCCTGCCGGCAATCGAGCCGCTAGCTTGAGTGACGCCGCATCGTACAGGGACGGGTCGATCTTGTCATTGGTAAAATCGCTCGCCACCGCAGCCGGAATATCAGCAGGACAGGCGCTGAAATCTCCCAGGAGCATGGCTGCCGTTGGGACAAAAGAGGTGGTCTGGGCAGGATCCTGGCGGGTTATAGTGTTCTGATAACCGAAAAAGAAGAACAGCTTGTCCTTCTTTATGGGACCGCCGAAGACGCCGCCAAACTGGTTCCGCTTCAGAGTGTCGCGGGTTGGCGCGAAGTAGTTACGCGCGTTCAGATCGCCATTGCGGAAAAACTCGAACGCGTCACCGTGGAAGCTGTTGGTGCCGGATTTGGTTACTGCCGTGACCGTTGCACCGGCCTGGACGCCATTTTGCGCAGTCAGCGAGCTGGTTTCGACTTTAAACTCCTGCAGCGCATCTGGGAAGGGAAAAGCGAGGTTCCCAGAGTCATACGGGTCATTGTAATTGGAGCCATCGAGCCAGAACGCATTGCCGAACGCCTGTCCACCATTGACCACGAAAGACTGGACGCCGGGAAAACCTCTATTGCCAGACATGCCTTGGGGAATCACGGCCGGCGTATACTGTAAGAGGTCAGTAGCCAAGCGACCGTTGAGCGGCAACTCCACAATGCGCTGTTGCTCCATAACAGTGCCGACCCCCGTGGCCTCCGTCGATGCCTGGAGCGCATTGGCGTGCACTTCAATCTGTTGAGCTACTGCACCTACCTGGAGCGAGATGTTGATTGTTGGATTTGTGGCGACCTGCAGTACGATTCCGGTCCGAAGATACATGTTGAAACCGCGCGCAGAGACTTCAAGCCGATAAGGCCCAATGGGTAGGTTTGCCAATACGTAGGTGCCATTGGCGCCCGCTGTCACGCTACGGGTTACGTCGGTAGCTGTTTGCGTAGCTTTGATTTGAGCCCCGGCAATAACCGCACCCGATGTATCCGTGATAGTTCCCTGTATCTGCGATGTGTTTTGCGCCTGGGCCCAAAGGCTGACCGCACTGAACGAGAAGAAGAGCAGCACGAGGACGAGAGAAATAAAGCGGCTGCCTACCATCGAAGCGGTTTTCATCGCAGTCCCTCCGGTGAAACTCATAGACTCAGAATTGGTATCTGTGAAGCCGGCTTGCTGGCTGGAATGCTTCGCAGGTATGCCAAAATATCGACGATCTGCGCATCGGATAGCACGCGGTCCGAGTAAGCTGGCATTCTACCGGCCGGCCGACGCAGTTGCGCTTTGATAGCAGTGAGCGGTAAGGGGTCAGGCGCCAGGCGCGGTCCCGAGTATCCTCCGCCGGCTCCGGCAGTTCCGTGACATTCATAGCAACCGTCGGCCAGGAAGACACGCTTGCCTGCCTCCGCGTTACCGTCGGGAATGGAATGCTGCGCAATGGCTGGCGCTGCCAGAACTAGACTCGCCAATACGAGACAAACATTCGGAATCAAACGACTCACGCGATTCCCTCCTCAGCGGCCCTGTGCAACGACGTCGACCAATGCCGGTTCACCGCTCTTGACCACCGCGATCGCCTGTTGGAGTGCAGGTCCCAATTCTTTTGGATCGGTTATGGGGCCGATTCCAAACACGCCCATGCCTTTGGCTACTGTTGCGTAATCTATGTTGGGTTCCGTCAGCACAGTGCCGATCCGAGTGCGATCCACGCCACGATTGCGGCGGTTCGCTATTCTTTGCAGTGCCATTATTTCGTTAAAATAGGCGCGGTTGTTATGCACCACGTAGAGGATCGGAATACGATTGTGCGCGGCCGCCCACAAAACCCCCGGCGAGAACATCAAGTCGCCGTCACCTCCAATCGCTATGGCCAACCTTCCTTCTTGAGCGTGTGCCGTTGCGGCTCCCATGGACGCGCCAGGTAGGTAGCCGAGACCGTAAGCGCCAGCATCGCCAATATACTGATAGTGTTTGTCCGCATGCCAAAGCTGCTGGGGCCAATAGCTTTGGAAAATGGTCCCGTTGAGTAGCGCCCAGTCCTCGTTGTGAATTTGCGCGTAGAGTTCTGCGCACATACGAGCCACCGAGATCGGCTGCTCATCCCAACCAAAGGCAGCCGCTGTCCTGGATGCTTCCAGTGCGTTAATATGTGCTTCGGCTAAGGCTTTGCCCCGCTCGGCGTAGGCCGATTGACGACCAGCAGGAATGAGCTTCCGAACTGCCTCGATCAATGCGGGCAAGGTAGCCTCAGCGTCACCGGCTATTGCCAAGTCCACGTGAGCGAAAGGTCCGAAGTCCTGGTAATTGGATTTCATATAAAGTTCTTCGGAGCTGATCGAGATGCGCCTAACACTTGGATGAACGCGTCCAATCACACCACTAAAATCCGTCATCTCCAGGCCCAGAATGACATCCGCATCGGCCACTGCTGCTCTCTGTCGGGAGGTCTGGTTGAGTGGATGACGCCAAGGGAAATTGAAGCGTCCCTGCGCGTCCACCACCGCTGCCTGGAGCGTTTCAGCAAGCTCTATCATCAGCTTGAGGCCCCCGGGCGTCCGCGCCGCGCGGTCCGCGACGATCAGAGGATACTGTGCATTCACAAGTAATCTGGCCAATTCCTTCACCGCCGCCGAATCGCCTACCGGTGGGGTTATGTCAGGTAACTGCGGAAGGGCCGGGGCCCGCCCACCCGGTATGGCGTTCTCCTGAAATGTTTCGTCCACGGCGAGAACCACGGGACCGCCAGGCGGTGTTACAGCAAATGTATAAGCGCGTACTGCTGCCTCAGCAAAGTCTTCAAGCGAGAGCGGCGTGTCGTCCCATTTGGTGAAATCGCGGACGAGTGCCGGACCATCAAAGACTGAATGCTCCCAACCCACCGATCCACCCCGCTCCTTCGCGTAGAGCATGGCGCCGACAATACAGAAAACCGGAACCCGGTCCGCCCACGCGTTGTAAAGCGCCATCGAAGCATGCTGCAGTCCAACAGTCGAGTGCACCATGCAGGCCATCGGTTTCCCGGCAACCTTGGCATAACCGTGGCAAAAGGCGACGGCCGCTTCCTCGTGGTTAACTTCTGAGTACGCCATCTTGGGATCACTGACCATTCCGTAGTTGATGAGCGATTCGTGCAGCCCCTTGAACGTATCCCCGGGGACGAAAACCACGTGTTCGATCCTGAGGCTGCTTCGCATCACGTCAATCATGTAATCACTGCCCGCAGTGGTTACAACGGATCCGTCATCCCGCGGTGGCACAAGTCCCTCTTCCGCGGGAGAGGGACGCAGCGGAGGTCCATCCGGCCTCGAGACCACTTCGGCGTTCAACTCCGGAACACCAATGAACGGGGCTGTGACTGCGACCGCACCGGCAAAGGTTGATCGTTTCAGGAATCCACGCCGATCGATCTTTATTCCTGTGCCAGTCCCCTTTGATCGTCGGGATGGTAAATTTTTCTTGTTCTTCATCAGTTCATTACATCCGTAGGATAGGAAGTTGCGTAATGCTATCGTAAAAGATGGCAGCGATTTACACCCGCGCGAACCTGGATGTCAAGACGCAATTGGAAATCGATGGGCGTGGAGTATGTTTACCGGAGGAATCGATGAAGGTCGGAGCGCGCAACCGAATCATTGGCAAGATCACGGACGTAAAGAAGGGCACGCTGATGTGCCTGGTGAAGGTGGAAATACCAGCGGCATCGAAGATGGCGTCGGTGATGACGCTCGAATCGCTCGATGAATTGGGCGTGAAGAGAGGCGACGAAGTCGAGATCGTGGTGAAAGCCGTGAACGTTCTGTTGGTGAAATAATCGCGGCACGAGCGCAGAACGGGCGCTCTCGCGAGCAGACCGCTAGAGTTCGCCGTCCGTGACGAGCAATTCCTTGGCCCTCAGCGCGGCCTTAACGACGGCCTTAATCAGCGTCACGCGAAGGCCGCCCTCTTCGAGTTCCAGGATGCCATCGATCGTGCATCCGGCGGGCGTGGTGACGGTGTCTTTCAGGAGTGCGGGATGGTGGCCCGTATCGAGCACCATCTTCGCCGCGCCCAACGCGGTTTGCGCCGCCAACAGCGTGGCCAAGTCGCGCGGCAGTCCCACTTTTACCCCGCCTTCTGCCAGCGATTCCAAAATAATGTAAATGAATGCTGGCCCGCTCGCGGAAAGTCCGGTGATGGCGTCCATGTTCTTTTCATCGGAAACAACCGTCTTGCCAACCGCGTCGAACAGCTTTTGCGTGGTTTCCACGTGCTTCGCGCTGGCGTATTTGCCTTTGCAAATAGCGGTGATGCCCGCGCCAACGGCCGACGGAGTATTGGGCATCGCGCGTATCACCGGAATTTCCACGCCAAGCCGCCGCTCGATGTAATCGGTTGAAACCGACGCGGCAATCGAAATGAGCAGTTTCTTGTCGTCCAGCTCGTGTTTGATTTCATCGAGCACGTGCCCAACGGTTTGCGGTTTTACGCACAGCAGCACCACGTCTGCGCCATGTACCGCGCCGCAGTTATCCGTTCCCAGCGAAACAGCCAGCTTAACGCCGTTTTTTCTTTCCGCAGAAGGGTGCTGCACCGTAGCGCGAATGTTCTGCGGCGCGACGAGGTTCTGCCGGACGAAGGCCTCGATCAAAATGCCTCCCATTTTTCCGGCGCCTATAACCGCCAGCCGCATCTGATTTCCAAACAGTGACATTCGCGTTTTCCCCTTTCGCGGAGCGCGGATTCTGCGCGCAATGCGATTGCGGCTGATTGAGTCTGGATGCCCCGTGCGGAACTAACCGATCATACAGGAGCGGTGAGCCCTATGCACAAAGTCGTGCGGAGACATACCGGCCGTTATCACACCTGCCTAGCCTCGGATATCGTGATCGAAAAGCGCAACCCGCCCTCCGCCATCCGGCCGTTTTAGTCGCCCGCGCTGACTGCTCATTCCGTCACCGCTTCATTCAATCGGCCCGTCTTCACGTCGTAAACAAATCCGCGAATCGGGATCGACTGCGGAATCCACGGATGCGAGCGCAGGTTTTTCATCTGCCGGCGCACGTTTTCTTCGAGATTCGAAAAGCCATGAAACCGCTCGGGCGAAGCCGCCGCTTTGCCCGTTTCGCGCTTCAGACGGGCGAGTAACTCGTCGTCCTTTAAACCAAGCATGCCGCAGTCCGTATGATTGATGATCATGAACTCATTGGTGCCCAGCAGGTAATGCGAGATTAGCAGCGACCGTAGCGCGTCATCGGTCACGATGCCGCCCGCATTACGAATGATGTGCGCATCGCCGGTCTTTAGGCCTAGCATCGGTTCGAAGCTCATCCGCGCGTCCATGCAGCCAACAATCGCCAGCTTTCGCGCCGGAGGTTTCGGCATTTCCCCGGCGCGGAAGTTTTTTGCGTAGTGTTCGTTCGATTTCAACGCATCATCGATTGATCCCACCGGCAGCGTCCTCCCGAAGTTTCCGGAATTCGGCCGAAATGTTATCACAGCGCTCGATGCGATATCCGTCCTCGTCGGGCGACTTTAGACGGCAAGAATCGGCGTGGAATCGTGGAACTTTTCCGGGTGCTGGACGGAAAGCTGTGCATCGAGGTTTACGGTGGCGCTCCTTGATCGGTCGGAGAGGCATTGCCTCGGTACGGTGCGCAATCGATTTGGAGAGCCACGGTATTTAGGCGCAATCCGGTTACAATCGTTCGTTTACGAGCCGGCGAAAACTAATGAGCAACCAGATGCCGCGCGCTATCGTCGAAAGCTCCAATGGTTATCACTCGATTTAATTCTCTGAGAACTATATGACTGGGTGCGTTCGTCCCAATTGGACGGGTGTTTCCGCGGCACGTTTCTGCGCGGCATTGGCGCTGATTGTACTGCTTTTCGCTGGCTCGATTTTTGCGCGGCAGTCAAACACAGCGCCGCCGGCATCGCAGCGACCCGCGCAGGCCACCAATGCGCGCAGCACTGACGACCGACCGGCTACCACGCTGAATGGCTTCGTTCGCACGTCCAACGGTGAAGCTGTTCCCGGCGCTGCCGTTCGCGCCGCTTGTACGGAAACAAATCAGGCTTGGGTCACCTGGACGGACGAATCTGGAAAGTTTGAATTTCCCGCGGTTCCCGCCGGACACTACATTCTTGAAGCCGAGCAGCTTGGCTTCGAGAAATTAACTCGTCAATTACAGGTTGCCGCGGGGATTTCGCCTCCGCCGATCGAATTGCGACTGCATGTTGCCACGCTCGCCGACCTGCAAGGGCATGGGGAACACCCGGGCCGGCCGAACCAGCACGCGGCAATGCCCGGAAACGCCGCTGGTAACGTTCCAGGCGCGCGCGGCCAGCACGGGCCTGGGAACTTTCCTGGCGCGCCCGGACAAGAAACTCAAGGCGGCCGGGGTTGGTTCGGCCGGGGGCAGCTTCCTCCTGGCGTGGTAAACGCCATGAACCAAGGCTTAACAAGCGGCGGGGGCTTCCAACAAACCGATCTGACCGGTGACGCCGGAGCCACGGGTCAGGCCGAAGAAGTGGCAGGCGGGGATGTAATTAATGCACCGGCAATGCCCGCAGGGACCGGCGCCAGTTCGTCGGACGCATTTTTATTGCAGGGCACGGTTGGCCAGGGGCTCTCAGCCAGCGGCCCTCGGGGCTTTGGCCCCGGAGGATTTGGTCCCCCGGGGCTGGGATCCTCCGGACTCACGCCTCCCTCTCCTGGCGGCCCGGGTGGACCCGGCGGTCAAACCGTGCAAGGTGGCCCTGGAGGTGGACAGCAGGCTCAGGGCGGTCCCGGCGGAGGCGGTCCGGGAGGCCCCCAGCGCGCGTTCGTGGTTCGCGGTGGTGGCGGAGGCCGTCGCGGTCCGATGATGTTTGCAGGTGGGCGGGCCGGGATGTTTTTCCGTCAGCAAGTGAACCGCATGCGCTTCACCTTCTACGATCGCCTGGATGATTCCGCCTTCGACGCGCGTCCCTACGCGGTTACCGGCCAGCAATCTCCGAAACTAAGCCATTACGATGACCGCTTCGGGCTCAATCTCGGTGGCCCGCTTAAAATTCCGCACATCTACAACGGCAGCGACAAAACTTATTTCTTTGCCAACTATCAGCACGACATTCAGACCAGCGCCGTCAACACCTTCTCGACGGTGCCAACACTCGACGAACGCGACGGCCTCTTTTGCGGCGCCACGCTGTACCAGCCGTTCTCAAGTCCTTCGGCGCCATATTCCACTGTCGCAGACCCGACTTGCACCGGAGGAGTCGCGCAACAGATTGCAATCAATAGCGCCGCAGCCGGACTGCTCGCTTATATTCCCAAGCCGAACCTTCCGACTGCGGTGCAGAACTTCTTACTGCAAGCCACGTTGCCAGCGAACACGGACAACCTGAACGTTCACGTTCTGCATACGATTAATTCGAAATTCAACTTAAACGGGGGCTACAACTTCGAATCCGAACGTGAGAACACGCTCAGTAATTTCCCGGGCATCGGCGGCAATGAATCGATGCGCGAGCAAAGCGTGGACCTCAGCCTTTCGCATAATTGGTCGCCGCGCCTGGTGGAAAGCACTTCTGTGAACTGGAGTCGGAGCCGCCTGAAATTGCTGAGCGACGATTCCTACGGCGCCGATATAGCCGGAACTTTGGGAATCAACGGCGTTTCGTCCCAGCCGATCGACTACGGCATCCCGCAAATCAGCCTCACCAACTTTTCCGGCATCAGCGATCCCATTCCGTCCCTCGCGCGCAATCAGACTACTCGTCTTGACGATGGCCTCACCTGGGTTCACGCCAGCCACACTATGCAGTTCGGTGGCGAAATCCGCCGGTTGCAGCTCAACTCCGATTCCAGTCCGAATCCGCGCGGACAGTTTGTCTTCACCGGACTGCTTACCAGCGAACTCACCGCCAGCGGCGCTCCCGTGCCCGGCACGGGAAGCGACCTCGCCGATTTCTTGCTTGGCTACCCGTTCACCACCGGCGAGCAATTCGGCAATCCCAATACCTATTTTCGCAGCTGGGGGTTCGCCGCCTACGCGCAAGACGATTGGCGAGTGAACAAGGTTTTTACCTTTGAATACGGTGTTCGCTATGATGCCGTCACCCCTCCAGTCGAGCGTTTCAACAATATCGTCAACCTGGATATGAATCCGGATATCGCCAGCCTGGCAGCTTCCGGCGCTACCTGCCCCACGTGCGTGCAGCTCGTGTTGCCGGGGCAGACAGGGCCATTCAGCGGTGCGTTTCCCCGGTCCTTGATCCACGGCGATTACCACAACTTTGCGCCGCGCATCGGTTTCGCCTGGCAGCCCCGATTCCTGAAGCCGCGCACCGTCGTTCGCGGCGGCTTCTCCATGTTCTACAACGAATCGGGCTACGACACTCTTGGGCGCGAGCTTGCGTATCAGCCGCCGATTTCCACCGCGCAAACGCTGACGACCTCTTCGGCAATTCCGCTTACGCTCGAAAATGGTTTTCTGCCTCCGCTATCGAGCGGCCTCATCTCCAATACCGAAGCCGTCGATCCGTTTTACAAAAATGCCTACGCGCAGATCTGGACTCTCGGCACCGAAACCTCGATCTCACAAAATTGGATTCTCGATCTCACCTACACCGGAACCAAGGGAACGAATCTCGATATTCTTCGCGCGCCCAACCGTGCGCCGCTGGGAACCTCGTCGGCCGATATTCAGGCAAATCGAATCGATCCGCTTGCCACCGGCTTTTCCTACGATCAGTCCGGCGCCAATTCGATTTACAATGCGCTCCAGGTGCGCGTGATGCATCGCTTCACGCACGGCCTGATGTTGCAGGGCATCTACACCTACGGAAAATCACTCGACGACGCCAGCTCCATCGGAGGAGGCACCGACACGGTCGAACAAATCGATGGCGATCTGGCCGCCGAGCGCGGGCTTTCGACCTTTGACATCAGAAACCAGATGCGCCTTTTCTCGATGTACGAACTGCCCTTCGGCCAGCGCAGCCGCTGGGCCAAC
>JBOGNC010000125.1:0-12359 GCA_050747045.1 Candidatus Acidiferrales bacterium | reverse complement strand
AGTTGATCTAACGCGCAGTCATCCGCGCCCGTGCTTGCAGTTTTACATTCATCGCTGCCTCGGCCCGTGCGTCGATGGCCTGGTCACTGGCGATCGCTACGCTGAGGCCGCTCGTGACGTGCGCCTCCTCCTAGAAGGCCGCCGCAACGACCTCTCGCACAGCCTCAAAGAGCGCATGGAGCGCGCTTCCACCGACGAGCGCTACGAAGAAGCCGCTGGATATCGCGATCTCCTGCGCACGCTCACCGAAATGGAAGAGCGCCAGAAGATCGCCGCCGCCGAAGGCGACGATACCGACGTTCTCGGCTGGTATGCCGAGCCTCCGCAGGTCGCCGTAAATCTTTTCCACCTTCGCGGCGGACGCGTCGTCGATCGCCGCGATTTTTACTGGGAAGATCTGGCTGAATTCGATCCCGCTGAATTTCTTCCGTCGCTCATCAAGCAACTGTATCTGGATGCCGCTTACCTGCCGCGCTACATCCACACGCCTATCGACTTCGAAGATCGCGCTGTGCTCGAAGACGTGCTCACCGAAACGGCCGGCCATCGCGTCGAAATCTTCAATCCCCAGCGCGGGCAAAAGCACCAGTTCCTCGAACTCGTCGAAAAGAACGCTCAGCATTCATTCATGCAGCGTTTTCGCATCTTGAAGCCCAGTTCCAAGGCTATCGCCGAAGCGCTGGAATCGGCTCTCGGCCTGCCCGAGCCCCCGAAACGCATCGAATGCTTCGATATTTCGCATATTCAGGGCTCGGATACCGTTGCGTCCATGGTCGTCTGGGAAGATGGCCGCATGAAAAAATCCGATTACCGCAAGTTCATCATTCGCGGTGAAGCGGCGCCCGAAACCGACGACAAGTTTCGCGGCATCCTTCGCGACGATTTCTCCAGCATGCGCGAAGCCGTCACTCGCCGTTACAGCCGCCTGCTCGCCGAAAACAAGCCGCTGCCCAACCTCATACTCATCGACGGCGGCCTTGGCCAGCTCCACGCCGCCGCCGAAGCCCTCGACAAACTAGCCATCATCAATCAGCCACTCGCCAGCATCGCCAAAAAAGAAGAAATCCTCTACGTGCTCGCCCGCGAAGATGACCCCATCGCGCTCGATCACCATTCGCCCGTCCTGCACCTCATCCAAAAAATTCGCGACGAGACTCACCGCTTCGCCGTCACGTTTCATCGCCAGCGCCGCACCAAGGCTCGCGTCCGCACCGCGCTCGTCGATATTCCCGGCGTCGGCCCCCGCACCGCGCAACGCCTTTTGCGCTGCTTCGGAAGCCTCGCCCGCCTCCGGCAGCTCTCTCTTGACGAAATTGCCGCCGAGATCCCTCGCCCGCAAGCCCAGCGTGTCTTCGACGCCTTGCATTCTCGCGACGACACCCGCACAGCCGTTGAAACGCCCACCGATGCACCCGCTCCGCTCTCCACGCGGCGTTAAGGGCCACCTATTTGCCATTTCGGCGAGCTTGCCTGGCGCCAGTCGAACTCTGATTCCTTGCTTCCTTGCCTCTGCTTTCTTCTGTGATAGCCTTACGCCGTGTTGGAACAGGAAACATCCGCCGCATCGAGCTACTATGCCCGCCGTGCCTCCGAAATAGATCTCGCTGCCGACGAAATCAACCGCCGTTATAGCTCCTACCAGTTTGCCGCTCTCGTTCTCGTGTTGATTTCGATCGCCTTGGTATACGAGGCCGTGATCCCGCCCAGGCTTCCCCCGTGGACCATTCTGCTTCCGCTGGCTGCGCTAGTCGCCACCTACAAGCAATCTCGCAACCTTCGCCGCCGCGTCCTGAAACTTCTCAGTGTCCGCGAATACTGCGACAAAGCCATGGCCCGTCTGGCGCATCAATGGGACTCGCTCGACGATGGCAAGGACTTCATCGATCGCGAGCATATGTACGCCACGGATCTCGACCTTTTCGGACGCGGTTCGCTCTTCCAACTGCTCTGTTCCGCGCGGACGCATGCTGGGCGCGAAACGCTCGCCTCCTGGCTGAAAAATGGCGCCCCGAAAGACGAAGTCTTGTCCCGCCAGGCGGCAGTTGCAGAGCTGCGCGCCCGGCACGACGTGCGCGAAGCACTCGCTGGCGCGGGAACGAGCTCCGTCTTCACCCTTCGCCCCCGCACCATTCGCACTTGGGTGGACGACATTGCTTCTCGCCAGCGGCTCCCACCCTGGATACATCCGCTCGCTCTCGCCATCGTTCTGGGACTGGCCGCGACCCCCTTTCTGTATTGGTTTGGCTATGTCACGTTACAAACGGTCTGGCTTCTCTTGGGAGGCTGGCTCGGAGTCGAGCTAGCCTTCTCGATGATCTTCATGAAGCGCGTACAGTTCATCATGGAGTCCGTCGATTCCCCGGCGCCCGAGCTCGCCATCGTGGCCGATCTCCTCGAAGTCATCGAACGCGAGCGCTTCTCGTCTCCGAAGCTTGTAGCTATCGCTGAACGGGTGAAACAAAAGGATGGCTCAGCTTCGCGCCAGGTGCGCCGAGTGCCTCGCCTGGTTGGTCTGCTGCAAGCGCGCAACTTGCTTGTTCTTCTCTCGATTCTGCTATGGTGCACGCACCTCACAGCCGCCATCGATCGCTGGCACCGCCATCACGGCCGCGACCTTGTCGATTGGCTGGACGCCATCGGCGAGTTTGAGGCGCTCGTGTCCCTGAGCGCCTACGCATTCGAACATCCGAGCGACGTTTTCCCGGAATTGACCGAGCACGGGCCGGCTTTCATCGCGCAGGCTCTTGGTCACCCGTTGCTCGACGAGCGCGCTTGCATCACAAATGACATTTCACTTAACGAAGACACTCGATTCCTGATCGTCAGTGGATCGAACATGTCCGGCAAGAGCACGTTCCTGCGGGCCGTGGGCGCCAATGCCGTACTCGCCTGGACCGGAGCGCCTGTCCGATGCGCGCAGTTGCGTATTTCCAAGCTCACCATCGCCGCAGCAATCCGCGTTCAGGACTCGGTCGCCGACGGCCAGTCGCATTTCTTCGCAGAAATGAAACGTTTGCGACGCATGATCGATCTCGCCGGCGAAACGCCCACGCTTTTCCTCGTAGACGAAATCATGAGCGGCACCAACTCCAAGGACCGCCGCATCGCCTCCGAATGGGTCATGCGCGCTCTGATCCGCCGCGGAGCCATCGGGCTGATTACCACCCACGATCTCACCCTCACCGAAATTGCGTCCAACGGCCTGTCCGGGCGCAACGTTTTCTTTGAAGATTCCGGCGAAGGCGGCCAGCTGCTTTTCGATTACAAGCTGCGCTCCGGCCTGCTCACCCACTCCAATGCCCTCAATATCGTCCGCATGCTCGGCATCGACACGACGACTTAAGGATCGCGAGTTCCGAATTTGTTGCGTCAGGACTGCGCCCACATTTTGCGGAGTGTTCGTCGGCGTCTGACTGCCGCGAGAGTACATTCGTTCGTCTGGCCGCCGCAATGAAGCGATTGCCTCTGCTTCGCGTCCGCTCCTCACCCCAGAACGAACAATCCCGGCAGGTACTGTAACTGTCCCTGAGGCCAGTAGCAATTTCCGTGCGGCTTGCGCTACCGTCGGCATGAGCTGTACGCGGTCTCCGAAATTCGAAACAATCGGGGATCAATTGGCAAAGGTCGCCGGCAAGTCGGCTCTGGCCGGGCGCGAGGACGCATCGATAAAGCCACAAATGAGCGGCATCGCTAAAACTCGTTACCGGGAAAGTTCAAGACGGCGCCTCATGCGTGCGTTGAAGACCGCCATTCGCTCGCGCCTTTTACGCGCATCTGTCGTCTCTAAACCGGCGCGTTTTACCCGGAACAGTCATTCGAGTAAAAACGCATCTAACTTATTGAAAATAAAAGACGGCGCCCCCTCTTACCCGGAACGTCCCGGCGCATCGCTTTTTTCGCCGCGGTTTCGCCAAAGCCCCTTGCCTCAGGCCCCGGGACAGGGCCTCCTCCCGCACGCCCCACTCCTGGGTGGCAAAAATGCACCCTCCCGCCGCGGTGTGTTAGGATTTCCTGCTAAAGAGCTGGTATTTCACTCCAAACTGGCAGGAGCCTTCGGCACGCACATGGACAACCGGGAAGTCGCAAAAATTCTCCGCGAGACCGCGCAGCTCCTCGAAATCGACGGCGCGATCATCGGCCGCTATCGCAGCTACGAGAAAGTCGCCGACCTTCTCGCCAGTCTGACGGAACGCATCGAGGACGTCGCCAAGGACGACAAAAAGCTCAAGGAGCTTCCTGGCATCGGCGAAGGCATGGCCGAGCACATTCACGAAATCCTCTCCACCGGCGACTACAGCCTTCGCCAGAAGCTGCTGAAGAAATTCCCCCCCACGATCCTTCAGTTACTCGACGTGCAATCGCTCGGACCCAAGCGAGTCGCCCTGCTCTGGAAGAGATTCAAGGTCGCCACCGTCGAGGACCTCGAGAAAATCGCGCGCGAGGGCAAACTCCGCGACCTGCCTGGTTTCGGCGAAAAGAGCGAGCAAGCCATTCTCAAAGGCGCCGAGCAGTTCAAGAATCTGGGCGGGTCCGGCCGGTTCCGTATCAACGTAGCGGACGACGAAGCCCAAAAGCTGGTCGCCTATATCACCAAAGCGGGAGAAGCCGTCGAATCCGTTACGCCGGCCGGATCGCTTCGCCGCGGCAAAGAAACAATCGGAGATTTGGATCTCCTCGTCACCATGCGTCCAGGCCAGGATCGCCAAAAACAGATCGACGCCGTCGCCGAATACATCCTGAAATATCCGGCGATCAAGCGCGAACTCGCCCACGGTGAAAACAAAGTCAGCGTGCTGCTCGATAGCGGCTTGCAAGTGGACGTCCGTCTGCTCCCGAAAAAATCCTTCGGCGCCGCCTTGCTATACTTCACCGGCTCCAAACAGCACAACGTCGAGCTCCGCGGCCGCGCCAACGAGATGGGCTGGACTCTCAATGAATATGCCCTCACCACCCTAAAAGGCGGAAAAGTTGTCGCTCGCGAAACTGAAGCGGAAATCTACGCCAAGCTGAAACTCGACTACATCGAGCCGGAATTGCGCGAATGCACAGGAGAAATCGAAGCCGCGGAACATCATAAGCTGCCGCATTTAGTCGCGCTCGCCGACATGCGCGGCGACCTGCAGATGCACACCACCGCGTCCGACGGTCGCAACTCCATCGAGGAAATGGGCGAAGCCGCGCGTAAGCTCGGCTACGAATACATCGCGCTTACCGACCACTCCCAGGCCGTCACCGTCGCCAATGGCATGGACGAAAAGCGCACCATCGCACAAATAGGCAAAATCCGAACGGCGCAGGAGCGCGTTCACGGAATCCGTTTACTCGCCGGAATCGAAGTCGATATTAAAAAGAACGGCGTGCTCGATCTCCACGACGACTGCCTCGCGCAACTCGATGTGGTCGTGGCATCCGTTCACTCCTACATGAACATGGAGCCCGCGGAGATGACCGACCGCATCCTCGCCGCCGTCGAAAATCCCTACACGCAGATTATCGCCCATCCTACGGGCCGCCTGATCCTTCGTCGCGAAGCCTTCGAGTATGATATGGAAAAAATACTGGACGCGGCCGCAAAGCATGGCGTCGTCATGGAATGTAACGCCTACCCCGACCGTCTGGACCTAAAAGATGTACACCTGCGGATGGCCAAGCAGCGCGGCGTGAAAATCGTCATCTCGACCGATTCCCATACCACCGGCAATTTGAACTTCATGAAGTATGGCGTGCTCACGGCCCGCCGCGGTTGGATTGAAAAGACGGAAGTGATCAACACATTGCCGCTCGCGCAAATGTTAGCCGCATTGCGGCCAAAGCCGCACCAGACAAAAGCGAAAGCCGCCAAGCGCGCCGGCGATTAGACCGAATGCGAAACGCTGTCGCTTTCTTCCGCGGGCGCCGGGGCCAGTTCGGCCTTCGACGCAACGGTGGGCGACTTCGCGCCTCGCCGCATTGCCACGATTCCCGTGCGCACCACTTCCAGCAATCCGTACGGGCTCAGCAGTTCCAGAAACCGGTCCACTTTCTCTTCGCCGCCGGTCAATTCCACGATGATCGATTCCGTCGCGATATCCAACACACGCGCTTTGAAAACCGCCGCCAGTTCCAGCACTTGCGAACGCGTATCCTGGTTCGCACCAACTTTGATAAGCGACAAGTCGCGGATCAGTGCCGGCTGCCCCGTTATGTCGTCCACCAGCAGCACGTTCACCAGCTTGTAGATGTTGGCCACGATGCGCCGCGCCTGATCGGCATCGGCTTCGGTGACGATCGTCATGCGTGACACGTCGTCCTTTTCCGTGCGGCCCACGGTGAGCGAGTCGATGTTGAATGCGCGCCGGCGAAACAGCGACACCACGCGCGAAAGCACCCCTGGCTTGTTCTCGACGTAAACCACGAATGTATGAAGCATGTTGTCCTATTCGTCCTCGGCGGTTTCCACGATCGGACTCGGCCGCCGGATCATCTCGTGCAGCGCGGCGCCTGCCGCAACCATTGGGTAAACGGTGTCTTCCTGTTCCACCTGGAAATCGATCAGCACCGGGCCCTCATGGGCCCGCGCCGCGCGCACCGCGGGGACTACATCGGCGCGGTGTTTTATCGCCTGGCTCTTAATTCCATAGGCCTGCGCAAGCATCGCGAAGTTCGGATTCAGCAGCGGCGTCGCTTCGTAATTTCGCTCGTAGAAAAATTCCTGCCATTGGCGAACCATGCCCAGGAATCCGTTGTTGATAATGGCGATGTTCACATTCAGATTCTCTTGAACGATGGTCGCCAGTTCCGACATGGTCATCTGGAACCCGCCGTCGCCTACCACCACCCAGACTTCCGCGTCCGGCCGCGCCACTTTCGCGCCGATCGCCGCAGGCAGCGCAAAGCCCATTGTGCCCAGGCCACCGGAGGTAATCAGCGAGCGCGGATGCTCGTGCTTGTAGTATTGCGCCTCCCACATTTGGTGCTGGCCGACGTCGGTGACCACGATGGCGTCGCGGCCGCGCGTTTCGTGCCACAGATCGTTGATCACGTGCGCGGCGTAAAGGTGGCCATTGTCCGGCAAATTCTGAATGTCACGAACGGCAGTATCGCCTTTCAGCTTGTGAATCTGCTCGATCCATTCGCTGCGACTGGCCGATTGGACGCGCGGCAACAGTTCCTGCAGAATTTTCCGCAAATCGCCGACCAGCGCCAGATCCACTTTCACGTTCTTGTTGATCTCCGCCGGATCGATATCGACGTGGATCTTTTTCGCGTTCGGCGCATAGCTCTTCAAATTGCCGGTCACGCGATCGTCGAAGCGCATGCCCAACGCCAGCAGCAGATCGGCCTCCTGAATCGCTTTGTTCACCCACGCTTCTCCGTGCATACCCATCATGCCCATGTTCAGCACGTGCGACGCGGGCATGTGCCCGAGCCCCAGAAGCGTCATCGCCATGGGAATACACGCGCGTTCCGCGAACGCCTGCACTTCGCGCTCCGCACCGGAAACCGCGATGCCGTGCCCGGCCAGGATCACGGGCCTCTTTGCCGCTGCGATCATCGCCAGAGCCTTGTCGTAGGCTTCCCTTGCGGGCGAAAGGTCCGGACGGTACCCACGCATTTTCGGCTCCGCGCCTTCGTAGTCGAATTCGCAGGTGCCCTGCTGTGCGTCCTTGGTGATGTCTATCAGCACAGGACCAGGGCGTCCCGATTTCGCCACGTAAAGCGCTTCGCGAACCGCCGGAGCAATATCCTCGGGCCGCGTGACCAGATAATTGTGCTTCGTGATCGGCAGCGTCACGCCAGTAATGTCGGTCTCTTGGAACGCATCGGAGCCAAGCAGTTTGCTTCCCACCTGGCCAGTGATGCAGAGGATCGGCGAAGAGTCCATCATGGCCGTCGCGATGCCAGTTACCATGTTGGTGGCTCCTGGGCCGGAGGTCGCAACAGCGACGCCCACGCTTCCGGTGGCGCGCGCGTAACCGTCCGCCATGTGCGTCGCGCCTTGCTCGTGGCGCACCAGTATGTGCCGAATGGAGCTGTGCTGCAGAGCGTCATACGCCGGCAGGATCGCTCCGCCGGGGTAACCGAAGACAGTCTTTACCCCCTCGCGCTCCAGGCACTCCCACAAAATTCTCGCTCCGGTCATCGACTTGTCCGACTTATTGCTGCCCATCTTTACATCCCTCCCGCTGCCCCAAAAAAATTAAACCCACCGTACCAGCATCTCTGGCAGGTGGGTTTCATGAGCCTTTCAGATTCTGTTCCGCTAAGCTCAGTCAAGCCCTCCGGGCCAGGACGCGCGTACCAGCGCTACAGCTACACTTCCCAGCCGAAGTGGTTCGGTACGTCCGCTCTTCAGGTGCTCAATCATGTTCGCTTCGCGATCCCCTATTTTCAAGCTTTACGGTACCGCCAGGCCCGCCCGTATGTCAAGGAACTCTTCTCGATGCGTTTTTCTGCAACACGGCTGCAGCAGCGCATCCATACCACCCTTTGGTATTTGCAGTTAAGCGCATTGGTACTAACGTCCTATAGCCGCTGCCGAGCCCTGCGCCTACTCTACTTGCGAGATGCCACTCGCAGATACGATCGAGGCTCCCCTGCAGAAGAGGATCCAAGCGCGCACATCAAAATCGGGCCGCGACGCGCGCCACCGCCAACGGCTAAAGGTATCCCTCCCCGTTCACGTGCGCCCATTCGATGCGCGCTATGCGGAAATTGAAGACGTCGGCCAAGTGATTGACTTCACGCGCGATGGCTTATTCTTCCGCAGTCGTATGCCACATTATTACGTAGGGATGCGCTTGATCGCTACGTTCCCATTTGGCGATAAAGTTTCCGCGCACCGGCGCATGCTCACGACCGTGGTACGGATCGATCATTTCGACGATGGCACGCGCGGGGTGGCCGTACGCGTTTTACTATAGCGAGTGGGCGAGTCCTCTCGCAGTTTCCCTTTGAACAAAGCCTTCCCGGAACTGACTTGCTACAGGAATGCCGCGCCGGAGACAATGTCCAGGCATCGCAGTTGAACAGCTTCCGACAGAACTGCGGGCCAGCACGCGCCGCCACAATCGAAAGCAGGTACGAACGATGTACGATCATGGCCCAAAGAAGAGCCCCGCGGATGTGGCGTCCCCGAAGTCGGCGACGAAAGAAGCCGAACGGCGCACTTCTGACCGGCACATATTTACAGCCTCGGCGGAAGTCGTTGACCTAAGTTCTGGGGCGCGTTTCGCCACTCGCACCACCGATCTAGGACCTGGCGGGTGCTTTATCGATACGCTCGTCCCACTTCCCGTGGGTGCCAAAGTGCATGTGGGTGTGCGAAAGGGCAAGACGCAGCTGGACACCAACGGCGTAGTCGTTTACTCCCAAGCCGGCTTGGGCATGGGAATTGCGTTTGACAGCCTAGATCAATCGCAGCGCGACGCGCTTGAGAAGTGGCTGGTCGAAATTACCGGATCTAAAGCCATCGTGTTCCAGGATGTCTCTCCCAATCCCGCCCGCGCAATAGCGCACACAGGCTCTGAGCCGGAGGCGGTGACGAGACTGATACGCCTTTTGATTAGCAAAGGGCTGATTACCACTTCCGAAGGAGCTTCAGTGTTATTCGACTCCTTGATCTGAAGCAGCCACTCGGTGTCTTTCGGGCTCTACTCGCTTCAATTAATCGCATTTAGTGGCCGCCCTGAAGGATTAACTGGGACCGCAAATCGGGAAGTTTTGGTACTAACCACACGGCGAGGCGTGCATCTATTTCCCAGCCGGGGAAATTTTTCCACAATCGGGCCAGACTTCGCTGGTTTGATATCAGCTAAGCCCTGTAGTTTCAGACAAGTCGGCTCCCGCGAAGCTGGCAAAGCCATTGCATACCCGTCGGCAGGGGGACTCATGGGTGAAAGACGGAAAGCCAGAAGGTACGAAGTTTACCTTCCTTTGCAGGTTTGCACCTCCCGACGCCGCCCGGCCGAATTCTTGACCGCACAGCTTCGCGATATCTCCCGTACGGGCGTCTATTTCCATTCAAACTCGTCTATTGAACCAGGAACCAAAATGGAACTGACGTTTGCATTGCCCACTGAGCGCGAGGCAGGCTCCACGGCATTGATTCGAGCCAGCGCGGAAGTGCTGCGCGTATCGTCGATGCCGGCTGAAATCGCTCCTGTCTATGGCATCGCGGCCACTATCGAGCGCATCGACTTCGTTCGCCCCGTTGTTGCAAACGCTGCGGCCTGAACCAAAGTTCGATTCACACAACGCGAGAAGTTGGACGGTCTACGTTCTTCCCGATTCGGTACAGTTGTAATCGCCCTTGCAGAAGAATCGCGTCAATCCGCACAAGTCCGACGATATCACCTCGATCGAGCGTCAAGTCCTTTTAGCCATCTGCAACGGAAATTTGCTGCCGGTAGATGCAAATCGTGCCATCGAGAATCTCTCGACATACGCCTGGCGGGAGCCGGAGCATGGCATCGTATTTCAAGCGATTCGGAGTATAGCTGGTGCCGGTGGTGCGCGATTGCGCGATGAGCTGCCAGCGCAAGCGACGCGAATGGGGTTCCCAGATGTGGATTGGCCGCGGTATTTCTCCGAGCCACACATCCAAGAGACCGCAGGACTAGACGAACTGGTGTCTCGGCTGGTTAGCTCAGCCGCGTCACCAACTTAGCGCGATGTGGGCGGAGCGTCGCGCTAAAGCTAATGGTCTTCGCCAGACGTCTTGGCAAGCTCGTAGTTGATGTACTGCTGCAGGGTGGCCAGATCGCCGCCGATTAGCGGCCGGCCATTGATGTAGATTGTTGGCGTGCTATCCACACCCAGCGTCACTCCCTCGGCGTGATCGGCATCCACGGCTTTTTTGGCGGCGTCCGAGGACATACACACCTTGAACCGGTCAGCGTTTAGACCCGCCTTCGTGGCGAATTGCACCAATTGGTCCCAGACGTTTTCCGGCGAAATCACGTCTTGATTTTCGAAAATGGAGCCCTCCATTTTCCAGAACGCCGCGGGAGATTGCTGATACGCGCAACGGCCAGCGATCGCGGCTGTTTCCGCCCATGGATGAATCGTCGTAAGCGGAAAGTTCTTGTACACGATGCGGATCTGCGGATACTCGGTCTCGACCGTTTTCATGGCCTCGTACAGTTCCTGGCAATGAGGGCATTGGAAATCGCTGAATTCCACAAGTGTGACGCGGGCGCTGGCGGGTCCGAGGCTGGGATCGCCGTCGGTGATCAGTTTGGCGCGATTGGCCGCGAACGGATCGGCAGCCATTTTGTAGATATCTCCACGGAGCAAAGTCTTGCCGTCCTTGCTTACGTACACATCGCCCTTTTCAAGATGGCCTTCCAGCGTCACCTGCACCGGCACATCGTAAAAATCAGCGGCGGCGGATTGCGCGAGCGGCCCCAGGTTGACCTTCACGCCCGGCCCCCAGGCAAAAAGTTCGCGCACGAACGATTCTGTAGTTTTGAGCAGTTGCTGCTGGTCGCCGGATACGACCGCTCGACCGGCCACGGGCTCGGAAGGACGCTTCGTTTGCGCGGCGCACGAAATGCCTGCCAAAAGAAAAGCGATCGCGCCAACTACTATGCCTTTTGCGGACATGCGTATCAGTCCCCCCCAACGACCAGCTTGGAATGAATGCGGCATTTACAGGATAGAGAAAAAACCCGCCTGGCGCAAAAGCCAAATTGAGTTGATGCCCCGACGGGGCGTGCTGGATGCTTCGAGGAAAACTATACTTAGGCGGACTCGGCCGTCCGCGCGAGCCAATCACCCGCTTCCCGCGTACCGAGCGAGCCGCCCAGATCCGGGGTGGTTTTACCATCTCGAATCGCTGCGCGCACCGCGCTTCGCATACGCTGCGCCTCGTCGGGCAGTCCTAGGTGCAAGAACATCATCGCTGCGGCGAGAACCGCTCCCATCGGATTAGCGACGCCCTTTCCGGAGATCATCGGCGCGGAGCCGTGCACTGGCTCGAACATCGATACCTGTCCGGGGTGAATATTTCCCGAAGGCGCCAGTCCCAGGCCACCAGCGAGTTGCGCGCCCACATCGCTGGCAATATCGCCAAACAGATTGCAGGTGACAATCACTTCGAACTGCGAAGGATCGCGCACCATCTGCATCAGCAAATTGTCGATGTACATGTGGCTTGATTCGATCTCCGGGTATTCCTGCTTTAGCTCCGCAAAGGTTCGTTGCCAAAGATCGTGTCCGAAGGCAAGCGCGTTCGATTTGTCGCTCATGCAAAGGCGCTTTCTACCGTGTCTGCGCGCATGTTCGAACGCGAAGCGCAGCACCCGCTCGACGCCCTTTCGCGTGTTGATATCTTCCTGTGTCGCGATTTCGTCAGCGGTTCCCTTCTTGAAGAACCC
>JBOGNC010000124.1:0-12449 GCA_050747045.1 Candidatus Acidiferrales bacterium | reverse complement strand
AATCCGCGGACACGACGCCGGAGCTATATAGGTCCTGAGACCGCTTCGCGGTTGCCAATTCGTACTTGACGTTCGCTTCCGCTTTGGCCAGGTTCGCGGCCGCAACATGGACGTTCGCATCGAGAGTCGCCAAATTTGCTTGCGCATTTTGCAGGTTGCCGCGAGCTTCGATCACTTGCGCCTCGTAGATGGCGGGATCGAGTTGCGCCAGGACTTGGCCATTTTTCACGCGGGTGTTGAAGTCTGCGAAGATGTATTCCACCGTTCCCGAAACGTAGGAACCTACTGGTACCGTGGTAAGCGGATTGATTGTGCCGGTGGCTTGCACAACTGACGTAATGTTACCCCGCTTGACGACAGCGGTGGTGTACTTCGGCGCGTCCGTTCGGCCTCTGAAATAGCCCCAAAGTCCCAAAATGACCACTAGGCAAGCAACAGCAACGTAAACCTTTTTGTGCTTGCTATAAGAGTCTCGTAGCGACATGGATCTCCGATGTGCGGGAAGTATCCTTTACGGTCGGCGTTGAACTCCTCGCCTAACACCTATGTCTTCCCCTAAGCGAGTAGACGCACTGCAAACCTGTTGGGTTACGTCATGCTGGACAGCTAGTCTTCAGCGGGATGTCAGTTCAAGGCCTGCAGAGGCTGCCAACTCAAGCAATTATAGCATCGCTCCGTGCTAAAGTGATCCGCGCGGCAGGACGGCTTCGAGCGGGCCGACATGGGGGAAGCGTGGCGTACCGGGATCTGCGGCAATTTCTGCACAAACTCGAGAAGGAAGGCGAACTAAAGCGCGTGTCGTCCGAAATCGATCCGGTTTTGGAGATTACGGAGATCAGCGACCGCGCGGTCAAGGCTGGAGGGCCGGCGCTGATGTTCGAGAAACCTCGGGGCGCCCGCATTCCCGTAGTGACCAACCTGGTGGGGACGGAGCGACGGATGGAGTTGGCACTCGAGACAGCTTCGCTCGATGCGATCGCAGAAAGAATATCTTCGATTTTGGACGTGCAGTCGCCCCAGGGTCTCCTGGATAAGGTGAAGATGCTGCCGAAACTCGCCGAATTGGGGGCAGTGTTTCCAAAGACGGTACGCAGCGGGGAATGTCAGGAGATCGTACGAACCGACGGCTTTTCTCTCTTCGAATTTCCGATTCTGCAGTGCTGGCCGCAGGACGGCGGACGGTATATCACTTGGCCGATGGTGATCACGAAGAATCCCGAAACTGGGAAGCGCAACGTCGGCTGCTATCGAATGCAGGTTTTCGACGAACGCACCACCGGAATGCACTGGCAGACTCAGAAACACGGTGCGGAACATTACCGCAGTGCGCGTTCGAAAAACGCGACCGGTAAGCTGGAAGTGGCTGTCGCAATCGGCGCGGACCCCGCCACTTGCCTGGCGGGAATATTGCCGGTCCCGCCGAATATGGACGAGTTCATGTTTTCGGGCTTTCTTAGACGTGAGCCAGTGGAGTTGGTTGCGTGCAAGACGATTGATTTGGAAGTTCCCGCGAACGCGGAAATCGTTTTGGAGGGCTACGTCGAGCTTCGAGAGACGCGAACGGAAGGGCCGTTCGGCGATCACACCGGTTTCTACTCCCTCGAAGGCCAATATCCCGTTTTTCACGTCACCTGCGTAACTCACCGCAAGGAGCCGCTCTACCTCACCACGATCGTCGGGCCGCCGCCACAAGAGGATTACTTCATCGGTCACGCAATCGAGCGCGTTTTCCTGCCGGTGATGAAGATGCAGCATCCGGAAATCGTGGATGTGGCCATGCCGGCCGAGGGAATCTTCCAGAACTTGATGATTATCTCGATTCGCAAGAGCTATCCAGGGCACGCGCGGAAAACCATGAACGCGATCTGGTCGCTCGGGCAAGCGATGTTTACAAAGGTCATCGTGGTGGTCGATCACGATGTAAATGTGCAGGATTCCCGCGAGGTCGTCTGGAAGACCCTTTGCGCGGTTGATCCCGAGCGCGACATTCAGTTTGTGCTGGGGCCCGTGGACACGCTCGACCATGCGGCGCGCCGACAGGATTTTGGCTCAAAGATGGGAATCGACGCCACGCGCAAGTGGCCGGAAGAAGGTTACATGGGCCGATGGCCCGACGAAATCCGCATGGACCCGCAGACTAAGGAACGAATGGATTCGATTTGGCGTCAACTTAAAATCGAAAGTAAACGAAAGGCATAACGCAAGCCGACGCGCGAAAGCTCGGCGAAGCCTCCCCGCAGTTTACCAATAGGACCGCCCGCCTGAATTAACTAGCCACACCGGTCGATACAACCCTAAGAAGGTAAAGGTGTTCGGTCGGATGGGTTTTATTAATAGCACACCGAAGCTACAAGTCTGATTGACAGTCTTTGTTGCGGATGCAATAAACGGAAGCACGGGGAAGGTACCAGAGCTAATAGTACTTGCAGCTGGTGCCCATCGCCTTGGGGTAAGGCGAGCTAGAACCGACGCGCAATGGAGTTTCTGTAGGAACAGACTTACTGAAGCCGCCTGCAATGACTGGGCAGCATGGGAGTGAGGGGCCGCGCGATGTTCAACCTGGGTAAATCGAAATCACTAATTGGATTGGACATTGGTTCGAGTTCTGTCAAAGCGGTTGAGCTGAAAAAAGCTCGCGACGGATTCGAGCTGGTCAGCTATGGGCTGGAGCCGCTGGCCCAAGACACCGTGGTAGACGGCGCGATCATGGATGCGCCGTCGGTGGCCGAGAAGATCATAGCCATCTTCGATGGTCAGAAAATTAAAGCCAAAGAAGTTGCCACTTCGGTTTCTGGGCACTCGGTCATCGTCAAGCGGGTCAGCATGCCGCTGATGACGGAAGAAGAGCTTTTCGACCGCGTGCAGGCGGAAGCCAGCCAGCACATTCCATTCGACATCGCCGACGTGAATCTGAGTTACCAGCTTCTGGAAGCGACCGAGAATCAGATGGACGTCCTGCTGGTCGCCGTGAAAAAAGACAAGATTTTGAATCACACGAACGTCCTGGCGCAGGCAGGCAAGACGCCCATGGTGGTCGACATCGATGCCTTCGCCCTGCAGAATTGCTACGAGGTGAATTACGACCTAGATCCCTCGCAAGTAGTGGCGTTGCTCAACATCGGCGCGAGTGTGATGAACATCAATATCGTCCGCGGATGGACGCCGCTCTTTACCCGCGACGTCTCCGTGGGAGGGAACCAGTACACGGACGCCCTGCAAAAGGAACTGGACCTCAGCTTCGAGGATGCCGAGAAGTTGAAAATGGGCGGCACTCTGGCCGGGGTGAGCGAGGAGCAGCGCACCGCGATTCTCCGCTCGGTTTCCGACATTTTGATCCTGGAAATTCAGAAGACTTTTGATTTCTTTCGCGCGACCGCCAGTGGCGAAAACATCCGACGAATCGTGGTGGCCGGCGGCACGGCGCGCGTGCCAGGCCTTTTGGACTTTCTGAAGGAAGAATTCGCTATGCCGGTTGAGGAGCTTTATCCGTTCCGCAAAATCGCGGTTAACCCCGGGCACCACAACGAAGAGCAGCTTCGCGAGTGGGCGCCCCGCCTGGCGATTGCCGTCGGTTTGGCGCTGAGGAGTTTTGACACCCCATGATTCGCATAAACCTGCTCGGACAAGCGCGGCCGAAAGCGGCCAAGCAATCGGTTCCACTGGAATCGACGGTACAGTTGCTTTTCTTGTTGGTTGCAGTGGCGCTCGCTGTGGTGGTGATTGGAGTCACGTACTACCAGCAGAAGCGCGAACTTGACAACACCAACAAGAAGATTCTGGTGCTGAAGTCGGAAAAGCAGAGCCTGCAACAGATCAAACAGGATGTAGACCGATTTCAAAGCGAAAAAGCGGTATTGCAGCAGCGCATCGACGTGATCGAGACGCTGCAAAAAAATCGGACTGGCGCCCAGGAACTGCTGCAGATGGTCGCGAATACAGTGGTCCGCGTGGACGCGCTGTGGTTGACCTCGATGAACCGGGACGGCAATTCGCTCACGATCAATGGTGAGGCCGGATCGATCGATGCCGTGGCCAATTTCCTTACGGAAATGAAGCGCTCTGGATATTTCGACCAGGTGGAGCTAAAGGACGCGAAGGAAAACGACCTCATTCCATCGGTGCAGACCTTCGGGTTTTCCATGACCGCAACAATCGGCGGGGCTGCAGCGCCGAACGGCGCCGCATCGTCGCGACCTGCAGCAAGCGCAAGCCCGCAACGTTCCCGAACAGCGGCTGGGGGGAGGATCTAGCCATGGCGACCTCGTTTCGAGACTGGCCCTGGCCCCTGCAGGCGCTCTTTTATGCGGGGCTGGCCGTGGTGTTGGTGCTCGCAGGTTTTTATTTTCCCGGTTCTCCTCTGGCCTCCGTTCGCGCGCAATTGGAAAGCTCTCAGGCAGAACTGAAACCGCTTGAGGCGGACGTAGAGAGTCTGCGGGTCTACAAGCAGCGTCGCGCGGAATTGCAATCCGACATGGACGCGCTGCAGAAGCAACTCGCGACTCTGCAGACGATCGTTCCGGAAGAGAAGCAAACAGACCAGTTCATTTTGATGGTGCAACGGGCGGCGGCTACTTCCGGAGTAACTATACGCACGTTAACGGCGCAGCCGGTTGCCCAGAAAGAGTATTACTTCGAGATGCCTTTTCAGATTGACGCGGACGGGCCGTACTACTCCGTTCTGGACTTTTTCTCAAGGATGGGGCGGCTATCGCGGATCATCAACGTGGGCGATCTGAAGCTTGCCTCGCTCGACTCTCGCACTCAAGGGAAGTTTCGGATGACGCCGGGCACATCCGTAGCTGGCGAATTTACGATCACTACATTCTTTACGGGCTCAGCGGAAGAACAGGCTAACGCCAAGCCGAAATCCGCCAAGGCAAAACGGTAGGCAAATATGACGAAACTCGTGAATCAATTCGTCAAGTCCGTGGCGGTCCTGGCCGTCGCACTCAGCTTTGGGACGGCGGCATTGGCGCAGGGGAAACCAGCGAAGAAGCCAAGGCCGGCACATCGGGCGCGAAAGGCGATCGCGGCGAAATCCGTAGCGAAGGCTGTTACTGCGGCCCCAGCGGCGTCGCCTCAGACAAACCCAGATTCTGCCACCACTCCAGCGGCCGCTTCTACAACAGATCTCGTTGGCAAACGCGATCCTTTTGTGGCCTTGGTGAACACTGCGAAGGGTGGCACTGAACACCTTCCGCCTGGCAAGGCGGGCCTGGTGATTGGGACTTTAACGGTGCAGGGTACAGTGCAGGGTGCCAACGGAATGATCGCGGTGATCGCCAACCCCGATCAGAAAGTTTACTTTGTGCGACAGGGCGACCGTCTGTACGACGGTGACGTCGAAAAGATCAGTTTGGACGAAGTTACGTTCGAGCAGAACACGAAAGACGCCTTCGGGAAGCCGATCGAGCGAACGGTGGTCAAGCGAATCTACCCGAGCGCAGGAGAGCAGCAATGAGGATTACGTGGAGAGTGTGGGGGCTGGGCGCGTTTATTGCGGCCGGATTGTTGCTGTCGAATGGATCGCTGCGCGCGGGCCAGGCGCCCGTGGTTCGCGTCAAGGTGGTCACCGCCGCAGGCGTGACTCGTCTCGAGGCGCAAGGTACGGGGGCGTTCGAATATTCCACGTATCAACCCAGTGGCCGGCTATACGTCCTCGATTTGAGCGGCGTTTCTTCGGCGGACCCTGCCGGCGCGAAACCAGTGAACTCACCTTTGGTGAAGAGCTACCGCGTCTTGAGCTATTCGACCGGGGATCGTCCAAATGTGCGCTTGGAAATGCTTCTGGCGCCTGGGTCCTCCGTCAATGTCGAACGGCCTGACTCGCAAGACGTCGCGCTGGTCGTTTCGCCCGCCGCGAATTCCCAAAACCTTCTCCAGTCGGCACAGGCCTCTCTCGTGGCAACAGCTGAACCGGCAAATCGCGCTGAACCCGGGGCTATCGACTCCATCCGGCACGTAGCTCTAACGGAAGATAAAGGGGCGGCAACGGTCAACATCTCGGCTTCCGGGCAATTGACGTATCGCTCGATGCGCCTGCATAACCCAGAGCGTCTGGTGTTGGATTTTGCCGGTTCACGACTCCGCACGGCCGAGAGCCGTATCGCGAGCAAAGTTGATCCCGTGGCGGACGTGCGAATGGCCCAGTTCCGCCCGAACGTGTCCCGGATCGTGATCGATCTGCGAGACCCGAGCGTCGCTTACCACATCACCAGCGACGGCAATGTAGTCATTGTGGCGTTCGGCGCCAACGCAAGTCTCGATGGAAGCGCGCATACCACGAACTTAGCGACCGCGAAACCAGTAGTGTCTGCCGCTCCGCGGCAGGCAGTTTTGCAAAAGCGCTTAACATTGCCGGCGCCGGCGACGGTACTTCCGGTAAACCTGACCCAGCCAACGGGCGCTTTGGCGTCTCCTGCGGGCTTTCCGGCCACTCTGGACGCAACTTCGGCCGGCCCACAAACCTCCAGTGTCGCTGGTCAAACTAAGTACACGGGAGAGCCGATTTCCGTCAACTTGAAGGACGTCGACCTCCGCGACTTTTTCCGCCTGATTCACGAGATTAGCGGCCTAAACGTAGTAGTGGACCCGAACGTCAAGGGCAACCTGACCATTGTGCTGGATGACGTGCCGTGGGACCAGGCTCTCGATATCGTTCTAAAGAACAACGATCTCGAGAAGCAGTTGGAAGGGAATGTCCTGCGCATTGCGACCCAAGCCACGTTGCGGAAAGAGGCTGAAGAAACTCGTGACCTGGCTCTCGCGCAGTCCGAAGCGGTGCCGGTCGTCACCACCACGCGCGTCCTGAGCTACGCCAAGGCAACCGTTCTTGTGGACACTCTCAAAAAGTTTCTATCACCCCGCGGGAACATCATCGCCGACGATCGCTCGAATACCTTGATCATCAGGGACATCCCTAGCACACTTCCGGTGCTCGACAACTTGATCCGCGAGCTCGACAGGCGTTCGCAGCAAGTCGAAATCGAGGCACGGGTGGTTGAGGCGAACCGTTCGTTTGCACGCGAGATCGGCACGCAGTTTGGCCTGGCACTTGGCAGCACGAGCCGGAACAACGTAGTTGGCGGCGCTGCCGGAACTACCCCCCTGACGCCCCCGACGCCGCCTCCGGTGGTGCTTGGGAGCGGATCGAGCGGTTCAACTTCAACCTCGATACCCGCGATCACAAATTTGGGCGCGGCCACGCCTACCAGCGGCATCGCCTATGGATTCTCTTCGGCGAATGCGGCGTTGGACATGATCATCACTGCGGCTGAGAATCGCGGCGTGGGCAAGCTGCTATCGCAGCCGAAAGTGATCACGCAGAACAACGAAAAGGCGATCGTCAAGCAAGGTACCAAGATCCCGGTCCAGACCGTTGTCAATAACACAGTCTCGGTCCAATTCGTGGATGCCGTGTTGGAACTTGACGTCACTCCGCAGATCACCGCGGACGGCACCGTATACATGGACGTGACCGTGGAAAACGACCAGATCGACCAGGCGATTCCCCGTGTCGAAGGCATTCCAGCGATTGATACGCAGTCGGCTGAAACGAAGGTGACCGTGAACGATGGCGCAACGGTGGTCATCGGCGGTATCATTGTCACCCAGCAGAACACGTCAATCGATCAGGTGCCGCTCGTAGGGAGCATTCCGGTGATAGGGAATTTGTTTAAACACACCACCGTAAGCTCCAGTTCGGCGGAACTGCTGTTCTTCCTCACTCCGCGCATTCTGCCGAGCTAGCGTCGGGTAGAACAGGGAAAGTTATCGCACGAAGTGGTCGAGCAGGAAAAGGATTCCAGCAGCCGGAGCCGTTACCAGGCGCGATTGGAACGGCTTCGGCACGCTCTCGCTCAAATCACGGCGGACGCTCTTCTCGTAACCCATCTTCCTAACGTACGTTATCTGTGCGGTTTTTCCGGCTCTGCCGGTGTCCTGGTAGTAGACGACTCGTCCGCCACATTTTTCACTGACAGCCGCTACGCCATTCAATCAAAGCATGAGATTGTCGGCGCCCGGGTCCACATTGCCAAGAAAGGACTATTGCGCGCTTCCGGGGAATTGCTGCGCGCGCGCAAATCGCTTCGGCGAGTAGCCTTCTCGACTACGCAAATGACCATCGCCCAGAAACAGGCCGTGGACGCGGCAGTCTTCAGGAAAGTTCGATGGGTGAACGATGGCGGCGCGATTGAAAAGCTTCGAATGGTCAAGGATGCGTATGAGGTTTCGGTGATCCGCGGGGCCGCTGAAATCGTCAGCAAAACCTTTGAACGCTCGCGCCGCATACTGAATCAGGGAATGAAAGAGCTCGACCTGGCCGCGGAAATTGAACGCGACTTCAAGCGCCGAGGCGCGGAAGGGCCGTCTTTCGAGACGATCGTTGCGTCGGGAGAGCGATCCGCCTGGCCTCATGCGCGCCCCAGCGCCAAAGCGATCGCGAAAAACGAATTGGTCGTCCTCGATCACGGTGCTATACTCCGTGGTTACTGTAGTGACATGACTCGAACAGTCTTTGTAGGTAAAGCGCCCCGCAAGGTCAGGTCCCTCTACAAGGCGGTGCAGGACGCTTTAGAGGCCGGCAAGGCAGCGGCGCGTCCCGGAAAGAAGTGTCAGGAAGTCGATACAGCCGCAAGAAACGTACTACGGCGCGCCGGAGTGGCGCGATACTTCACTCACAGTACGGGGCACGGAGTAGGCCTCGAAATTCACGAGTCTCCGCGCATTGGCAAGGGCGACGAAACGGTTCTAGCGGAAGGCATGGTGGTCACCGTGGAACCGGGCGTTTACATCGAGGGTTTGGGCGGTATCCGCATTGAAGACGATATTGTCGTGACTGCGCGCGGCGCCGAGGAACTGACTACGGCTCCCCGGGATCTGATCGAACTCTAAATGGCAAAAAAAACTAAATCAATATCCAGTGCCGGAACACAATCGTCTGGCGTAAACCTCTCCGAAATCGAGCGCCTCTTGGCCTTTATGCAGTCGCACGACTTGGAGGAGCTCGAATACCAGCACGGCGCCCTTCATGTAAGGCTCAAGAAGGCGTCGACCGCCGGTAATTCTATCGCGCGTCCCGAAGTCGAGTTGCCAGCAACTCACTCTGCCTCATCCGCGGATAAAATTGCCACGTCGTCCTCCAGTGCGCCGCCCACGGCCTCGCGCGACCGCTCCGACAACGTACACACCATTAAGTCACCGATCGTCGGCACTTTCTATTCATCCCCGAGTCCGGAAGCGGAGTCGTTCGTTTCGGTAGGAGCAAACGTGGAAGCCGGCCAGGTTCTTTGCATTATCGAAGCGATGAAATTGATGAACGAAATCGAGTCCGAAGTGGCGGGCGAGGTGGTGCGCATCCACGTCGAGAACGGTAAGCCGGTCGAATACGGAGCGCCGCTCTTCGATATCCGAGCGCGCTCGCAGAAGAAGTGACCGTGGCCCAATCGCGGGGCATCAATCCGGTCGAACGCCGCACGTTTTCAACCGTGCCGTGAGCCGAATGTTCAAGAAAATCCTGATTGCTAATCGAGGGGAAATCGCGCTGCGTGTCCTCTGCGCGTGCAGGGAACTGGGCATTCGCACCGTGGCTGTGTATTCAGAAGCCGACCGGCACGCTCTACACGTCCGCTTTGCCGATGAGGCCATCTGCATTGGTCCGCCGCGCAGCTCGGAAAGTTACTTGAACATCCCTCAGGTGATCAGCGCCGCGGAAATCGCCAACGTGGACGCGATCCATCCGGGTTACGGCTTCCTTTCCGAGAATGCAAATTTTGCCGAAGTCTGCGAAGCCTCTCACATCACTTTTATCGGCCCTTCTCCGGAAGTCATTCGCATGATGGGCGAAAAGGATCGCGCCCGGGTCGAAATGGCCGCCGCCGGGCTACCGATCATTCCGGGAAGCGACGGCGTGGTCCCCGATGAATCCGCTGCAGCCGATGCCGCCTCGGAAATAGGGTTTCCGCTGATGATCAAGGCGGCGGAGGGTGGTGGTGGCCGGGGTATGCGGATCGTGCGCAATAAAAAAGAGTTGCTGCCCGCTTTTCACACCGCCCGCGCCGAAGCCGAACAGGCCTTTGGCAGCCCCAACGTCTATTTTGAGAAGCTAATTGAGAATCCCCGGCACATCGAGTTTCAGGTTTTGGGCGACCGGCATGGCCGCGTCATTCACCTCGGCGAACGCGAATGTTCCCTGCAACGTCGTCACCAGAAAGTTCTGGAAGAGTCGCCATCCACGGTGATCGATCAAGCGACTCGCGACCGCATTGGCGGCCAAGTAGTCGAGGCGCTGACGAAGGTCGGATATTCCAGTGCCGGCACCGTCGAGTTCCTCCGCGATTCTTCGGGTAGCCTCTATTTCATCGAGATGAACGCGCGCATTCAGGTGGAGCATCCGGTAACAGAAATGGTCACGGGCATCGATCTGGTGAAATCGCAGATTCGCCTGGCCGACGGCGAGCGCATGGAACAGGTCGTCCGCCCTGTAAAATTTCACGGACATGCTATCGAATGCCGAATCAATGCCGAAGATCCGGAAAAATTCACGCCGTCGCCCGGCCGAATCACCGCTTTCCGCGTTCCGGGCGGTCCGGGAGTGCGCGTCGATACCGCCGCCTATTCCGATGCTGTTGTGCCGCCCTACTACGATTCTCTTGTGGCTAAGTTAATTGCTTTTGGCGACGACCGCACCGAGGCAATTGCGCGAATGCACCGCGCGCTCGACGGATTCGTCGTCGAGGGCATCAAGACCACCATTCCTCTCCACAAGCGCATCATCACGCACAAGGACTTCGTCTCCGGAAATTTTGACACGCACTCGCTCGAGCGAATGTTCGCACCGGAAACGAAGTAGTAGGCGCCGGTTGTACGGCCGCAACGCGCCAGCTAAGTGGCGCCTCGGCTGGGGCGTGAGAGAATTTCTATCGCGTGAGGCCTAGTTTTGTTTCCGTCTCTTTATCCCATCATCGATTCGAGTCTTCCAGAAAATCGACTCGTATCGTTCGCTGACGCGCTGGCAGATGCGGGCGTCCAATTGATTCAACTTCGCCTTAAACTCGCCTCCGCCGCCGTCGTTTGCGCTCAAACGCGTGCGCTACTTGCGGCGATTGGTGCTCGCGGGGTGCGTCTGATTGTGAATGACCGCCCCGATATTGCGTCGATCACAGAAGCGGGCGGCGTACACGTTGGCCAAGACGATCTTCCTGTCGAGGCCGCACGCAAAATATGCGGCCCCGGGCGGTGGGTAGGCGTTTCGACACACAATCTGGAGCAAGTTCGCGAGGCGGATCGCACTTCGGCGGATTATATTGCCGTGGGGCCTATCTTCCCGACGGCGACAAAGGGCAATCCCGATCCTGTCGTTGGACTCGATTTTGTTCGCGCGGCGCGTGGCCGCACCCGTAAGTCGCTCGTGGCCATCGGAGGAATCACCGTTGAAAGGTCGGAGGAAGTCTTCCGGGCAGGCGCTGATTCCGTAGCCGTGATTCGCGATCTGACTTTGGCGGGCGATCCCGTCGCGCGTGCCCGTGAATACCTTGCCGCTGCCGAACGCGCCCGAGCTACCTGAAACTGGAAGCGCCTCGAACTCTGGAGAGATAAATTGAGCAGCGCCGTGAAAACCCCCGCCACCGGTGAATTGGTCAAGGGCCTCGGGCTGTTCGATTCCACGATGATTGTGGCCGGCTCGATGATCGGCTCCGGCATTTTCATCGTTTCTAGCGACATCGCGCATCAGGTCCAAAGCCCGGGATTGCTAATCCTTGTCTGGATCGCGTCCGGCGTCATGACCGTGATCGCAGCGCTTTCTTACGGCGAACTCGCCGCAGCTATGCCGCACGCCGGCGGCCAATACGTCTACCTGCGAGAATCGCTCGGCCAGATTTGGGGCTTTCTCTACGGCTGGACGATGCTGCTGGTGATCCAAACCGCCACGATTGCGGCCGTGGCCATCGCCTTCGCGAAATTCACGGCCGTAATTTTCCCATGGTTTTCGGCCTCCGCGTGGTTTGGGAGGGCAGGCACATTTGGTCCGTGGCACTTCTGGTTTGGCTCGCTCGGTCCGTATCACGTGGGGCTCAACCGCCAGAATCTGCTCGCCATTCTTTCGATCGTGCTGCTTACCTGGGTGAACACGCGCGGCCTGCGACTGGGAAAAATCGTACAGAACGTTTTTACCGTCACGAAGGCCGGCGCGCTTGCCGTCTTGGTTTTGTTTGGGTTTTGGTTCACCACGGCTGCGGCCCGCTCTGCGAATTTCAGTACATTCTGGCGGCACGCGGGTTGGTCAGTGATGCATCCGTATCCGCCGGATTCACCGACGCGCATGATCGGCACGCTCACGCTGATTGGCGTCGCCATGGTCGGCTCGCTTTTTTCCATGGACGCGTGGAACAACGTTACCTTCACCGCCGCGGAAGTGAAAAATCCGCATCGCAATCTACCCCTGGCGC
>JBOGNC010000123.1:0-12497 GCA_050747045.1 Candidatus Acidiferrales bacterium | reverse complement strand
TTCAAGCGCTCCACGGCCATCCGACGGAACTCCTTCCGATATCGTTGACCTCGTCTCCGCGCCACTGGCACCCCCCGTTCCCTGCAAAGTGTGCCATTACCGTTTGTCTCAAAATAGGGGTTCACTCCATCAGCGCGAACTGTACTATTTCGGGGCGGCCAGCCGTTTCGGGCTGATTTGCCGAGAGAATCAGGCGTCTGTCGCCTGTCCTACGGACCAGTTAGTCGGGCAAATCCGTGGGGTCGGCGCGGTGACCAAAATGGTCCATAGCCGCTAGTACTAACCGCCTATAGACCCGGTCGTGGTGCGCCGATATCTTACTCATCGAGAGCTTAGGGCGGGATGTGCCACTAAGCCCGTACTTCACTGAGGACCGAAATCTCGCGGCTCCCAGGAACGAGTACGAAGCGCGGCGCTAGAGGCGCGGCGGAAACACCAGATCTGGGTTTGGGGAGAACGACATGGCTGAGGGAAAGAGCACGCTAGCAAGCATAAGCGAAAGCCAGGCGGAACGCCGAAGGTCCCACCGAGTACACATCGCAATGCCCGTGCTGGTCCGCGGCAAGAAATCCGGCCAGCCATTCGAAGAGCAAACGCACACGATTTCGGTGAACGCCCACGGCTGCATGGTGCGGCTATCGAACCAAGTCGCTCGCGCGCAGGAAATCTCCATCATCAACCCAAGAACCGCGGAAGAGCTGCCGTGCACCGTTTCGTCCATTGGTCAGCGGGACGGCGGAAAGCTGGAAGTCGGCGTGGAATTCGCGGAGCCCTCGCCGGTGTTCTGGCGCATCGCTTTTCCGCCGGAGGATTGGGATCCTTCGGAGCGCAAACGTCCTTCGCATTCCAGGCCAGCGGCTGCGCAGATGGCCAAGCGGTAATAGCGGCCAGCCGCGCACATCGTCTGAACGCGCGATTCGCGGCAGCGAACGGCACGTGTCGCATTAAAGGCATTTCCCTCCTGAAGATGCGCCGGAGCGCGCGACTTCGTCCCATACTTCCCCGAAGATTATCCCGGACCGCTCATTCCGATACAATGAACACCAGATCATGCAACGCGACATCATAGACGCGAATAGCAGCGACGCGGCGGATGCTACCTCGATAGCTCGGGGCGGCAGCAAAGAACGCGAAAGTACGCGCGCGCTAGCGGCTGCGCTGCAATTCGCGCGCGAGCACTTGCTGCGCGTGGGCGTGATTTCGGCAGCGGTGCTGATTCCCTGCTTCTGGCATTACGAAATCGAAGCGGATGACCTGGGCAGCCATCTGTACAACGCCTGGCTGGTGCAGCTGATTCATCGCGGGCAGCTTCCGGGACTGTGGGTGGTGCATTCGTGGACAAACGTGCTCTTCGATTACATGCTGAGCGGATTTGGCGCCGTTTTCGGGCTGCACGCGGGAGAGAAAATTTCTGTTGCGCTGGCGGTTCTGGTGTTTTTCTGGGGCGCGTTTGCGATGGTTGCGGCGGCAACCAGGCGCACGCCATGGCTGATCGCGCCCTGCATCGCGCTGGTAGCGTACGGGTGGACGTTTGAGATGGGGTTTTTCAACTACTACCTGTCGCTGGGGCTGGCGTTTTTTGGACTGGCAATTTTCTGGCGCGGGCGCGGGTGGGAACGGCTCGGGGTGCTAGCGATCGCACCGGTGGCGCTCTTGGCGAACCCGCTGGGAGTGATCTGGCTTGCGGGCGCGTGCCTGTACGTATGGGCAGCGGAGGCTGCGCCTCGGCGGTTTCAGATTTTATGGTTCGCGATCTCCGCAGCGGTAATTTTTGCCGTGCCCAAAGGTCTGGGCCCGCTTTACACGCTCGATCCGCCGACCAAACCTTTTTACTTTTTCAATGGCGCGGACCAAGTGGTCCTGTTCGGGCCGCGATACGAAATCATCGAGTGGGGACTGATTGCGTTCGCGGTGATCGCAATTGCGGCGGATCTGCTGGCGCAGCGCGGCGAGCGCGGAACCAGAACGTTTGCGGCGCGATACGCGATCCCCCTCGAATTCTATGCGCTGGCGATTCTAGCGGTATGGCAGTTGCCGGGTGGGGTGCAGGTGTCTTCGCAAACAACCGCGGCTTCGCTGTTGACGGAACGCTTCACCACTATCTCGGCGGTGCTGGCGTGTTGCCTGCTGGGCGCAATGCGACCGAAGAAATGGCATTTGGCGGCGACCGGCGCCTTGGCGGCGGTATTCTTCGCGTTTCTATGGCAGGACACCGGACGGATCAACCGGATGGAGGCGCAGATCGTGCAACTCGTCAGCAGGCTGCCACCGGGCCAGCGCGTGATGGGTAGCATTTCGTCCGACGGCACGACGCGTGTGCTGAAGCAACACATTTTGGACCGCGCTTGTATCGGCCGGTGCTTCAGCTACGGAAATTACGAGCCAGGCTCGCGGGATTTCCGGGTACGGGCGCGGCCGGGAAATGCATACGTGCTGGCGAACTTCGATCAGGCAGCCTCGACAGAAGATGGCGAGTACATCGTGCAGCGGGACGATCTGCCGCTCTACCAGGTGTATGAGTGCAGCGATGACGGGCAAAAGCTATGCATTGCGGCTCTGCACGCGGGCGAAGAAAATAACGCCCCTGCTAGCGATCCTTAGATGAGCGGCGGGGCCTCGCCGGCGTACCGCCCGCAGGATTCAGCCCAAAAGCGCGAGACTGGAATTCGAGCGAAGCGGGCAGATGCTGCGCAAAGTATTGCCAGTTGTGGCTGCCGGGATACAGATGAAATTCGTTGGGAATATTGCGCGAGTCGAGGAGTTCGTGGAATTTAACGGCGCCGCGATTGAAGCCGAATGAGTCATCCGTGCCGCAATCGAAATAGATTTTCAATCCAGCCGGGCGCGGGTGCGTCTTGACGATGGTAAAAGGGCTCTCACGAATCCAGTAAGCGCGATTGAAGGGCGACCCGAACGCGGTTCCCATGAATTGCGTGATGGTATCGGCTACGGACGGGGCGATACGCGCATCCGGCTGTTCGATCAGGGCCGCGCTATGCACGCTGACCGATCCGAAAATCTGCGGATATAGAAAAGCGAAGCGCAGCGCTCCATAACCGCCCATGGATACACCGCCGACGCCGCGTTCGCGCCGCTCGTCGCGCGTGCGGTAATGGTGCTCGATGTAGGGCAGAAACTCGCGAATAAAAAAACTCTGATAATCGTCACGGCCGTTGAGCGAATTGATGTAGAAGCTGTCGTCCGCGGAGGGTGTGAGGATTAAGAACTCTCCGATGCGATGGTCGCTCCAAAGATCTTGAATCAAATCCCAACCGCCGGAATTCAGCAGAATCTGGGCGTTTTCACCGAGGCCATGCAAAAAATAGAGGATCGGATAGCGGCGCGTTTTGTCCGAGTCGTAGCTGGGCGGCAGCAGGATGCAATACGGAATAGAGCGGCGCAGGATTTTGCTGGGCACGGTACTGCATTCGGCGCGGCCGGCGGCACGCGCGGGCGCGCCAAGAATCAAGCTTGCTGCGAAAATCAGAGCGATACTGCATGCGCGCGCCAGCGGCGTCCGCAGCCACGCAGCGGGCTCACCGGCGCTATTCATACCGCAGCGCCTCGATAGGGTTGAGCTTCGCGGCGCGCGAGGCAGGATAAATCCCAGCTGCAAGGCTCACGATCACCGCGAAGCCGATTGCCAATCCAACCATCCACCAAGGCACCAGCGAAATGGTGGTGGAAGGTAGAGACAGGCGCGACAGATAGATATTCGTGCCCAAATTGAGCGCGCGCCCGATCAGCCAGCCGAGGATGACGCCGCATATGCCTCCGAGCAATCCCATCACGCCCGCTTCTGCGAAAAAGAGGCCGCGGATATCGCGATCGGCTGCGCCGAGGGCCTTGAGCACGCCGATTTCGCGGCGGCGCTCGAGAATGGCCATCACCAGCGTATTCACAATTCCCAGCGAGGCAACGATGAGCGCCAGACTGCCGAATATAAGGAGCAGCAAATCGAAAACGGCAAAGACGACGCTCAGATTGTGGGCAGCGTCAAGGAGCGAAAAAGCGGAGAAGCCCATGTCTTTGATGGCCGTTTCGACGTTCTGTACGTCCGCGGCACTGGCGACGCGTACCGTGAGGCTCTGGTAGCTTTTTTGCGGCGAGCTGCTCCCGCTAAGCAGGTCGCGCAGATCGCCCGTTTGCCCGGCGCTTAATCGCTCCGCAACTTGCTCCGGGATCAAAAGTCGCCCTTGCCCGGGACCGGTGAACGAACCAGGCTGGGTTTCGACGATGCCGACGATGCGCAAATTCATCTGTTGAGACACGAGCGAAAATCCGGCGGGCGGACCCCCAGATGACCCAGTCGATTGCGAGAGAGGCTGGCGCTCTGCATATCGCAATGTGATTTCCTTGCCCAAAAGCGATCTAGTGTCCTTCGAAGCGCCGGGAGAGGCATTGGGCGACGTGGCGGGCAACAACTGCCGCGCCAGTTCGCTTTGGAGAATTGCTTCGTTCGCCGAGCGGTTGGAAAAAAACGATCCCGTCATTCCATCAAACGCGCCATCAGTGCGGTCGGACATCGGGATGCCGGCGACAATCGTAGGATACGGATTGCCTTCAAAATGTAGCTCGGTGGGGAAACGGATATTCGGATATACGTCCGCGACGTGCGGAAGCTTTTCGATTTCGCCGAGGGCGCTTTGGTCTAAAACGCGCTGCTTGCCGACCGGGACTTGATTGCGCGCGGCGGCGCGCTCGAAATTGCCAAAATTGTTGCGCGGACTGACCACCACTGCATCGAAGAGGCCCGATTGCGAGAGGCGTTCATTTGCCAAATGCTGCAGGCCGGCGCCGAGAGACAGCATAGCCACGAGCGATGCGACCCCGACGGTGATGCCCAGCGTTGTGAGCGAATTGCGCAGCAATGCTTCGCGAAGATTGCGGACGGCGAGTTCGGCCAGATCGCGAGTCTTCACAGGCGAACACCGTCAGCTTCGAGTTTACCGTCGCGCATCAGCAGCGAACGTTCAGCGTATTGCTCGGCGAGTTCGCGCTGGTGAGTGACCATCACGATGGTCATGCGTAGCGATCGATTGATATCGCGCAGCAGGTCCATGATTTCTTTCCCAGTGGTGCTATCGAGATTGCCGGTGGGCTCGTCTGCCAGCAGAATCGTGGGGCGATTCACCAGGGCGCGCGCCAACGCGGCTCGTTGCTGCTCGCCTCCGGAAAGTTCGGTGGGGCGGTGATTGGTGCGCGCGGAAAGCCCCACGCGCTCGACGGCTTCGCGGACGCGGGCATCGCGCTCGTCACGATCAACTTCGGCGAGGCGCAGCGGAAGCTCCACATTTTCGGCCATAGTCATGCGCGGCAGCAAATTGAAGGCCTGAAAAACCATGCCGATGCTGTGGCTGCGATGGCGCGCGAGCTCCTCGGAATCCATTTCCGCTAGATTCTTGCCGTGCGCGTAGATCGCGCCGGAGGTAGGCCGGTCGAGGCCGGCCATCAGGTTGAGCAGCGTGGACTTGCCGGAGCCGGAGGCGCCGAGCAGCGCTACGAATTCTCCAACGGCGATTTCGAGCGAGACGTCTTCGACCGCGCGGACCATCGCCTCGCCCATTTTGTAGAGGCGCGAGAGACGGTCGGTGCGGATGGCTGGATGTCCGTTATCTGGCACGGTCTTATCTTACTACGCGCGGACGCGGGGTTTTGTTGCGCGGCGCAGGCTGGCGGATCGATCAGGAGAGCGGTTCCTTGATACATATTCGGCTATAATCCGAGCGCAAAGCGCGGCACGACTAATGAAACGCGACCTCTCAGCGGGTGGGCGTCTGCCTGAAAGCGCGGAACGGAGAACGATGGCGATCCTGGTGACTGGCGGCGCCGGCTACATCGGATGTGTGACGGTCGAGCGGCTGCGCGCGAAGGGCGAACAGGTGGTAGTCGTCGATGACTTGGGGCGCGGGCACCGCGCGGCGCTAGATACGGATGTGCCGTTCTATCGCGGGAGCGTGGGCGACCGGGCACTGGTGGCGCGCATCGCCGCCGAGCATAAGGTCGAAGAGTGCGTGCATTTCGCGGCTCTCGCGTACGTGGGCGAGTCGGTGGCTGAGCCCGCGAGATATTACGAGAACAACGTGGAGCAAGGCGTGGCGCTTTTCGGCGCGCTGATCGAGGCGGGCGTGCGGCGCGTGGTTTTTTCTTCCACGTGCGCGACGTACGGAGTGCCACTGCAAGTGCCCATTCCGGAGACGTGTCCGCAATGGCCGGTAAATCCCTACGGCTGGTCGAAGTTGTTTCTGGAGCGAATCCTGGCGAGTTACGACGAAGCCTATGGACTGAAGTTCGTCGCACTTCGGTATTTCAACGCCGCGGGCGCGACGAAAAAAAGAGGCGAACACCACGAGCCGGAATCACATCTAGTGCCCAACGTGCTAGCAGCGGCACTGGGTGAAAAGCGGGAAGTAGAGATTTTCGGGACAAATTACCCTACGCCGGATGGAACGGCCATTCGCGATTACGTTCACGTGACCGATCTGGCGGATGCGCATATTCTGGCGCTGGAGCATCTGCGAAAGGGCGGCAGTTCGGATTTTCTGAATCTGGGTACCGGCGACGGATATTCTGTGATGCAGGTGATTGATTGCGCCCGCAAAGTGACCGGCCAGCCGATTCCGGCGCGCGTCGAGGGACCGCGAGCGGGCGATCCTCCGCGGCTGGTGGCCGATGCGGCAAAGGCGCTGCGCGTGCTGGGATGGAAGCCCGCGCAGTCCGATCTCGCATCAATTTTGCGATCGCAATGGGAATGGCGGAAGATGTTGCCGCACGGCTACGGGCCCGAGTGAGTAGGCGTAACTGACCATAACTGGGAGGAAGTATGACCAAGGATGACTTCCACCGTTACCTGGGCTTCTTCAACAACAAAATCTACGATCAGCTGGTTCCGTTCTACGCGGACGATGTAGTGCTGGAGCTGCCGAGCTTCACGCTGGAAGGGCCGCAGGCCATCGTCGATTTCTACACGGACTTCCACACGTACGTGCGCGAGTTCGTCGAAGCGAATTATTTAGTAATGGACGAAAGCGGAATCGCCGTGGAGATGTATTCGGAATTTGAATGTCTGCGGGACTATCCCAACGAAAAGCTGCCGTTTCGCAAAGGCGAAACCCGGCGGATGCTGAATTTCGTCCATTACGACCTGGCGAACGACCGGTTCAAGAACGTGCGTGTGGCGCGCTACAAGCAGTATTCGTAAGGTTGATGCGCTGACGCACGGAGTGCCGTTGGCCGTTGGAAAAAGAAAGGCCCCGGCGCTGGGAGAGCCGGGGCTTTTCAGATAGCACGGTGATTGCCGCCTAGCGGCCGACGCGATGGTTGTGCTTCTTCGCGTAGATGTTCTTGGACGCGCGGTTCTGACGACGATTCAACTGCCTCCGGTCGGCGGCCGTCAAATGCCCGTTATCCGCTTTGCGCATGTGATGTTCCTCGTGGTTGATGCTCTTCTGCTGGTGTTCGAGGCGTGCCGTTTCACCAGGGGTAAGCTTGCCGCTTTTTACGCCCTGCGCGATGCGGTCCTGCTGATTGTCTTTGCGCTGATGGACGTTCTGTGCGAATGACAGGGGCGCGCAGAACGCAATCAGGGCCGCCGCACTCAAAATAAGTTTTCCGATTTTCATGGTGTTTCCCTCCGTAGTGGTGGTGCTCATTTCAAGTGTCGGCCCCCAACGTTGACTGCCTAGTGGAGGCCCTTCAGTTCCTCAAACACAGCCCTGCGCGAAAAGTTGCGCGAGCCGCATATACTTTTATGGCAGATAAAATTGGCCCTCGAGGACCCACACGCCTCCATCTAGGCCGAACGTGAACATCTGGACCGATGGTAGCGGAATGTTCGGGCAAGAACCGCCTGTTTGCAAGGACAGGTGTTCGCGACGGGTTATCGCTGCGAGTTAGGCGGTTTTTAGGCCGTTGGGAATCATCGGCAACGAGCGAAGGCGGGTTCCGGTTGCCTGAAAAATGGCGTTGCCGATGGCGGGCGCGAGGCCAACCAGGGGCGTCTCGCCCGCGCCGGCGGGAGGCACGTCCTTGCGATCGAGCATCACCACATCGATTTCCGGAACATCGCTGAATCGCGGCACGCGATATTTCGAAAAACGCGGATTGAGGATGCGTCCGTTGGCAAACTCGATTTCCTCAAAGAGTGCTCCGCCCAGCCCCATGATATTCCCTCCGACGATCTGATTTTTCAGGTTTTCCGGATTCACAATGGCGCCGCATTCAAAGGCCGTAACGATGCGTGCGATTTTCACGAAGCCCGATTCGCGATCCACAGCAACTTCCACACATGTGGCCACGTTGCCGCCCTTCTCGAATCCGCCGCCGATTCCGAATCCATGTCCCGGCGCCGGTTTTGCCGCGCTCCAGCCGAATTTTTCGGCGGCCGCCTGAAAAACAGCTCGCAACCGGCCGTTTTTCAAGTTCTTCAGCCGGAATTCGAGCGGGTCCACGTTCGCGGCGTGCGCCAGCTCGTCCATGAACGATTCGCGTGCAAAATGGTTGGCCGTTGCGGCGAGGGCGCGGTACGAACCCTGGCGCAGCGGGTATCGCGTGGGCTGAAAGACGATCCGCTGGCTGGGCACTTCGTAAAAGGTGCGAATACCGGCGGCGCCCGAATTGTAATTGGTGAAATCCCAAGCGACGAGCGTGCCGTCGTTGCGGACACCGCCCGCGACTTCGATCACTCCAGCAGGACGAAAATATGCCCACGTGAATTCTTCCTCGCGCGTCCAAACGAGCTTAACCGGCGCGTTAGCAGCTCGCGCCAGGCGCGCAGCTTCCACAGCGCATTCGCCCGTGTGCTTCCCGCCATACCCCGAACCCATATCCGGCATTAGCACGCGAACCTGATCTTCAGGCACGCGCATGGCCTGCGCCAGTTCCGTGCGCACGGCAAAGGGCCTCTGAGTGCCGGTCCATACCGTGAGCATGTTTCCGGACCACTGCGCCACGGCTGCCCGCGGCTCGAGTGGAGCATGCTGAATGTAAGACACGGTATAGGTCTGGCGAAGCTGGTGATCGGCTGAGGCAAGGTCCTTATCGACAGAGCCGGTCTCGTAACGCGACGGACCTCCGAATCCTTTCGCTTCGATAGGATTATTTTTCAGGTAAGCGAAAAGATCGTTGTTCGAAATTTGTGACTGCTCGCTCCACTTTGCTTGCAGAGACGCAAGCGCGCGATCGGCTGCTTCTTCCGTGGCCGCAGCGACCCCGGCAAAATCACCATCGCGCACGAACGTCACGTTGTCCGCCAAATCGAATGCGGGCGCGTTCACGGAAATCAACGTGGCGCCAAACGAAGGCGGCCGCAGAACTTTTCCGTAGAGCATTCCCGGAAGCTTCTGATCGGAAGGATAGAGGTGGCGTCCGGTTACAAAATCACGCCCGTCCACCTTTGCAATCGATCGGCCTTCGACCGTCCATTGCGCGGGAGAAATCAGCGGGTCCTCCGCCGGAATCACCGCTGTGAGTTGCTGCCCCACGACGAGCTCAGCATAAGCAATGTGTTTTCTGGCGCCGACAATTTCAATTCGACCGTTGACGGCGTCCAGCTTCTGCGCGTCCACGTTCCATTTCTTCGCGGCCAAACCGATCAATTGTTCTCGGGCCGCAGCGGCCACTTTGCGTAGCTGCAAATTCATGGTTGGTGTGGTGCGGCTGCCGAACGTGCCCATGTCGTAGGGCGTAAGCTGCGTGTCGCCCATTACCATTTGGATTTTCTCGACCGGATAACGAAGCTCCTCCGCCACGGCCTGGCTTAGCGAGGTGCGGATGTTCTGCCCGATTTCCACTTTGCCGGTGTAAGCGGTGACCACGCCGTTTTCGCCGATATGCAGCCAGGCGCTGATTTCTTTCGGCAGCGGTTCTCCGAACCCGAAGCGACCAGCAGAGCGCGCGCCCGATTCCTGTCGCGCTGTTGCGTCCTTCAGCGCGCAGACCACCAGAACGCCCGCTCCGAGAAATTTAAAGAAATCGCGTCGCTGCAATTCGAAGTGATGAACGGCTGGCGCGCGAAATTCGTAGCGCTCCGGCTCAGTCGCTGATTCCATGTCGGCCGCGGCAGCTCGATCATCGATCATGACTGAGTTCCATTCTTCGCCGCGCGTTGAATTGCCGCCACGATCCGCGGATAAGTGCCGCACCGGCAAATATTACCTTCCATTCCGTGCAGGATTTCCTGTTCGGTGGGATCGCGGTTTGATTTGAGGAACGCCACGGCGGTCATAATCATTCCCGGAGTGCAGTAGCCGCACTGCATCGCTTCTTCAGCAAGAAACGCTTCCTGTACCGGATGCAAGCGCCCGCGATGCTCCAGCCCTTCGATGGTGGTGATATGCCGACCGGCGGCTGTCCCAACGGGAGTGATGCACGAGCGCCGGGGCTGTCCATCGATCAGCACGGTGCAAGCGCCGCACTGCGCCTCGCCGCAGCCGTATTTCGTTCCAGTCAAGTCCAGTTGATCGCGGAGCACCGAGAGAAGGGTGGCTTGCGGATCGGTATTGATTGCGTAAATGTGGCCGTTGACGCGCAGCTCTATTGCATTGGCCATAAGCAACTCCCCAGCGAATGCGCGATCGGTCCGGTGGTGCAAAAACGGCACGCCGCTGCACTCCGCTGCGCTTAGCTTACACCCGAGCCAACCTCAGGGATCGAGGACGTTTTGGCGGTTGGCGGCGCGGGCTGCAAACTATCCCCAATGAAGATCAGTCTCTATGCATTGCACGCCTGAGCGTAACGTGTATAATTTTCGGCGATTGATTGGGGAATTCTCGATCTCACTGATTGGAAAATCGAATCGCGGCGGCTGTTCGCGCTTTCGCCCTTCAATCAAATTCCATTTTGACTGTCCGAGGATAACGACGCCTTTATGCGTGTGAATTGGATTCGGAAATCGGCGATTTTTGTCTGTCTTCTGTTCTGTTTCACGCCTGCAACGTTTGCGGCGCCTGCCAGGTTCGCGGCACCCGCCCGCGACGCGCTGTTGACGGGATTACCGATCACCTCATCAATCGCCGTGCTGACGCCGGTATTGGACAACGCTGCGCGCCTGGCGGCCGTCGAGCGCGCCGCCACGGATGCAAAAGCGTCCGCGGACAATGCTTGGATGCTCACAAGCTCGGCGCTGGTTTTGCTGATGACCATCCCGGGCCTCGCCCTTTTTTACGGCGGTCTGGTTCGCAAGAAAAACGTCCTGGGCACCGCGATGCAAAGCTTCGCCATGGTGGCTGTCATCACCGTCGTTTGGGCTATCCTCGGCTACAGCCTCGCGTTTGGCCCTGGAACCAGCTTCATCGGCGGATTCCATCACCTATTCTTGCACGGCGTCGGTCTTGCGCCCGATCCGGCTTACTCCAGCACGATTCCGGCTCAGACCTACATGATGTTTCAGCTGATGTTTGCCATCATCACCCCGGCTCTGATCACCGGCGCTTTCGCTGAACGCATGAAGTTCAGCGCTCTGCTGCTGTTTCTCACGCTTTGGTCCCTATGTGTTTACGCTCCCATGGCGCACATGGTCTGGGGCAAGGGCGGATTCCTCAATGCTTCTCTCGGCGGCCGTTTACCTACGCTGGACTTTGCCGGCGGCACCGTCGTTCACATCACTTCCGGAGTTTCGGCGCTGGTGTGCGCACTCTACCTGGGCAAACGCGTCGGGTATCCGCGCGAGCCGATGCCTCCGCATAGTGTGGTGCTGAGCTTCGTGGGAGCCTGCCTGCTGTGGGTTGGCTGGTTTGGTTTCAACGCCGGCAGCGCTCTTGCCTCGGGAGCTCTGGCAACCAGCGCGTTCGTAGCCACTCATTTCGCGGCGGCGGCTGCGGTAGTCGGCTGGAGTGCCGTCGAATGGGCGGTGCGCGGCAAACCTAGCGCACTCGGCGCGATTTCCGGAGCCGTTGCTGGACTGGTGGCGATTACGCCCGCTTCCGGCTTCGTCAGCCCGATGTCCGCGTTGGTCATCGGCGTGATTGCTGGGGCTTTCTGCTTCTGGATGGTCACCGCAGTGAAGGCGCGTTTTGGTTACGACGATTCGCTCGACGCTTTCGGCATCCACGGAGCGGGCGGCACCATCGGCGCATTGCTCACTGGAATTTTTGCCTCCCGCGCCATCAACCCGATTTTCCATGATGCCTCTGGCAAGGTGATGCCATCCGGTGCCATCGATGGAAATTTCCACCAGATTCTCAACCAACTCGCGGGCGTGGCAATTGCGTGGGGATTGGCGATCGTTGGGACGCTGATCCTTTTGAAGATCGTCGATTGGGTGATCGGGCTACGCGTGGCGGAAGAAGATGAACTACAGGGCTTGGATCTATCTCAGCATGGCGAGGAAGGGTACTATTAAGATGTTTGAAGCTGACCCGGAAGGCGAACTCGTGACGTGCGGGCGCGCGATCCGGAAACGAGCGGAGCAAAACGTCGATGACAAAGGTTGAGGCGGTCATTCAAACTTCGAAGCTTGATCCGGTGAAAGACGCGCTCCATGAAATCGGCGTCGAGGG
>JBOGNC010000122.1:0-12499 GCA_050747045.1 Candidatus Acidiferrales bacterium | reverse complement strand
TTGCGTGGCTCGGCAACTTTCGCCGATTGGTCGTTCGCTACGACCGCTCCGACTCCATTTACGAAGCTTTCTTTCATATCGCCTGTTTGATGATCACCTTACGCAGGGTTTTGAAATGAGTTCTAGTAAGATACGAAAGCGGCGAGGCAAACCACCCGGTTGTGAACCAGCACAGCTTGTATGCTTCGTGCGGGGCCTGTATACGGGAAGCCCCGCACCGAAGAGAGGCGTAATCGAAGTTCAACTGGTTGAACGGTTACTTGTGCGCCATCTCCAGGTCGATCAGGATGTGCAGATCGTTCCCGACCATTCCCGGATCGGCCGCGACACCGAAGTCCTGGCGGTTTATCGTCGTGGTGGCCGAGGCTCCCATCCGGAATCCGCCCATCGCCTTGATCGGCTTGCTCACATCGCTCACCTTTAGCGTCACCGGCTTGGTGACGCCGCGGATGGTTAGATTGCCGTTCAGATCGTAGGTGTCGTCGCCAGTCTTGGTGATGCTTGTGGATTTGAATGTGATCGTTGGGTATTGCGCCACGTCGAGGAAGTGTTCGCTCTTCAAATCGTTGTCACGCATTCCTACGCGCGTGTAGACGGTGTCCGCCGGGATCGTCACGTCCACTGTGGATTTCGTGATGTCGTCATTATCGATCGTGACCGTGCCGGTTACTTTGGTGAACTCGCCCTGCACGGTTGAAATTCCCAGGTGCTTCACGAAAAACTGTGCGTTGGCGTGATTCGGATCGATCTGCCATGTCGTCGTATCTGCCAATGCAGGCAATGCCATTGCTGCCGCCAACCCCACAACCACCAGCCACTTCTTCATCTGCCGCCTCCTTGGAAAATCGTAAGTGTTGCCCGTCGTCCCGGGCCGCCGCTATGGGCGCGCTCTCAGCGCCACATATTATATTCAAGTTCAATCCCCACGCTGCGGCGAGCCGCCGGAAGTATATACCGCTCAGAGCACGGGTCAACAATTAACGCGCCTGCTTTGCCCTTCCGTCAGGCGCGTAATGCCAGCTGCGCGGAAGGGGCGGACATGTGCTATGTGGACGCTTATCGTTTTATAAGTGGGAACAACGCCGCATAACAACAGTCAATTGGACAAGTCGGCGCGCTCTTTGTACCTTTGCGGCAGGAGCTTTTTGATGCCGACTAAGAGCCGTACAGAGGGCCCGGACGGGATCGCCCAGATCCACGGCCGCGTAGCCGCGCAATTCGGTGCTGCTGCCGCTGCGTACACCATCAGCTTGACGCACAGCGATCCCGCGGCGCTTGAGCGCGTCGTCGAACTAGCGCGTCCCATGCCGAGCGACGTCGCTCTCGATATCGCCACCGGAGCGGGACACACCGCGCTAGCGCTGGCGACGCACGTGTCCCAGGTGATCGCTTACGACCTCACCGAGCCGATGCTCGCCGAAACCGCGCGCAATGCCTCCGCGCGTGGGCTGAAGAACGTAACCACGCGACAGGGCCCCGCCGAGTCGCTGCCGTTTCCGGATGCGAGCTTCGATGTCGTTACCGTGCGCCAGGCGCCACATCACTTTGCGGATGTCCGCGCTGCGGTCCACGAAATGGCGCGTGTGGCACGTTCCGGCGCGCGCGTGATTGTTATCGATAGCACTGCGCCGGAGGACGTTTCTCTCGATCGGCAGTGGAATCACATCGAAAAGCTCCGCGATCCTTCGCACGTTCGGAATTACCGCCCGAGCAAATGGAGGGAATTCGTGGCCGCAACCGGCATGAAGGTCTTCTTCGAGGAATTCGGAGCCGTCTCAGAAAACGGCGGCCCCATGGATTTCGCCGCCTGGATTCGCCGCATAAATACACCACCAGACGCAGCCGCCGAAGTCGAGCGTCTATTTCGCACCGCCTCGCCTGAACTCGCGCAGGCCCTGAACATCGAGATTATCGATGGCGCTCTCTATTTCCGCGTCCCCCAATTCATCATTGCGTCTGTGAAGCCCTAAGCGAATGTGAAGTGGGGCGGCTTGCAGCCGCAACATCCCCTCAGCCAGGACGCTGGGGAAGAAAGGTGCTAAGGCGGAGGGAAGATTCTGTGTAACAAGATACTCTCAGGGTCGCGTCGACTCGTTCTCCATCGCCAGCGGTTGTATTCGCGGCTGTGGCCGTCCTTTCCCGCCGGAAGCACTCTTCTCGAATAGCTTCGCCGTCAGCAACATGCCGGCCAGGGTCGCCGCCATCAGCGCGCCTTCCGTCCAGCCGGTTACCACTTCGGCCGTGCCCATCAGCGTCAGCCCTGCGAAGCAGAACAGCAAATGCACGCAGAACACTTGCAGGGACGCCTGCCCGAGCATAACCAGCGGCCGGAACGCGACCCATTTCAACTTGCTATTGAACCGGACCAGCACAGCGGCCACGGCGGCGAAATCGACGATCCGCACCACGCCAAGGTGCCATTTGTCGAAGAGAACTCCCAATATCGCCGGTTGGACGTTGGGGAATACCGCGTAGCGCATAGCGAAGAACGCCAGCGCGATTAGCGCTGCGGGCCACATGACCTTTCGCGCCCACTTCTCGATTGGTAGATCGTTGCGCGCCCAGCGAGCGCCCAGCCACAGCGCCGCAACCCAAAGGAATTGCCACGCCCACAAATCGAACGCGCCCATGTTCTTCAGAGGAATTCTCATCGCGGCGACATGAACCAATGCAAGATAAACCGCCTTCTTCAGCCCGCACTGCGCCGCAAACCAGACCGCGAAGCTCACGCTCACAACGTACTTCCATCCAAACTTTTCTCCAAGCTTCAGCGCCAGCGGCGTCAGGGCCACGGAAAACAGGATGTACATCGGCAGGATATCCAGCAGCGGGGGACGGTAGATGAGCAGCAGCGAATCCAAAATGGCGCGATGCGGCGCCGCAAAGTAAAAATCCAGCAGGTTATAAACGCCCGGCCGGCTGCCGCTCACGGCTAACGGTGCCAGCACTCCGAACGCAATACAAAGCAGCAGCACGTGATATAAGTACAGCCGCAAACTGCGCGTCCCGGCCTTTTTGCTCATGGCCGAGTAGCCTTCTCGCTGCGCCAGTTTCAAGTAATTGCGGCCGCTGAATAGCGCCGCCAGCATGATGAAACCCTCGGACGCGGACACGAATCCGAAGGGTTGATTGCTGTATGTGCTGATTACAGTTGGCAGGTGGGTCAGGGCAATCCAAACCAGCATCAGACCGCGGGCTGCGTCGAGTTCCAGCCGCCGTTTCATCAGGGTTTAAATACGATGATAACACGACCTAAAACGTCGTCCGCATCCAGTGCCGCCTCCGCCGGTCTACCTCGCCAGCTTTCTATGAAGCTTAACCCATCGCAACCCAGGGACTGCCCTATTCGTACTGCAATTTGTCGGCGGCCGGCGAATTGGCGAGCCGGGATGCCATCGCCATTTGCGTTGTATGACACCCTCAGGCAGAAGGGAATCGCGGCATGCGGCTGCGGAGCGTAGCTTTGGCAGGAGGAATCGCCCGAATGAAAGTACGAAAGGCGTTACGGCGCAATTGGTATGCGCTATCGCCATGTCATTGACCGGATTGCCGGGATGGGCGCCCGTGCGACGCTCGCCCCAAATCAGTCAAACTCAGCCGCGCCCGGCGTCCCAAATCTTGACGCCGATATCGGCGCGTGCCGCGCGGCTTTCAATGTGAACGACGGGGCCGGAGAGCCGCTTTACAACGCCGAGATAAATATCACAATCAAATATGGCTTCATGAATCTTCACAAAGCGCAGCTCGAAGCCCCCACAAACACCAACGGACAGGCTCGCTTCACGGGCCTCCCGAATTTTTCAAGAACTCCCGGTTCCAAGGGTCGCACTAGGAGAAATAAACATAATATTCATTAGCGGAATATTTGGAGTTTACTTTGTGGGTGCGGGGATGTCAAGGATCTTTAGATAGATTGTCTTAGCTACATAATTCGGTCACCCCTACTGGCTGCCGAGCATCTGGCCATATTCCGCTAATGGAGGCTCGCGGCGACTTGCGCCGCCGAACCGGCGATGTTGAGTGCACGGAGTAATGCTGACTTGAGAAGACTGGCGGGTTTGAGCGCCTGGCGTAGCCGGGTCTCGATCATGGATGCGTCGCGGTTGCCGCTGGCGCTGATCGCCTGTAGATTCGCGAGCGTCGCGTCCGATTCGGCCAGAGCAAGATCGAGGCGCTGGAGGCTCTCGGCGATACCCGGGTTCCCTGCTGTTTGCGCCGCACTTCGCGCTGTTTCGTTTAAAGACGCGAGTATGGGCTGCGCTTGCTTTTCCGCCGCGTCCAAATCGTCGAGCGCCAGATTGGCGTGCGCCTCGATCGTATCCAGTTGAATTCGCTGCTCAGCCAGGAGCGCTGACGCGGCAGGTAAGGTTCCACCCCGGCCGTCGCGGCCGTTGAGCGATTCGTCGGTGTGAATGATGAGGTCGTGCGCGTCGGCCACGGTTTTGTTCAGCTCGCGCGAAGTTTGATCGAGGTAGCCGTCCTGCTTACCCGCCGCGTCGGCAACAGAGTCGCTCGCGGCGGCGAACCTTTGCGCGGCGCTCTCGCCATCCGCCAGTATCCGCGGCAAGCGTTCACGCACGCTGGCCTCGATCGTGATGAGTCCCACCAGCGCTACGATTGTTGCGATCAGGGCTGCTGCTTCGAGGACTTCGAGCAGGTACTTCACGCCGGCTTCGTCTTATTTCCAGGCATGGCGTGCTTTCTTAAGTACCCTTCGGCCTGTGGCCTTAAGTGGGACTCCAGGCAACCGATTAGCCGATTGCACCCGTTACATAACAGCCCACGAACTGCCTCCGACCCGTGATCGTGGTCCACATGCAAGGGAAATCCACGCTTGTCCTTTTGGGGTCGCTTGCAGATCGCGCACGCCCCGCCTTGCGCTTCTAACATGCTTTTATAGTCTTCCAGCGAAATTCCATAAGCGTGTTTGAGGTTCGAGATGCGCCGCTTCTCCTTTGTGTCTCCTCCTCGCCAGAGTGGGTTTCGGGGGCCACGCATGAGATAGCTGTGCCCCTTCGATCTGCATGCCGATGAGCAGTATCGGGCTCTCCCGTGCTTTACTCGTGACATGTCGGCCGTAAAACTAGCTCCGCATTGGGCGCATTTCCTCTCCACAGTTTTTGCTGCATGTCTGCAGTCTCTACTACAGAATTTTCCGCGCCCTCCCGCCCTCAGGATCGTCGACGGCGAGACGCGGAACGGTTTTCCGCAGTTAACGCATGTGTTTTTCATTGGAAATATCTAGCGATCGCCTTTCTATTTCTTCAACCGCTGTTGCCCGCTCCAAGTCCCCTGCTTGTGCTCGCGCGCCATGATTTTGCTGTAAAACATTCAGTCCTGCATTAATGATTTTTGCCAGCCAGACGCCGGGATTCCAGCCCCAGCGCGGATGCGCATCCGATATCCGCCGCACCCGCGAGCTGATCGTCTCGTCCGGCAATCCGCCGGTATCGACGTTCACATCCTGATCGAGCCCCACGAGTGCCTTGTGAGCGAAGCTTTCGCTAGCTGCGTTTTTTTCGGCGTGTCGAATTTGTGCGGGAGTGAGCTGGTCAGTCATAGCGTTCGCTCGCGGCTAAAAATTCAGCGTGAAGCCGCTGCTGATGATCGCGGTGTTATTTGCGACGCCGGGCAGCTTGGCGTAACGCGCCTCGAAGAGGTTCACCCACAAGCCACTCGCCGGCTTGTAGTTTAACCCGCCGCCAAACAGGAATGCGATGTGCTGCTGCGACGGTCCGCGGGCAGGCACAATTCGATCGACGCCAATGCTCGCGGTGACGTACGGTTGCAGCGACTTGGGATCGAGCAAAGTCTTCGAGAGAAAGGCCGTGGGCAAGAAATAATTTCCACCGCCGCCGTAAAACTGCATGCCGTTCGATGGCGCGAGAATATTGTCGTCGCGCAACGAGAAATTGGGCGTGATTGCTTTGGTGAAGCCCAGGTCGGTGGCGGCTACTGTTTGCCCGCCGCCGGGCAGCGCCACGGCTTGCGCTGTCAGCGAGAAGCTACCCTGGTTCGTTGGAGGAGCGCTGGCCGCCGGAACGGAAGTCGATGGCTCACTTGGCATCCCTGAGGTCTGCGCCACTGCCGGAAGCGCGATAAGACACAAAGCCGCAGCCGCGGCCAATACCGCTCGTTTCATACTTTTCTCCTGTGCGAAATTTACGGCTCGAACTTCTGATGTTCCGGTGTCGATTTCTTACCGCGTTTATCGAGGTGAAGGTTTGCTGGACTCATTACTGCCAACTGACCGCCAATCCGGCCGGTGGGGCGAGGCTCACGTTCTGCTGCGCTGACTGATCCGCTGCCGTGCTGGTGGCGATTCCCGCATTGTCGACGTAATTCGCCACTATGTAGAAGGTCACGGGACCAATTCCCAGCGTTGCATTCACTGTATCCGTACACGTTTCTGGCTGCGTGGGGCCGGCGCATACCGTCGGTGCGCTCGTTTTGATGGCCACCCGCGTGGTCCCTTGCAAATAGCCCCAGGTGAACCCGCTCACGCAGCCTTTCGTTACCGTCGAACTGCATGGGACGAAATTCGTGAAATTTTCCTGCCAAGCCGCCGTGACGGTCCAGTCCTGCTGCGTCGGTGGGCTCGCTGGGGGATTTGTCGCCGTTTTTTGCGCCGCACAACCGGTCAAAGCGGTCGCCAGCAGACACAGCGCCGCAACAGCGTTGGAGATAGTTGCTTTCTTCATTTCCCTTTTTCTCGATTCCTTTTCTTATCACCGGGCGTTTCAGAGCGTTCGGATGGCGAGGTGGGCCGTTTACTCTTGGTCGATAGCTACAGGCTAAGGGCGAGCTTTGTGAAGCTTCACAAGCCAGTTTCTGGAGGGACCGAAGATCGTTTTCGGTGGCAATAGGGGCAGGGCCGGTTGCTCATGCGATTACGCTTGGCAAGTATGCGCTCGTGCTTATCGGCGCGCAGGCAATCCGGACTACAGAAGTGCCTGCGATAGTCGGGCCCTCCGTCCTTTGAAATTAGCTGGCGGTCGCATCCTGCTCGATTACAGACTCTGGGCATCGATGGCAATCTCGTGCGCGGAGGTAAGCTGCGGAAGGCGAATGGTGATCGTGCAACCCTCGGCCTGGCCCGGGGCGCGGCGGGCAAGCGCTGCGTCGATTGCGGCGAACAATTTGTCGAACGTCTCGCGCGAATTCCAGATTGCAGGGTTTCCGTCCGCGAGCAGGCTTGTCGACGAACCCACCAAAATGCACCCATCGGTGTTCTCGACGTAGTTGCCCCAGTGAATCTCTATCCCGTCGCGGCCGGGAACGTCCGCCAGCAGCGGCATCATGCGGCCAAAATGCGGCGAGTGGTACAGCGTCACGCGGTACTCGCCAGCCGGAATGCACGGATGAGGATCGCCAAACCGTGCGGCGGGTCGCTCAAGCGTGAAGCAAAATGGCGCGCCATCGAGAAACAATTGACCGGTAGTTCCCTGCCCGGTTTGCACGTCGCGCTGGAGCTCCAGTTTCACAATCTTTCCGTGCGGCCTGGTTCAAACCCGGAGGGATAGCGGATCATGCCGTTTGCTTCATGGCGATGCGGCGGAAAATCCTTGAGCACGGCCATCACCCGCATGGCAACCGGGATAACCGCCCAGGCAACCAATGCCTGCAACACCAAATCCCCTACGTGAAACAGAATGTCCCACTTCATTTGGCCGACCCTCCGCCCGTTGGTTGTCCTATATCTGCTGACTTGACTCCGAAAAGCGCCGCAATCCAGCTGACTTCCGGGAACGCCGTGGCCAGCAGGCGCGGCAAGTTGGTGAACGAATGCGCTACGTTGAACGCCCATTTATACGCGGTGCTCGAAGGCTCGCGCGGTGTGGGCATGCCAGCGGCAATTTGGACGGCCAGCCAGCAGGCCGCCACAAGTTCCGCGTCTGCTCGATGCGTTACGATCCATTCCCGCATTCTTCCTCTCCTTGCCTGCTGGCCATTACCCGCACCAGCTCCGCCCGATTCGCGCACCCCATTTTTGCCAGCAGGTTCGACACATGAAATTTCGCCGTTCGGGTCGCGACATGAAGTTCATTGGCGATTTCCTTGTTTTCCAGGCCGGTCATAATCAAATCCAGTACGCGACTCTGCACCACGGTCAGTTTCGCCTCGCGTCGCGTCAGTAGGTCCAACTTGACCTGTTTCGCGCGAATCTCGATCGGTATGGACAGCGTCACTTGAATCTGTAGTGCGCCGTCCTCGAAGCTCATTACCGCGACGCCGCTGCCACAACTCGGCATCGTTGCCGTACTTTTCGTTTTCAGTTCCCTGCCGTGCATTGGAGGCACGATCGAGTTTTGCGTAAGTGAGTCGACCATCAGTGCACTGGCAGCGGTGGCGCAGCTTTCGCGCGCGCTTTTTCGACCACGCAGTGAATCCAGTTGACCAGGTCGCCGGAGTGCGAACAGGCGGCCTTCGCTGACGCCGGCGCGGCCGACGGATTCGCGGGCGCTTGAGATTGCGGCTGGAGCGGCAGGATCGTAGCCGTTGCGTCGTTGGATGGGTTGCTCTCCACGCCGCTCAGGACGGCCGTTACCTGATAGCAGTAGCTTCCGGGCGGCGGCTGATTGTCCAGGAAGACGGTGCTGGCCACTGGAGCGGCGTTGATCTTGGCGAATGTGCCGGCGCAAGAATTCGCGCGATAGACGTTGTAAGTCAGCGACGGATTGCCGACCGCGCTGGCGCTCGGCGCCCAGCGCAGGTAGGCCGATTGGTTCTGCGCGAACGCGCCAGGCGCGAAGATGAACATCGCGAGTGCAGCAAACGTCACAACACAAGCCAAGCGCACTACGGCGCCCGTATTCGAAACCCTCCTCATCCTCAATTCCTCTTGTGGTACGGTTGCGGAAATTCAAGCGGCGTGGACGGAGCACTTCTGAGAGACGTATTCTTCAAAACGCGCTTAGGAGCGATCGAAGGAGCATATCATTCCTCCGGATGTTTGGTGTTGCTTCGAGAGGCGTCGCTTCCGGATCGATGTATCGTTTGCGCGGCCCCGGCGCGTGGTCACCGCTACCGGGGCGCTTTCCAGCCATATCGTCTCCCAACGTGGAGAGTGCCGGTTTCTTGGGACTTCCTATACAGCATTGTTGGCAAACAGTATCTTGTGGATTTCCCGTTTTGCTCTACCTGCACGGATGAGAATTTCGATATTTACGCCAAGTGGATCGACGAGAAAGCGGGCTTCTTCAGCGGCGTCAGTAACACCCTGATGAAATCGCTCCCGCGGATTCCGCCCGAAGTGGAAGCCCAGCTGCAGCGCACTCGATGGCAGCGATTTTTGCGGTCCCTCCTGCAATAAGCACCACCTGTTCCAAGGGACAGCCACTGGCAACGAGTTCGAGACTTCAGCAAAACCAATCGCTTCATGCTCAGCGGCTCTTGCTGTCAAATTGGCTGTTTGCGGCGGCAGCTCCGGATGCGACAGTTCCCTTCTAGGAGCCGCTCACTTTCGGGCTCGGTGAAGGAAGGCCTCGTGTTTCGCATCGAAATCGCGGAAGCTCCTGAATTCGTCGCGATCGCTCGGAAGTTGTTTATTGAGTATTCGGAGTCGCTGGAAGTCGATCTTTGCTTTCAGGGCTTTGCGGAAGAACTAGCGCGGCTGCCCGGCGAATACGTCAGGCCGGCGGGTCGGCTGTTTGTGGCTTTCGATCAGAGTGAAGAAATCGGATGTGGAGCGTTGCGTCCGATTGACAGGACTGCCTGCGAGATGAAGCGGCTGTATATCCGCCCGGCGTTTCGCGGAAAAGGTGCGGGCGGCGCGACGATCGACGCGCTGGTTTGCGCCGCGCGCGAGACCGGCTACCAGCGAATGCGCCTCGACACCCTGCCCATGATGGCAACGGCCATCGGCATGTACCGTTCGCTGGGCTTCAAGGAAATTCCGCCCTATCGACACAATCCTGTGCCCGGCGCCTTATATTTCGAGCTGGATTTGCAGAAGAGCACCTAATACCCAGGAATTGCCGGCGCTTACGCTTTGAATTCTGATGGACTCGATGGCGGTTCTTGGACCGGTGGATCTTCCGTCGAGGTTGCGAACGCTGGGTCCGAGGCCAATGCTCGGTGGGGCGGCGTTTCAAGAGTGAGAGTAGGAGGGATCGGCGCGACTTCCTTCGCGTTGCCAGCACTGTCTGGTGCGGAATTGGAGGCTAGAAGCCCGCGAATTTCCGTTACCAGGCCGTGCGAGTCCGCCTTGTGCATGACGGCCTGAATGCCGGCTTCTTTTGCCAACCGTACCAACTGCGGGAACACCATAAACGTGTAAACCAGAACCAAAGCGTCCGGCAAACGCGCTCGAATTTCCCGTCCGGCGCTGACTCCGTCGGTTTGCGGCATGGCAAAGTCGAGCACAACCACGTCAGGCTTCAGTGTCTGCGCTTTCGTCACAGCTTCCCTGCCGTCGGCTGCCTCACCGCAGATCTCCCACTGCGGATCCGATTGCTGAATGAACTCGGACAACGTCGAGCGGATTTTTTGGTGATCGTCTGCAATGAGAATACGTACCACGCGTCCCCCGGTCAGGCTGGCCCCCGTTGGCACGCGAAGGCACCAACGCCCCAAGGACACTGGAATGTGTCCTCCGGACTGTCGCGTATCTTACAGAACCAAAGACATTCGTGAATCGGGTAAAGGCCTGATGTTTTTTTCGGGGTACTAAGGGTCAACGGTTTAGGGCACAGCCGCCCGTTGGCGAATGCGAGACGATCAAACGCGCGGATGTCGTGCTAACCGAAAAGCGAGGCGATGCCAGACCCAATGCCGAAGAGACCGCTGAGTCCGTTCGAAGTGCTGCCTGACGCCCGTTGCCGCACCCCGAGCAGTTCCGATGGAACGCCCATAGCTTTGCCAAGGAGGTTGGTGTCGATACCGTAGGTCTGGCCCAGCGCATTGAGTCCAGCGAGATTTTCTTTGAGCGCCTGATTTGCGAAAGCGATCTGATTTTGTTGCGCTTGGTTGGCATCGGTTTGCGCCTGTTCGCGACCCAACTGGGCGGTGAGGTCGCCGAATCCGGCCGAGTTGTTGGTGGATGCGGCGCGATTGGCGGCACGCTGGCGCAGCGCGTCGAACGCGGTGTTGGCCGCGCCCATGCTCTGCTGCGTGATCGCCGATTGCTGTTGCGGCGTGTAGCCCTGGCTGGCGAGCAGACTCTGGATCGTCGGCATCACCAGCGAACGGTCCTGCTGGCCCTGTTGCTTCGACTGCGAGATAAGCTGATTCTGCTGCGCGAGCTGCTGGTCGGTAAGCGCGCGCGTGCTACGTTGTGCTCCGCGTGACATGGAAATCCTCCAAGCGTTTCGTTCTACGCAGTTTTGAGGTGGCTAGCTAATATCGCGCCATGAGAATGGAATACATTCCCAATGCTACCCGTGGTCGGGCGTTGATTCGTCTGTTCGACTTCGAGCGTGAAGAAGTCCTCCGACTGCGGGAATTCGTGGTCGCTCTTTCGTCTGGCTCGAAAACGAGCGTAGCTTTTCACAAACTACCCGAAATCGAGGCCGTTGCTGGATGTGAGCTCGATTGTCGACTCGGAGACCGAAACGAAGGTGTACGTGCGACTGGACCGAATACGTTTGAGTGCGTGTTGGCGTCAAGCGGCTGGGATAACGCCGCGGGACTACTCAAGCCTTTCTGCGCACCTGATGCTACTGGGTTTCAGTGGCTCAATGAGGTTGGCGAAATATCTCTTTTGATTTCTTGTGATGGTCGATGGTGATTGGGCTTCCTCATCAGCCGCAAAGGCGGCGGCAGTAGGGCGTCCAGGCGGCGTCGCGGACCCAGCCGAGCGCTTCGAGGCGCCGTCCGAATCGCTTGGCGATCTGCGGCGGTAGCCAAGCATGCGCGTCGTCCAATCCGCGCGCGAGCAAGTCGCGTTCGCCCGCGGCATGTAGAGCGCACAACCAGTCGTAACGCTGGCGCGGATTCCCTGCCCTACCACAGCCAAGCGGCGGTGACGCGCGATCCGCGCAAGCATTCGCACCGTAGTCCGCGCCACGCGATCTGTCCCGCGAGTTCCCGCGATCCACTAGCAGATACATCTCGCAGGTGAGCCGTGCGATAGAAGCCATTACTGGCCGGCTCGAGTCGTCCTCGAGCACCAGCTTCGAAACAAAGATGGGATCGGCGAGATCCGGAAACGGATAATCGAAGCCTTGCCCTGCGTGCATCCGGCGCAGAGCGCCCAGATCGGACTCCTTATATTCGCGAATGACCATGGGCGTGGGCTAGAAGATTCGATGGCGAAGTAGCGGGTGATATTTGGAAGCGGCTTCGGCGGCATCGAATGTGTTCGCGCCGAACGCTACGCCTAGTCGCGCAAGGGCCGCTTGCGCTGCCGCGGAAATTGGCTGCTGCGCCAACGGATGCGGTAGCGCCTCGAATGCGGCGTCGTCCTCAAGCGCGAGGTGCGCGCCCTCGTCAGCTTCCACAAGCACGAGTATTCGCGTCGCATCGTCTGGTCTTGCGCCGCCAGGGGAATGGTCAAGCG
>JBOGNC010000121.1:0-12536 GCA_050747045.1 Candidatus Acidiferrales bacterium | reverse complement strand
TGCGCCAAGTATGCCTCGCCATCCGCTGTTCGTTTGATCCGGATGCGCTTACCTAAGGTCCGACCGGCTAATTTCCGCCGCGGACAATGGCGAAGGGGTCTGGTTTGGCCCAAGGCACAAGCTTCGTGAGCGAGAACCACGAGCCGGCCGCGTTCGTCCCAAATAGGTACGAGACGCGCTCCGCGAGTACGTTACTGAATTGCTCCATGTCGCGCGAGGCGGGCGACGCGAGAGTCCACGCGCCGAGCGAAACCGTGCTCGAATTTCCCGGCAAGCTGGCCGAAAGCGCGAGCGAGCCAGCGCCCTGCACGTAGCCCGTCAGATAACCGAAAAGATTTCGCCCACTCTGGCCAGTAGCGGCCAGGTAAGCCGTCGAATAGAACGAATTGATGGCCGCTCCGTCGTCCGAATACGCTCCCGGAGTAAGTCCATAGACTTTCCCGCTGGAGTTATTCGAGCCAAAGAAAATCTGCGCCACGCCGGTGCTGCGCTCCACAAGCGCGCAAGAATTCGCCGAAATCGTCCACGGCGCCCATTTCCGTCCGCGTTCTGGAGCGCTGAGCGCGGCCACCAGCGGATCGGTGAACCCTTCCGCGTAGTCGAGCATGAGAACCTGATTCGGCTGCGTCGCCGTGCCCATTGGGACGCCGATATAGACGCGCTTTTCGCGCGTATCCACCTGCACCCAGATCCGGTCGCCGTATTCCCAATTGATGGCGTCCCACGTCGGCTGAATTTCCTGCGAAAGTTTTACAGGCTCGCTGCCATCAAAAAGATACAGCCCTGTGCGGCCGGCGATCACTACCCATTCCTCGCCGATGCCGATGCCGTGCGCCGAGGGCGTGCCCACCAGGTTCGACACTTCCTCTACTTGCCACAGAGCCGGCTCGTTCACGCCGTCTGTCGCCGTCACGTACAGGCTCCGCTCTTTCACGAAGTACAGATTGTTTCGCAGCGTGAACGCGGCGCGCAGGCCCTGGCCGTTGTTTTCGGCGATGCTCATGATGCCGGTGACGCCATCGTAAGCTTCCGGCTCGTCCGTCCCGGAGGCGCGCACCAGAGACGGATTTTGCGATGCGTTGGTAGGAAAGATTTCGATGCAGTCGATCACGAACGATTCGCCGGAAGGCGCCGGGAATCCGTCCGCGTAGACGCGCAATAAAAGATCGGCGGGCAGCGACGCTTGCGCGGGAAACAGATCCGCGATGAATTCCTGATATACGGTGGTGGCTTGCGTAAATGCAATGCCCATCCCCGCGCCCACCTGGCCTGCCGTGGGACTGTAGGCTACGATCCGCAGTGTGCCAGCGGACAAATTTGCGCTGCGCTTGATTCGCGCGCGGACGGAGTAATCCGTGTTGTTAACGCACAGCGGATTGCCGGCGGCGTCCACGGTGGCATATTGCTCGATCATCCCGCGGCTGGCGGTTGCCCCATCGGCGGCAATGCGATACGCGTCGCCCCAGATCACGTCGCTCGATTCGCGGCTGCCGCCCGCGCCGAACGTGGGATCGAGCTGCCATCCCAGCGGACGGCCGTTGCCGGACGCGTCCCATCCGCCATCGAATGATAGATTGCGCCAGTTGTCCATCGCGGCGCGCTCACCCCACCAGAAAATGCGCTCAGCGTAAGCCACCGTGCCGAGCTGCGGCGGCAACTCAACTTGGCCGAAGAGGTAGTCCATGCTGGTGCCGGAAAGCAAAATCGTGTCGCTGAAATCGACGGTTAGCGACGTGGCGGTGTTGTCGTTGATCACCATGGCCGCAGGCACATGATAGAAGCTTGCGCCGCCCGAAGCGGTGAACGCCAGCAGCCGCTGCACCACATTCGTGGGCCCGGTCGGGATATTCGTGACGTTCACTTTCAAATTTCCAGCGGAAGTCCACGAAACGGGTGGAGAAGGCGCCGTCCAATATCCCTGCCGCGCGACGAACACCACCGAAACTTGATGCACGCCTGGCGAGACGCTTCCCGCCGCCGTCGAATCCGCCACGGACGGACCTTCTCCCGGACCGATTTGACTGACGCGATCGAAGTTTGTTCCGTCAAACTGACGCGGCAGATCCTGCCCAATCTGCCCGTCGCCTAGCGCCATGTATTCGCGTCCAAAATGGGTGGTGGAAGCGAGATACAGGCTGGGCTTCACCGCGCCTGCTACCAACAGGCTCAACACGCCCGGAGAAATTTCTTCGTAGATGTTGCCGAGCGAATCGAGAATCAGCAAGAACGGCTGCAAGTTGGTATTGACGTATGATTTCAGGCCATTGATCTGCGGCGTGCCGCCGATGCCCGCCATCTCGGAGACAAGTCCCGGCCGCGTGCGGACGCCTCCCGGGAAAAAATCGACGTCCGCGAGATTCGGCGACATTCCCGGAGGTACGTCCGAGGGATCGAGCAGTGTGATCCACGATCCAAAAACATTGAGCGGCAAACGCGAAAATGTTTCAATCGACATAGGATTTGGGTAGGACTTGCGTCGAATTGCGAGGGGAATTTGTCTCCGTTAAGAGCGATCGATCCGGCCCGCCCGCGCTATCAGAAGCCCGGCCCCTGGATGGGCACAAAACCTTTCTTAACCGCCGAATGGCGGCATCTGGTGATGCTGAACTACGAAGTTGATGCGGCAGTGCTTGCGCCCTACATTCCAACCGGCGTGGAGCTCGATCGCTGGCAGGGACGCACGTACGTCAGCCTGATTGGCTTCCTGTTTTTGAACACGCGCGTGCGCAATGTTCCTGTTCCCTTCCACCGTAATTTCGAGGAGGTTAATCTGCGTTTCTACGTGCGGCGGGGCGACCAGCGCGGCGTGGTGTTCATTCGAGAGATCGTGCCGCGAAGAGCAGTCGCGTTTGTGGCGAACATTCTATACGGAGAGAACTACGCAACGCTGCCCACGCGGCACCGATTCGAGGCATTCCGCTTTGAGTACGCGTGGCGCTTTGGCGGGAAATGGAACAGCATCGTCGCTTCGGAACTAGGACGGCACGTGGCTGTTGTGCCGGGATCTCACGAGGAATTCATCACCGAGCACTACTGGGGCTACGCGCGGCGCTCGCCCGATTCAACTGTCGAGTACCGCGTTGAGCATCCGCCGTGGAACGTGCGTTCAGCCGGCGCCGGATCGTTCCAGGGCTCCGTCGCCGGTCTGTATCCGCATGAGTTCGGATTCATTGACGAATGCCCGCCAGATACGGCGTTCGTTGCCGACGGTTCGATGGTGGCCGTTTTCCGCGGCGATCAACTAGAGCTACCTACTGTAGCTTCTTGAAGATCCCGTAGAAAGTGATGGCATCGCCAGTGATCGCCGCAGGGTAGGCGCCGGTGGCCAGCTCCGGGAACGCCCCTGCGCTACTTCCCTGCTGAAAGATTTTCACTTTGCCGCTATTCTGCGCCGCGCCGGGCGCGAAGACGTAATCGTATCCGGCGAGCCCGTCCATCCAGCCCGTGCCTTGGATGGGCGCTTGCGTGGAACCGACCACAGGAAATTGCGAAAGATCGAGTGTGTCGCCGCCGGTGGAATAACTTCCGGATGCGGCGACTGTACCGGTCACGTGGACGCGCTTGCCGTCGTCCCATGTGTCCACCAGCGTGAATGTAAGTGCCATGGTGCCTCCTAAAGATGTGCCACGATTCGTGAATGGTGATTCGTGATCAGCGACTTGTTTCGATTCGTTTCGATCATCAGCGCAGGTTGCATGGCCGCCTCGCCATTCGGCTCTCCGCTATGATTCGCTGGCCGCACGGGCGCGGCGCTGTTATGATGGCCGTCTTTGCGAAGCGACAGGTTCGACACAACCTTGGCGTGTGCCGGTGAATCAAAACGGGGTCCCAACGCTGTCTTCAGCATTGGGGTGTCAAGGCGACGATCAGAATTCATGCTGCGATAACTTGCGAGGGGAGAGCTAAGTGCGGCGATTGCTTTCGCCCGCGCGCGCGAAAACGGCGCGCCGGAAACCCCGGTTTGCTATTGGTGCGGTAACGTTGGCGATTTTGGCGGCTTTCGCGCTGGCCCGGTGGCCGGCAACCGCGCACGCTGCCTCGAACCCCGGCAATTTGGTTCTCGCGAGCACTGTGAATCCTCAAGGCTGTGCCCTTGGACCTGCGTTTACGTTCTGTGATTCGCCTCAGGGCGTCGCGGGCCCCGATGTGCAGTTCAATATTCAAGCGGAATCGGCCGTAACCGGCGTGACTGTTTCACTTGCCGCGATTCCCGGCCTGTCCGCGAACTTCGCCGACGGAGACTTCCTGATTGGGAGCAACACATGCACGGGAAATTTGGCCGCGAATCAGCAATGCCAGGTGTCCGTCGCATTTTCGCCAACGATGACGGGGTTGCGCCAGGCGGCAATCACCGTCACGGATGCGGCCGGCGACACGCTGATCATCAACCTCGAAGGCACCGGCTCGCAGCTCGCTCTTGCGCCGCCCATCGAGCCTGCCTGTACTCCTGCAGTGCTGCCCGATAACGCGTACACCTATTGCGCGGCGGCGATTGGAACTGCGACTCCCGCTGTTGAGACGTTCACGCTCGGCAGCGGAGGCCCGGCGACGGGTGTGAACGTGGCGCTCGCGCCGATATCCGGGCTCGAGTCCGAGTTTGCCGCCAGCGACTTCACTATTGAAAGCACCACATGCGGCGGCGCGCTGGCCCCCGGTGGATCTTGTACCGTCGGAGTCGGCTTCACGCCCACCGCAGCGGGGCTGCGATCCGCGAAGTTGACTGCGACAGATCCTTCCGGCGATACCTCCACAATCTATCTGGCGGGTCCAGCTACGAGCGGTCTGGTTTTTTCCAGCGTTTCGCCGGGCAACGGTATCCCTTGCGGAGAGACAAACCCATTAATCTTCTGCAACATGCCGGAGGGCGGTCTATCCGCGCCCATTACGCTCAATTTTCTGAATTCGTCCGGTACGCAGATAACCGGATTGTCCGTGCCCACGGGATCAGTGATCGCTCAAGGTGCCACCGCGCCGGATTTCACCGTACAGAGTTCTTCATGCACGTCCGTGCTGCCAGCTGGCGCGACGTGCGGCATCAGCGTTGCATTCACGCCGACAGCTTCCGGGCTGCGCCAGGGCGCCATCGTAGTCACCGACGCGCAGGGCGATGTCGCCGGAGTGAATTTGGCCGGCTACGGAGACAATTACAGCATCGCGACGCAACTGCCCACCGAAATATCCGTGAAGCCTGGTTCCACGGCCACATTTACCGCAACGCTTACGCCGGACAATGTTCTCGGCATGAACGGTGAGCAAATCTCGTTCGTTTGCCCCTCGAATTTGCCGACCAACACAAGCTGTGCGGCGACTCCGTGCCCCGCGACGATCACGCCGGGAATGCCCGTCAGCGTGAAAGTCGCGCTGATCACGTCGTCTGCGACAGTAGTCGCGCCCATCCCGAGCGCCGGCTGCTCTTCGTACGGTCCATCGGTAATTGACCCGTCCCGCGCGTTCCCGGCGGGCCGTCCCGGACCGCCAATTGCGGGTGGACGCGCGACAAGAGGTTTTCCGCTGCCCCCTGCTCTGCCCTGGCTCGCTGCATTCGGCGGGACCGGTCTGCTGATCGTGGGAATTGCGACGCTCGGTAGCGCGCCTGCTCGCAGACGCGTAGCTGTGGTCTTCGTGTGCGCGGGACTTGCGGCTGCGATTCTGGCCGGTTGCCACCACGGCTCTGCCGCGATCACCACGGCCACGCCGACTGGCCTGACGAACTTAACCGTTTTAGGCAACGCCGTCGACGCCAACGGAAACTCGTTGAACACCGCGCGGTCGTTCCAATTCACGCTCGACGTGGTAACGAAGTAGCCGGCGCCCGCCAAACCGCGGAGCTGCCCCGTCGCCACAGTCCTCAGAATGGCCCAAGGGCCGAACGCCTGCGCGAACTTGCATCACAAATAAATCGTCCTTCGATGGTAGCTATAGGGCATGCGTCGCCGGCCCTTCACCTGTTCGGGACGCACGTAGCGTTCGATTAGATTTTCCGTAGCCATTTGCGCTGCGCCCATCAAATCCTGCGCCAGCGCCCGCGCTCCTCGCGAACGCGCCGCCAGCGCCGCCGTGGCATACGCGAGCGGGTCGGTCGACGAGCGAATCTGTATCGGGTCGGTGCCCAGCGTCAGCTCCGGCAAAACTTTTTCGTAACGGATGCGGACGGTGATGCCCTGCGTGGCACCAATCAAATTGACTTTGTCCTCGCGCCATTCCCACAGCCGCAGATAGCTGCTGGGCTGCAAGTTGAGCATCCCGCCGCCGCTGGTGAATTTCTCCATGGGCACGAACACGTCCGTGCTGTTCGCCGCAGCGCGCTCCCACAGCATGTGCGGCACCAGGCAATCGGTGGGCAGTTGCGGGCTGGACGTGTCGCTGATTTCCGTCGGCGTGACGCCCGAAGTGGGATCGGGTTCGAGGTCCAAATCCTGCTGCTCGGCTAAAACGCTCACGCCCACCTCGGCTAGCTCCCGCTGCAATCCGCGATACGCCGAGTTCAACAGCGGCATCAGCAGCGTGTCCGTGAAAACCACGCCCGCCGTGTCGTTCACCAGCGCGCGCGCCAAACTCAGGGCGTCTTCCGCCTGCGAATACGCAGTAGTGGGCACAACAGGCATAGCAGCCTCCAGACAAAGTCAGTAACGAGTTGGTCGTGAAAATACGCCGCGGACCTAACGTCAGGAAGCGGCGAACAGAGGCACTAACGCGCGCGTTCGCGGCGTATACGGTCGACAATTTCGGCGCGAGCGGCTAACTGGCTCGCGAGCCACTCAGCTTTATCAGGGTCTCGTTCTTTATGGGGCATACCGCCGATTAGCGCGTGAGAAGGTTCGTCTGCTGTGACTGTAAGATCGAGGTCCGTGGCACCGCTAACCCGGAGACTTGCCACTCCGTGTATGCGATTAAAACGCCCAATGTCGATGCACTCCTCAGGCGAGCAATCGAAGCACACCGAGAGGCCTTCTTCATCTGTTCGCAGCATGAACGCTTCTGGAAGATTTTCTAGCCAGCTCCGCTTGAGGAGAGCCCGGAGCAAGATGTCATGCGGCAACAGAACTCGGAATGGGATAGGATCCGAGCCGCCTACCGCCCCGTCAGCCAAGAGAGCCTTCCAGACAGTCTATCGGCGTTTAATTCTTCGACGTCGTGATCACGGTCGGACTCGAAATATATGTAGCTCCGCAATCCATCCCTGGCGCCGAAGTTCGCCCGTACCTGTTTGCCATTTGCGCGCCAAGAGAACCTAATTCCGCCCACATCGTCGGTCGTAATCGAGGGACGTGGAATCACCTCTGGCACGTTCATTCGCGCCCTGACCCTTCCGTAAGCGGATTCGACTACCGAGCGCGCCTTTTCGTATGCGTAATCCGTAGGTGGAACCTCATCTTCTTTGCTGGCGAGTAAGGAGTCGATCGCCTCGATGACTGACCGCGGCCAATCCGCGGCCCGGCTTTCGAACTTGAGGTCCACGATGAATGTCGGCATATCTGATCCACTCTGGGAAAATATCCGCTCAAGAACTTCGTCGCCAGCGAGGGACCGATCTCCGATACTGATGATTCCTAAGCCGGCACCTTTGGGCAAACCCTGGAAGTACTGCTGGGTCCCAGCCTGTCGCCTTGGGCGCGCTCGCCTCTCTCCTGGCGCTTCGCCCAACGGCCCTACTGCGATCGGTTGAGTGGTCATGATCTCCTCCCCGTCCTCGCGGTCAGCCCGCCAACTCCGGAAGAGCTAGTCCCAAGTCAGTCAGTGCTTTGGCCAGATACTGTCTGCCGTCCGTAAACAGGAGGTTGTAATCGACAAGCCCGGTAGCAACGTTAAGTCTGAGGCCTATGAACAATCCACCAGGAAACTGCTGAGATTTGTCTATTGTTAGCTGTATGGTCCAAGCTTTCTCGGGAACGGCACGATAGAAAACCCCGCCGCTGCCTAGGTCTAAACCCGCCGATTTTATCGGATTCGGGTAGATGTTTTTCAGGAACTCGTCGACGGTCGGCCCCTTCAGGAAAGCGTGGCAGAAATACCACGCTTCATGCGCGGCAAATGGATACTGCTTTTCGAGCCAGCCGGTAGACATCTGAAGGAACTTGGGTATGCCACGAAACTCGTCTTCGCCAAAACCCGAAAACGTGGCCTCTACCTTCTCAAATGAAAACTTTAGAACTGTCGAGCCGATCTGTACCGCGATGACAGCATCCGCCGCAGTCGCCGCTGCGGGACTCACATGGATATTGCGAAGCGAGATATTGTAAGGCTCCAGCGCTTCGCAAAGTCCTTTAATTATCCGTCCACCCGCGCCCCAGAGTTCTAGGGGAGGGCGGGCAAAGGTGGCGGAATAAGCTAAGCTCTCGTTCCGAATGTCGAGGATGGTGGGCATGGAGCGCCATACGATACAACAATCCTAGTATACGCGCCATGTGGACATCCCTGTCGTTCCGTGTCGCAAAGCCAACCTATGGTTTCGGGCAACCGCCGTCAAAGGCGTTGCATTAGCGCAGGACGATGGCCGGCGAGCCGTAGCCGCTGAAAGTTGCGCCGGCGGGGGGAACTGAGATGGGGAACGTCATCGCACCGCTTGCGCTGGTCGAGCTGGACGTAGCGCTTGATAGCGCCAGAGGAGCAGTGCCGCCGTAGGCGATCTTCGCGGTGGTGGCGCTGCCGGTGAAGGCGAAGATGTACGGTCCATTCGCGAGCGTCACAGTGCCCTGCGTGCACGATTGGTCGCTGGTGCCCCCGGCGGTCAAATTCACCGCGGTTACCGAGCATTTGACGTTGCCGGAAAGATCGGTGATCGCCCAACTGTAGTAATCGCTGCCGCTGGAGTCGGTGGTGGAAACATCAACGGCGATTTTCGAGAATTGGATATTCGGCAAATAAATGACCGACGTGTTGACGGCATTCGCGGCGCTGGGCGCCTCCCCGCCCACAACTGAGCCCAATGAGAAACGCGTGAACAGTGACGAACACGGCGCGCCGGAATCCTGAATATTCGTGACGGTGCCCGATGTAAATGCCGCGCAATCGTTTGCCGCTGGAGTGCCGCTCGTGAGCGTGGCTGGCAGCGCGCTCGGACCCACAGTCAGCCCGCCGTCCACCGCCAGATTGCCGTACACGGTCGGATTGCCGCTATCGGCCACATAACCGGGCAGCGGCACATTCATGCTCACCGGTCCCTGGCTTAGGATTGCGTCGTCCACGTAAATCACGTTCGGATTCGCCGCGGTGTTTTCCAGGATGAACACGCGCATCGAATGCGCGATGGTTGATGGACTCCCGTAGGAATTTGGCACGTGGAACGTGATGGCGTAGTTACGCGTGGGCGTCCAGTTGTTCGCGGACGCGACTTGCCAATCGCTGCCGGTCACGTTGCAATTGCAGGTGATTCCGTTGTTGTAGGTCAGTGACGCATTGGTGCTCTGCCAATTCGCGCCGGTTCCGGCGAGCGTCGAGATGCCAGCGTAGTTCGCTGGCGTCAGCACGCGTGCGTTGGTGGCCACTGCGGTGATGCGATCGGCTTCCGTGCAATTCGCGTCTGAGTAAAAGCGGAATCCGGGACGGAAGTTGATCCCCGTGCTCGCGGCGGCGATGCGAAAGGCCAGCGTGTAATTCAGCGTGGAATCCACCTGGACGCACTCGGAGTTGACGCCCAGTCCGGCGGTGGCGTCGTCTCCGATGGCCACGTTGTAGCTTCCCTGTGTGGTGGAATCGGTCGGCGCACTGGCGCTCGATTGCCGCGCGTAAATCCCGCTGCTCGCCTGGTTGATGTTCGTTCCGTTCACCCCGCCCCAGTAATCGAGCGCCGTGGAGCTTTGCCAGCCTTCGAATCCGGCGTTCCCCAGCAAGTTAGGGCCGCCGAGGTCGTTCATGCCGAAGTGCATCGACGGCAACCAGTTGTGTCCGTTATTGTCGATGGCCACCATCGCGGACGCGGGTTCATTCGGCTTTACCGAGGTATTCGACGAAATCGAGATGTACGGATCGAGCAGGTGAATGCCGACGGCGCTGCCGTCCGAAGGAAACTGGAAGCAGTTGTACACATTCTCGCAGCGATTATTGGGGCCGATCACCGTGCTCTGTGCGTTGACGATGTTGAAACATATCTGCCCGAACGAGGTGGTCGCCGCTTCGCAATCGTTGCCGTAGAACTCGTCGTTATTCGGATAATTTCCGTTGGTGTCTTTCGCCAGCGCAAATCCGATCGTCCCGGTGTTTTCCGCCGGCAGATAGCAGGAGTTTTGCTCCATCACGATTGAATTGAAAACGCCGGCGAGATAGAGGCACGTGTCATTCTGGCTCTGCGGATCGAATTCGTTGTGCTTGATCAGCGTATTGGTCGAATCTTCGTCGCCCGTGGAGGTGTTGCCGTAGATTCCATACGAACTGCCGCCGGTGCCCAGTACGAAACGGTTATTTTCCAGATCGGCGTGGCCGATGCTGGTCATATTGATGACCTTCGAATTCGCTCCGTTCGCTTGCAGATACATATTTTGAATGTGAACCCAGTCCACGTTACGCGAGGCGGCGTTCGGATTGTCCGCCACCGTGCAACCGGCCAAGCCGCACGCGATGTAGCCCGAAGCATCTGGGCGCGGCACGGTACCTAGGCCCGCTTCTTGATAGCCCACCAGTGCGGCGCCGTCGCCTAGAAATTCGACGGCATCATGCGTGGTCGAATCATTCACCGTGAGCTGTGCAGATCCCCACAACAGTGCCGTCCCGGCGGGAATGGCGATGTGAGAAGTCGCCGTAAGCGAGCCGGTGAGTCCGCGCGCGTCGCAGACGCCGGTGGTCGTCGATGCAGCCGTCAGGCACGCGTTGATTTTTGTCGCCGCGTCCGCCCCAGAAAATCGCTCCGCTTTTTGCACTCCGTTGAGCGAATTCACGGCCGCGCTGCCGTTCACGTCGAGGTTGTATTGCGGCGTTGTGACGCCGATTCCGAGCGATGTGGGCGTAAAACGGTCCACTGTGGTCATGCTTGCCGCCGGAGGCTGCTGGTACCCGCAGCAGATGAAGCTCGAACCGGTGTCTGTGAAACTAGTGGTAGTCGCTGAAATTAAAGTGTTGTCGTAGTACGACGCGGTGCTCGGCCAATTTGAGGTGGTACCGCGCACGACGCAATAGCCTGGATTAGAGGCAGCGCCGCCAGGCGGGGCCGTCCAACTAATCGTGACCGCATTGTTCGGACTGGCTACCACCACCGCGCCCGATGAAAGCGATGGCGCAGACGCGTAATTCGCGGATCCGCAGGACGAAGCAGTGCGCACCCAATAGTAGTATGTGCCGGCAGGTAGAGTGCCGCCCGTGGTTGGAGTGCCGGTGACGTTCGTGGGCGGTGGCGTCTTGGCGAAGCCTATATCGAGGTCACCGCTGGTATTTTCCGCCTCCTGCACGTTGTAACCGTAGCTCGCCCCGTCCCCGAAAAGCACACCAGCGGCGGGATCGATCGCCAGGTTCGCAAATGAATCGCCCGATTGCGTGAAGCGCGCGCCGGGTCCATCCGGATTCCCAAAAATATTGTCGGAACGCAACCGATTGCCGTTGTCGGCTGTATTGACCACGTAATCGAGGCCGTTGTAATTCTCGACCACGCTGCCGCCCACTGGCTCGCCCGACGCGTTCACCACGCCTTCGCTGCATGCATACTCGCAACCCGTCACCGAGGCGCTGGTCAGATTTCCGGCGGTCATCTTAAGCGCCGTCGTGCCTGTACCGACGGAGTGGACGATCGAAACGCCGCTCAGATTTGCTCCGGGGATATTGAAATTGATGAGCGTGCCTCCTCCGCTACAATCGGACATCACCACGTTTTCCAGAGTGAGCGCCGCAAATTCCGTGACGACGCCGGGAGAGGTAGAAAGATTAAGGAAGTCGCTGCCACAGTTTTCCAGGGTGATATCACGGAAAATAAAGTTGCCAGACACGCTGCTGGCAGTAGTGCTTCGCCCGATATACTGCACGCCCCCGCCGCTCCACACGCTGTTTTGGAAGTAAAGCAGGCCCGTCGAGGCCGCCACAGTGTCGGTGGCGATGATCACGTCGGGAACCGTGCCGCTCGAGGTTTGTAAGCAGCCGCCGTTGTACCAGACCCAAAGGGTGTCCGCGATTTTCAGCGCGGCGTTGTCCGCCAGACCAGTCGGCCCTCCGATCGCGAGACACGTATTCTGAAAACGGGCGCCGCTCCCGGACACGTACACCGCTTCGTTGTAGCCATCAATCGCCAGATTTTCCACAGTGACGCCGTTCTGCGGATAAGCAAACGAAAATACCGGTGCGGCGCTGGGGCTGGCGCCCGCTTGCGCGATAATTCGCGTTTGGGGCGCAGAGATGAACTGCGCGCCGCCGCCGGTGCTCGACCCTTCCAAATGCAGCTCGGAACAAGTGGTGAAGATCGGAGACGTGGAAGGATTTTGCGTCTGCGAAGCGATATAGGTTCCGGGTGGAAAAAACACAGTGGGACGGTCGGTCTGGGCGCAGGCGGCGGTGATTGCCGCTTGGATTGCCACGGTGTCGTCCGTCGCGCCGTCGCCTTTCGCGCCGTACGCCGTCAC
>JBOGNC010000120.1:0-12610 GCA_050747045.1 Candidatus Acidiferrales bacterium | reverse complement strand
ATAAGCGATGCGACCGTGGGATCGATACGATTCTCCATTTTGGGGTGTCCAATTGCCGAGAGCCTCTCGTAATCAACCGGATTAGTCAAGCGTGGCGACCACAGCTCGCTTCCGCCCCCGTGTCGCCTGGTGAAGGAGGTTCGCGTCAGTGCCGCTCTACGCTTGGATCGCCGCCAGGGCGCAGTCCGCATTCTTTGCGGCGTGCGACACGCGCATGGTTGGCCGCATCTCCACGGCGTTGTTCAAAGTGCAAAATGCCGCCACGTTCCGAGCGCGAAGTATAGGAGATCTCTTGAAAAATCCTTGGGCGCTAGGGAATAATCACGGCGAGGCAGGCCCACCGTAACCTTTACGCGATGCGAAAGAAGGTCATCAACTTCGACGACGTGCGAAATATCGCCCTCGGGCTACCCGGGGTCAAGGAAGACGCGGCATTCGGTGGACGGGCGTTCAAGGTCGACGGAAAACTCTTGGCCTGCACGCCCACGAATCGCTCCGCGGAACCCGGCTCGCTCGGCGTCCGCATCGACGTCAACGACCGCGCGCTCCTGCTCGCCGAAGCGCCCGACGTCTATTACGTCACTGCGCACTATGTTCCGTATCCCATGGTGTTGGTCCGCCTCTCGCGCGTCACTCCTGACATGCTTCGCGATCTCCTCCGCATGGCCCACAAGTTCGTAACCGCCAACTCGAAGACCCGTCGTCGCTCCTCAGCCGCCACACGCTCCTAGACCCCCACCACCTGTGATATATTCCCGCCCGAAATCCTTCGTTTAAGGGCTGTAAATGAATCCAAAGCCGCGTATTTCCGTACTCGTTGCACTTTCCCTCGCCATGCCCCTCGCGCTGCGCTCTGTGCGGGCTCAGAAAAATCGCATCTCCAACTCGGACTACAACAAAGCAGTCACCATCTACGATCGGGGCCGCGACCAGTTCGCCAAGGGGAACCTCGACCGGGCCATCGCACTCTACAACCAGGCGCTCGCGGTCGATCCGGCTTTACCGGCGGCTCTCACCAATCTCGCCTTGGCGCTCGACGCCAAAGGAGACGATAGCGGTGCGGTCTCCAAACTGAACCTGGCACTCCAATATCAGCCGAACGATCCTGTTGCCGAAAGCGACCTTGGACTGGTGCTTTATCACCAGAAAAACTACGCCGACTCCATCTCCGCATATCAAAAAGCCATCGCCCTCAAACCCGATCTCGCCGAAGCCTACAACGGCTTGGGCGCCGCGCAGTATTCCTCCGGCCACGCCACCGCCGCCGAAACCAGTTATCGGAAGGCTCTAGCCATCCGCCCCGGATATGCCGACGCATACAGCAATCTTGGAGCTGCGCTTGCCTCGCAGCACCAATGGAGCGAGGCGGCTGAAATGTACCAAAATGCCTTGACTCTCAGTCCCAATGCCGCCGATATCCGCGCCAGCTATCTCGCGGCTCTGCAGCATACCGGCCGTTCCGCCGACGCCGTTTCAGGCTACCAGCAGGTCGTGGCCAGCAATCCATCCGATTCGGCCGCGTGGTATCAGCTCGGACATTTGCAGTACCAGCAATCTAAATTCGACGCCGCCATCGAGAGCTTTCAGAAAAGCCTTGCTCTGAAGCCGGGCCAGCCGGATGTCGAATTCAGCCTCGCGCGCGCCTATCAGGACGAGAACAGATTCCCCGATGCGATTACCGCCTATCAAAAAGGATTAGCTCTTGCGCCCGGCTCCACAGATGCTCTCTCCGGCTTGGGAGACTGCTATTTAAAAACCAACGAGCCCCAGAAAGCTGTCGAAGTCTTCCGAAAATCTCTCGCTATTCGGCCCGATTCGCCGGTTCCGCTCTTCGGACTTGGTCTCGCGCTCATGAATTCCGGTGATCTCAATGGGGCCAACTCCGCGTTCCTCAAAACCATTGCCGCCGAACCAACGAATTACGCGGCAATCTTCGATCTCGGCAATATCCTCTTCAACCAGGGCCAGTACGCTCCGGCCGCCGACCGCTACCGCCAGGTTATTAAGCTCAATCCCAATCTCGCTCAGGCGCACTACAATCTCGCCGCCGTCCTGGTCCGCCTCAACGACGGCGCCGCTGCCGCGCTGGAATATGCCACCGCTCACAAGCTCGACCCGAGCCTAGTTCCACCCCAGAAGTGAGTCGATTTCAATCAGGTCGGTCGAGGTCGACATGAGTTCCGCGTTGGCGGTGGGCTCCGCGCGCAAATGCAAGAAAGGAACACGCACATGAGCAATCGAGACGCACAGATTCAGGAGCTGGCCAAGAAGCGGGTGGTTTACCAGATCCCAGGCATGGACCCCGCGACGGTTCGGCGAGACGAGACGTACCGGATGACCAGCGACGGCGCTCTACAGATGGATCTCTACTACCCCGCTAAGACAATGAGTGGGGCGCGACCGCCAGTCGTCGTCATCGTCATGGGGTATCCAGACCCGCAAGGTTTCTACAGAAAGATGGGATGGGCCGTTTCCTGGGCCCAGTTAATCGCGGCGTCGGGTATGACCGCCGTCATCTACGGAAACGAAGAACCGGCGGCAGACGTGCGCCTCGTGCTGCGTTACATTCGTCAAAATGCAGCATCGCTAGGGATCGACGGAACCAAGATCGGCCTTGCGGCGTCCTCCGGCAGCGTCGGCGTTGCTCTGTCGGCGCTGATGCATGGCGACACCCTGAAGTGCGCCGCTCTGCTGTACGGATTCACGATGGACCTCGATGGGGCGACCGTCGTCGCTGACATGGCCAAGCTTTACGGATTCGCCAACGCCTGCGTCGGAAAGTCGGTCGACGATCTTCCAAACAACGTGCCCCTATTCCTTGTGCGGGCTGGCCGGGAACAGTTCGCCTGCCTGAACGATGCTCTCGACCTGTTCCTCGCTAGGGCTCTTGCGCGCAATTTCCCCGTGACGCTCGTCAATCATGCGATGGGCCCACATGGATTCGATCTGGACGACGACAGCGAGACGTCGCGTCAGGTCGTCAAACAGATCCTCGCGTTCATGCAGTTTCATCTACAGGTGACCGCCGCATGACCGAGAGTTGAGCCCCCACTCGATAGCCTCCGGATGGTCGGCAGACAGGAAGTTAAGGCTTCTGGCGCCCGTCTCCAAACTTGCGGAAGCCCGAATTTCATTGGGGCAGCGCGTCCATCGCTCTGTTGGCAAGCGGCGCGCGATAGTTCGCTTTCTTTTGCGCAGGTTCATCCGCGCGAAATCATCGTTTTGTGCTCGCCTCTCTCCATTTGCCCGACGGGATAACTCAGGAAAGGAATTCTTGCTTGGTCATTTCATAAAGCCGGTGCGGTATCCCGGCGTGGAGAAATTCCCGCTCGTATCGAAATCCCAGCTTTTCCAGGATCCTGACGGACGCTCGATTCTGCGGTAGCACAAAAGCTTTTAATTTCCCGAGATTCAACTCGTCAAGCCCATGGCGCAACACCGCCGCAGCCGCCTCCGAAGCATATCCGTGTCCCCAATACTTCAGGCACAAGCGATAGCCTAACTCGATTTCTTCGTTCCCCTCCACCTGCACCGGCTGCAGACCGCATGTGCCGATGAATTCTCTGCCTTGTTTTAGGAATACCGGAAATTTCGCGAATCCCCGTTCCGCGAACAATGCGACCCGTTTCCGGATCTCACTTGCGGCCTCAACTTCATCGCGCACCGAATACGCGCCGGGAGGCGAAAAGCAGTTGTAGCCGATGTCGCGAGACATCGCGATATAGGAATCTACGTCTGATTCGCGCCATTCCCGGAGGAACAGTCGCTTTGTCTCGATTTGCATCTTCAACCTACGCGTCAGAAAGTGATTCGTCGAATCCCGGTGCGGGAGCCTCTTTCATCTCACCCGTCTCCAAAATCTCTCCGCAATCCAGGCATTCGATGTACTGCGCGTCGTTATCCTTCGCAATCAGCTGCGTCCGCCTGTGTGCGCATTTGGCTTTAGACTCGGCCATATATCGTCCTTTGTTCCCTGCGTTGTCCGCTCATTATAACCCGTGATTTGTATCTTGACAGGATATCAGCGCCATGCTAACATGGCTCGTTTTCCTTGCTTGCCCGGAAGCAGCCGTGGGCAGGTAAGACGATTTTGAAACGCTCATCGGCGGCGGGCGATGCTTGTGTGTCTACAGACGAGGGAGGCAACGCGTAGTCTATGAAAGTGAAGTCGCAATTCAGGGTCGAAGGGCGGGGCTTCAGCCCCGCTAAAAGCCCGCGCGCCGTGGCGGGCTCTCTTTCGCGCTTCACCACCCGCGCGATCTGCTCGTCTTTTCTATTCGCAAATCGTCTCCCGCAGATCGACACACCCTGCCATTCTAACCGCCCCGTAAGTGACAGAAAACAAAGGGCGGGCGCTCTTTCAGATCGACACAAATCTGCATGGCTCCAAGTACGCGCCAGGTCGGTGAAACTTCGCCGCAATTCTCAACCGTTAATTCAGCAATCGTTGACGGAACGGCGACTCGGCCCATATAATGAGTGTTCATCAATTCAGTTGGAGGCAGCATGTACGCCGTGATCCGTAGTGGAGGTAAGCAGTACCGCGTCGCGCCGGGCGAGACGATCCACGTCGAAAGCCTGGATGGCAAAGTCGGCGGCAAAGTGACCTTTGAAGAGGTCGTCGCCGTCCGCAACGACGAGAAAAAGATTCTGGCCGGAGCGCAATCCAAAGCTAAGGTAACCGGCAAGATCGTTAAGCACGTGCGCGGTCCAAAGATGCAGGTGCTGAAGTATAAGACCGGCGGCCAATACAAAATTCAGCGTGGCCACCGGCAGAATTACACCGCCGTGCAAATCGGCGAGATCGAAATCGCATAAAACTCCCAGAGGCTTCTTATGGCGCACAAAAAAGGCGGCGGGTCATCCACTAACGGACGCGACTCGCAAGGGCAGCGGCTCGGCGTCAAGCGTTTCGGCGGCCAATTCGTTACCGGGGGCAGCATTCTGATCCGCCAGCGCGGCACCCGTTTCAAGGCCGGCAAGAACGTCGGCCGGGCCAAGGACGATTCGCTTTTCGCGCGCGTCGATGGCGTGGTGCGCTTTGAGGATAAGGGCGGACTGGGGCGCTTCATCAGCGTTCTAACTTCCGCCGAGACCTCTGCGGCGTCCTCCGAAAAACCCGTCGCGCCCGCGGCCGACTGACATTTTCCCGCCACGCGAGTTCTCCAAGCTGCCGGTAAGGCGGCACCGAGGAAAGAGCCAATCCGCTGGTCCGACAGGTGAACCTAAGGGCGCAGGCGGTCATCCCACCATTCTCGATTTCAAGGTGCGGCGTTTCCGCCGTTCAATTTTTCCATGTTTGTTGACGAAGCCAAAATCTCGATAAAAGGCGGCGACGGCGGCAACGGCTGCGTCGCGTTCCGCCGGGAGAAGTACGTCCCGCGCGGCGGCCCTTCCGGCGGCGACGGCGGCCATGGCGGCGACATATATCTCGAATCGAATCCCAACGACAACACACTGCTGCGCTACCGCTACAACCGCCTCTTCCGCGCTGATCGCGGGCGCCACGGCGAGGGCTCCGATTGCCACGGCCGCTCCGGCGAAGACATGATCCTCACGGTGCCCGTCGGCACGGTCATCTACGACGCCGATTCCGGCGAGCAACTCTTCGATTTCGCCGCCGCAGGGCAGCGCTTCCGTGCGGCCAAGGGCGGACGCGGCGGACGCGGCAACGGCAATCCGCATTACACTCGCCCGTGGCACCAGGCACCGCGCGAACATGAAGATGGCAGGCCGGGCGAAGAGCGCAACCTGCGTCTCGAATTGAAATTGCTCGCGGATGTCGGCCTCGTCGGTTTTCCCAACGTCGGAAAATCCACTCTGATTTCACGCATTTCCGCCGCGCGTCCGAAAATCGCCGCGTATCCCTTCACCACGCTTGAGCCTCACCTGGGCGTCGTCAACGCCGATCCTGACGCGCCGCCGGGCAGTGGGCGCACGTTTGTGGTCGCCGATCTTCCAGGCTTGATTGAAGGCGCGCACGAGGGCGCGGGACTGGGCACTCGATTTCTGAAGCACGTGGAGCGCACGCGGCTGATCGCGCATCTGGTCGATACGAGCGACGCAAACGATCGCGATCCGGTGCGCGATTTCGAGATCATCGAGCACGAGCTTGAATCGTTCAGCCCGGCGCTGGCGCGAGAGCCGATGATCGTGGTAGCCACGAAACTCGACGCCACCACGAATCGCCAACGTCTCGAAGAGTTGCGTGCGTTCGCGACGAAGCGAGGATTGCCGTTCTACGCTGTCTCCTCCGCGACAGGCGAAGGCATCGTCGAACTCGTCCGCGAACTGGCCAACGCCCTCGATCGAATTCCGAAAGCCGCTCCGCCCGTGCAATCCGATCAGTCGGAATCCGCGTCGCTGATTCCACCTGCCGCAGCGGTCGACTCCGCCCCGCACCCGGAGAAACGTTGACCACTCCCGCCGCGCAAAAGCCCGCCGGCGCCGCGCATCGCCGGTCGATCGCGCTATTCGGCGGCACGTTTGATCCCATTCACGCCGGGCACATTGCCGTGGCACAGGCGGCGCAGCGCCGTTTTCATCTTGATTCGATTTATTTCATTCCCGCGTCGCGCCCGCCGCACAAATCGCCGCAAGAGCTCACTCCGTTCATCCATCGCTACTCGATGGTGGCGCTCGCCTGTGCCGATCATCCTGGATTTTTGCCGTCGCTTGCGGAAGCTCCGATGGGGCCTTCGCACGTTTTCTACTCCATTGATACGGTACGAAAATTCCGCCGAGAACATCCCGACGATCATCTGTACTTCATCATCGGTGCGGACCAGTTTCTCGAATTTCCGACGTGGAAAAGCTACGAGCAGTTGCTTGATTCCTGCGATTTCGTCGTGGCGAGCCGGCCGGGATTCCGGCTGGACGCTTTGCGCTTGATCGTCCCGCCGGAAAAGCTGGGGCGTTCCTCTGGAAATGACCAGCACAAAATCGTCTTGCGAAAATCCGTGGTGCATTTGCTGACAACGGTGGCGAGCCACGTCTCCTCCACCGAGGTTCGCGACCGCTTGGAGCAAAAGCAGGGAATCCACGGGCTTGTGCCTTCGCGCGTGGAAGAATACATTCTGGGGCAGGCCCTATACCGGTGAGATTCGAAGATCTGCAGCCCGAAGTTCGCGCGGCGGTTGAAGCGGCCCAGGACAAGCAGGCCTCCGACATTACCGTGCTGAAGCTTTCCGGCGTGAGCGCTTTTGCCGATTATTTCGTCGTTTGCTCGGGACAAAGCAGCCCGCAACTGCACGCCATCGCCGAGGCCATCGAAGAAAGTCTACATCGGCTCGGAAGGCGTCCGGCTCATCGCGAAGGAAGGCCGGGCGCGGAGTGGGTATTGCTCGATTACGGCTCCATCGTGATTCACATCTTCGGCGAAGGCGCGCGCCGCTACTACGATCTCGAACGGCTGTGGCGTAATGCCGAGCGGCTGGACGTTCCCGGCTCCGGACAGCCGAGGGCGCATTCCAACGAAACAGAAAGCCGCGAATCGAATCCATGAGCCAAGCGCGCGTGGCATGGATCGCGGCCGATCCCGCTTCGCTCCGCGTCCTCGAAATCGCCGAAAAGCTCGCCGATGCCGCCACAACCGCTCTGATTACCGGCGAAAGCGGCTCCGGAAAAGATCAACTCGCGCGATGGATTCACGAACATGGCCCCCGCCGTGACGCTCCCTTTCTAAAAATTGATTGCGCCAGCCTGCCGGCGGAACTCGTGGAGTCGGAGCTTTTTGGCCACGAACGCGGCGCTTTCACCGGCGCCGTAGAGCGAAAGCAGGGCCGCCTGGAGATGGCCCGCGGCGGCACGATCGTGCTCGACGAAGTGGCAGCGCTCGGCCAAGGATTGCAGGCGAAGTTGTTGCGGGTGCTGGAGGAGCGCACCTTCGAGCGGCTGGGTGGCACGGAAATGCAGCGAATGGATTCGCGATTGATGGCGCTGACGAATACCGACCTGGGCCAGGCTGTTGCTACCGGACGTTTTCGGGAAGACTTATTTTTCAGGCTGAACGTGCTTGCGCTAGTGGTGCCTCCGCTGCGCGAACGCCGCGGCGACATCGCGCCGCTCGCCACCCATTTCGTCGCGCGGCTCGGTCCCGTTCATGGGCGCGCGGACGCGTCGCTAACGCCTGAGGCGCAGCAATTGCTGGAATCCTACGCATGGCCTGGGAACGTGCGCGAGTTGAAAAATGCTATCGAACATGCGCTGCTTTTCGCGAAATCATCGCAGATCGAACCGTCCGACTTTCCGGAGATTGTGCGCGCGGCGGGACGGCCAAACGCCGTTACAGGCGGGCTGCGTTCGCTCGAAGATATCGAGCGCGATGCGATTAAGGCCACTCTGGACGCGACGCGCTACAAAATCGGCCAAGCGGCTGAAGTGCTCGGCATCAGCCGCAAAACGCTGCTCGAAAAACGCAAGAAGTACGGCTTGATCTGATTTTTGCGCCCGCGATCTGCGATGAGAATCCGCCTTGTGATGCTGGGAAAAACGCGCCGGCCGGAAATCCGCGCACTGCTCGATGATTACGTTCAGCGCATCCGGCATTACGCCGAAGTCGAAATCAGCGAAACCCGCGACAATTCCGGCGCGGCGATGCGCAAACTGAAAATCGATCCCGGCGCGACCGTGATCCTGCTCGACGCAGCAGGCAAGCAACACACTTCGCAATCGTTCGCGCGCTGGCTGGGGGATTTGCGGGACCGCGGCGTGCGCGAACTGTGCTTTTATTGCGGCGGTGCCGAAGGGTTTCCGTCCGAATTATCTTGCGGGAAAACGCAGCGGATTTCGTTGTCAAATTTGACCATGCCGCACGAATTCGCTCGCGTGGTTCTCGCTGAACAAATCTACCGCGCGTTTGCAATTCTCTCCGGCCACCCGTATCCGAAATAGGGCACCCACTCGATTTCGCTACTCGCCTTTCGAATGCCGAATTGCAGGAATTCCTTTAATCCCATTGCAGAAATGCGGAGAATGGAAGTCCCTCTCGAAAAGGAGGTAAAAACCGAATGCATTATTTTCTGGCTCACTGGCAAGCATGGGCTTGGTCCGCGGGCATCCTGGTTGGCAGCATCTTGGTGGCGCTGATCGTCCGCTTGGCCGTTTTCGCGATCGTAAACAGCCTCGCTAAAAGAAACCCCACGCTGCTGAAGGACTCGATCATCCGGCACAGCAAGAACTTGGCACGTTGGATTCTGCCACTGCTGGCGGTGGTGATCGCCGCACCGACTTTGCCGCTTCCGGATGTTGCCAAGAGCGCCATCCAACACGCGGTCGGCTTGGCGCTGATCGGTGTTATGGGCTGGCTGGTGATTCTGGTTACGGATGTGGTCATCGACGTGTTTGAGACGCGCTACCGCGTGGACACCGCCGATAATCTGGTGGCGCGAAAAGTGCAAACGCAACTAAATGTGCTGCGCCGCATTATCGACGTGCTCGTCATTTTCATTACCGCGGGCATCGCGCTAATGACGTTTCCTGCGATCCACCAGATCGGCACGAGCGTGCTGGCTTCCGCCGGCGTGGCCGGCATCGTCGTGGGCCTGGCGATGAAGCCTACGCTATCCAGCTTGATCGCCGGAATTCAGATCGCACTGACGCAGCCGATTCGCATCGACGACGTGGTGGTGGTGAATGGCGAGTGGGGACGGATCGAGGAAATTCACACTTTTTTCGTGGTGGTGCGGATCTGGGATTTGCGACGTCTGGTGCTGCCGCTCTCCTATTTCATCGAGCAGCCTTTTGAGAACTGGACGCGCGTGAGCGCCGATCTATTGGCTTACGTGCTGCTATGGGTGGACTACTCCGTACCGGCGGACGAACTGCGCGGCGAACTCACACGCATACTGAAAACGACGCCGAAGTGGAAAGGGGATGTCAACGTGTTGCAGGTGGTGGACGCAAACGATCACGCAATTCAGATTCGCGCGCTGATGGACGCCCCGGATTCCGGCCAGGCGTGGGATTTGAAATGCCTGGTGCGCGAAGGACTAATCAAATTCCTGCAGCAAAAGTACCCGCAAGCTCTGCCCCGATACCGGGGTGAGGTGCTGGGCGGAATGTCTGAGCATGCGGCTCCGAACGGGGGCACTTTTGGTCCTCCGCTAACGCCACAGCGGCAACCGGTCTGATCGGCGGCAGCGCCCGGCCGGTCGCAGCCGCCGCTCTTGCTTGACGTTTTTTCGGCGTCCGGCGACCATGAATAGCGGTCTCATCGGGGAGTCGAAGAATGCCGGAAGGTAAGGGTCTTCTAATTGTTTACACGGGACCCGGCAAGGGAAAAACCACGTGCGCGCTAGGCACGGCGTTCCGCGCGGTGGGCCAGGGACTGCGCGTGCTGATGCTGCAATTCATCAAGGGCTCGTGGCATTACGGCGAGTTGGACACGGCGAAATTGCTTGGCGACGATAAGTTTGAGATCCGGCCGATGGGCCGCGGGTTCGTGAAAGTGGGTGGCGCGGAAACCGACCCCGAAGACGTGAGGTTGTGCGAGGAGGCCTGGTGCTTCGGACGGGAGCAAATTTACAGCGAGAAATACGATCTGGTGATACTGGACGAGATCAACTACGTGATCAGCTACAAAATGCTGGCGGCAGAACCGGTGGTGGATGCGCTGGTGAAGCGTCCCGAGCGCGTGCACGTGATTTGCACCGGGCGCAATGCGCATCCGAAGCTGGTGGAGGCGGCCGACTTGGTGACCGAAATGAAAGAAGTGAGACATCCTTATACGAAAGGAATTCTGGCGCAGCGCGGCATCGACTATTAGCAACGTGCGATGAGCGCGCATCATCGCAGCTCACCCACGGCGACCGACATTCGCAGATGACCTGGTTCAAGAGAGAAAAAGCTTCCATTGAGAATCCCACACCTGTGGACGAGCGCCGCGTGCGCACGGAAGGGTTGTGGACGAAGTGCCCTGGGTGCCGCGCGATCGTCTGGAAAAAAGACGTGGAGGCAAACTGGGAAGTCTGCCCGAAATGCGAACACCATTTCCGGCTGAATGCGCGGCGTCGCTTGGAGCTTCTTCTCGACGACGATCATCCGTGGACCGAGCACGACGCCGAGTTGGAATCGAGCGATCCACTCCATTTCACGGACGTTAAGCCCTACGCGCAGCGGCTGAAGGAAACGCAGGAAAAACTTGGCTTGAAAGACGCCATCATCACCATTGAAGCGAAGCTGGATGCGCGTCCGGTGATCTGTTGCTCGATGGAATTCAGATTTATCGGCGGCACAATGGGTGCGGTGGTGGGCGAGAAGGTGACGCGCGCGGTGGAACGTGCGCTGTCGCAAAAGTACCCGTTGATCATCGTTTCGTGCTCGGGCGGCGCGCGCATGATGGAAGGTGCGGTCGGCCTGATGCAACTGGCGAAAGTGGGAGCGGCGCTGGCGAGGCTGGACGAGGCGCGAGTGCCGTTTATTTCCGTGCTGACCGATCCGACCACCGGCGGCGTGACAGCGAGTTACGCAATGCTCGGCGATTTGAACATCGCAGAACCCGGCGCACTGATCGGCTTAGCGGGTCCGCGAGTGATCGAGCAGACGATCCGACAGAAATTGCCCCAGGGATTTCAGCGCGCGGAATTTTTGCTGGAGCACGGGTTCCTGGATGCGGTGGTCCCGCGCAAGGAATTGAAAACGTATATTTCGTGCGCGCTCGGTTTTTTTGCCGACAAGCCCGCATGAATTACGAAGAGTCCGTCCGCACGCTGCTTTCGCTCGGCCGCGAGCTGGCATCGCCGCAGCACGCGCACGTGCAAAAGTTTGGTCTGGAAAATATCAGCACGCTGGCCGCCGCTCTCGGTAATCCGCATCGCGCCGCGCCGTGCGTGCATATCGCCGGAACCAACGGCAAGGGTTCGACGGCAGCAATGCTGGAGTCGATTTTGCGGGTGTCCGGAATGCGGACGGGGCTGTACACCTCGCCACATCTGGTACGCATCAACGAACGAATCCGCATCGGCGGCGAGGATATCTCCGACGATGAATTCGCCGCGGCCTGGACGCGGGTGCAAGCGACCATCGAATCGCTGCTCGCCTCCGGAAGACTGGCCGCGCACCCGACCTACTTCGAGTGCATTACCGCCATGGGATTTGTTGCTTTTGCGGAGCGGCGCGTGGATTTCGTGGTGTATGAGACGGGCTTGGGGGGACGCCTGGACGCGACGAATATCGTGCAGCCGGAAGTTGCCGTGATTACCTCGATCGATTTCGATCACGAGGATTACCTGGGCCATTCGCTCGAGGAAATTGCCACTGAAAAGGCCGGCATCATCAAAGCTGGCGCGCCGGTAGTTAATTCGGCAGCCCGACTCGAAGCACGGGCGGTGATCGCGCGGCGGTGCCAGGAACTGAAGGTAAAGCTGGTGGAGATTGACGAGGAGTGGCGGCTTGAGAACGTCACTTCCGATGAGGGCTGCTATCGCGCGACGGCGGTCTCCGCAGAATCCGGAAATCAGCTGGCGGTCAAGACTCCGCTGGCAGGACGATTTCAGATTCGAAACGCGCTGGCCGCTGCAACCGCGGCTCAGTTGCTCGCGCAGCGCGGTTTTTCGATTGGCGGCGATGCAATCGAGCGCGGAATCCGTTCCGTAAAATGGCCAGGCAGGCT
>JBOGNC010000119.1:0-12674 GCA_050747045.1 Candidatus Acidiferrales bacterium | reverse complement strand
GTGAGGCTTTGCATTTGTCGAAATGCGGCGGCCACGCGGCTCGAACTCGCTGCCGTCGCGGCGTAAACTGTCGGCGTAATTGCCAGCACGGAAATACAAAGTATTCGCCTCACCGTCTCCTCTCTTTCTGCACGTTTGAAGCGCCGCAATAAATCAGCGCTGCAGGCCCCCATGCAAGCCGAAGATCTGGGCGGATGATATCCCTTGTATGTCCGGCCGGAAGTTCCAAATTGGCCGCACGGATAGCTCTTGTGGTGTATCTCCGCTAGTGGTAGTAAAGTACCCGCTTTGCTATCGGCGACATCACAATGACGAAACCTATTTCGCTTTCAACGCGCGAATCCGCGCATTTGTTTCGCGACAGTATTTTCAAACATCTCCTTGCACAATGCGTACTGGCGTTCGCTGCAGTCCTCGGCGCCTCTTGCATCGCTCCTCAAGCGCAAGCACAGAACTTTTTCAAGAGCGGCTCGGCTCCCAGCTTCACCGCATCGCAGGCTGACCGCGGCAAAACCGCCTACGCCACGAGCTGCGCCAATTGCCACGGCAGCAATCTCGACGACGGCGAATTTGGCCCCCCGCTCAAGGGCGCGGCCTTCCAGCAAAAGTGGGGCGCGCAATCGCCCGCCGCGCTTTTCGCTTACATGCAGCAGAAGATGCCGCCCGCTTCGCCGGGCCAGCTCAGCGCCGAAAACTATGTCGACCTCGAAGCCTATATTCTCCAGGCGAATGGCGCCGCGACCGGTTCGAAGGAGCTGACTGCTTCTGAATTGAGCGGCTCGAGCGCATCAAGCGCCGGGGCGCAGTCGCAAGCTCCGCCCGCCGCCAAGCCGGCCTTCCAGCGCGATACTTTTCCGATCCGCGGTAATCACGACGCCATCTACAAAGCCGCCATGGCCCGTCGCGCCGCGGAGCTCAAGAACCTCACGCCAGTCACCGACGCGATGCTCGATCATGTGCCGGGCGCTGACTGGCTCACTTGGCGCCGCACCTACTCAAGCCTCGGCTACAGCCCGCTCGCCCAGATCAACAAGTCCGATGTGAGTACTCTGAATCTCGCCTGGAGCCGCGCCTTGCCTCCCAGCGCCGACGAAATCGATCCGCTCGTTCACGATGGAGTGCTCTTCATTGAGAGCGGCAGCACGATCCAAGCCTTGGATGGCTCGACCGGCGACCTGCTCTGGCAGTATGTTCGCCAGCTCCCGGACGTGCTGCTGAAGGGCAGCGATTCAACCATGCGCGGCATGGCCATCTATGGAGACAAGCTCTTCGCGCCCACCGCCGATGGCCACGTCGTCGCACTGGATATCAAGACCGGCAAGCTCGTCTGGGATCACGAAATCGTCGTGCCTCTGGAAGGCGTTTACGCGCACTCCAATCATGACTTCCGTCTCGACGGCGCTCCGCTCGTCGTCCACGGCAAAGTGATCGAAGGAGTGAGCCTCGGCATCACCAATCCCCGCGGCGGCTGCTTCATCGTCGGTCTCGATGCCAACACCGGCAACGAGCTCTGGCGCTTCCACACCATCGCGCGTCCCGGCCAGCCCGGGGGCGATAGCTGGAATGGCTGGCCGGTCAACGAACGCTACGGCGCCTCGATCTGGACTTCCGGCAGCTACGATCCCAAGCGCAATCTCGTGTATTTCGGCACCGGCAATACCTACGACGTCTCCACGCTGCTCCAGCCGCATTCACCTTCGCAGGGCGATTCTAACGACGGTCTGTACACAGAGTCCACGCTCGCGCTTGATCCGGACACCGGCAAGCTCGCGTGGTATTACCAGCACATGAATCGCGACGTTTGGGATCTCGACTGGGTCTTCGAGCAGTTGCTGCTCACGCTGCCGGTCAACGGCAAGCCCACCGACCTCGTCGTCAGCGGCGGCAAGATGGCCCTCTTCGATGCCGTCGATCGCGCCAACGGCAAATACGCATTTTCGAAAGACCTCGGCCTGCAAAACTTGGTCACTTCCATTGACCCAACGACGGGTAAGAAAAACATCGATCCTAAGCTTGAGCCGGTCGCCAACAAAACCGAACTCGTCTGTCCCAGTTCAAACGGCGCCAGAAACTGGCCCGCCACTTCCTACAATCCGGTCACGCATATCCTGTATGTGCCGCTCGCCGAAAACTGCATGGACTACACCTGGGTTCCCGGCACTCCCGCGCAGACCGCTGCTGGCGGCCTCGACATTCGCTTCGGCGTGCATCCTCGTCCCGATTCCGACGGCAAAATGGGCCGCCTCGATGCCGTGAATCTCGAAACGAAAAAGATCGTCTGGATGATCCGCCAGCGCGCGCCCATCGCCAGCGCCATGCTCTCCACCGCCGGAGGCCTGCTTTTCAGCGGCGCGCAAAACCGTGAATTCTTCGCCCGAAACGCAGCGACCGGTAAGGTGTTGTGGCAAGCTGGACTGAACGCCACGCCCAGCTCCTATCCCATCGCCTACGCCGCCGGCGGCAAAGAATACATCGCCGTCGTCTCCGGCGGAGGCAGCCCACTCGACGGAGGCGGCACCAGCCTCGCCCCCGAATTGGCCAATCCCCCCGGTGGTACCACGTTGTGGATCTTCGCGTTGCCGAGCGTCGGAGCCGCCGTACAGTAATAGGTATCGAGCGACGACGATTTTCCGCCGCGCACGAAAAGCAGTCGTCGCTGCGAGTGAAATCCTGGGTTCTCCAAGCCCGAGTTTGCTGAAAGTGGGAACCGAGACTGCCTCGAATCAGAGCAGCGGAGGTTCGTACAAATAGGCGAGGCCATCGGAAGTAATCGCGTACGCCTTCGATCCATCCGAAGACCAACGCAGATCGACCACTCCTTCGGCGGCATGCTCATCGAAGATTTTCAAGCGACGCAAATCCACCAGGAATAGCCGGCCTTTTGCGGAGTTTTTTAGCCAGGAGCTGAAGCACAGGCAAATCGGCAGATGCGGATGACAGGCGCATAGTTCCGCGCCAAAGGGCATCGCCTCCGGCTCCATCGTGTCCGCCGCCAGACGGCTTGCTTGTCCTGCCGAGCAAAAAATGATCTGTCTGCTATCGTGGGTCCAAGAGAGATCGGTGACGTGCCCCTGCGCGTGAAACACGCTCTGCTTCCGCAGAGTCGGCACTTCGAGAATGGCGATCGAGTCGTCCGCCCACTCGCCCTCCATTTCCACCACGCACGCGAGGCTGCCTTCATCCGGGCTGAACGCCGCACGCCCGAATCCCACCACTACCGCGCCATCCGCGAAATCTGCATCCGCCCCGTTGCATTCAGACGGGCCTTCGTTTTCTGAAGCAACTCCCTCGCGCCATTCCGGCCACGCTGAGCAGTCCGTCACGATAAGTTCGCCCGCCGGGGATTCCGCAAACGGCATCGCGCTGGTATTTTTCGCCGATGCTTCCCACAAACGCACGCGCGAATCGCCTCCGCCGCGCGAACTCGCCGCGAAATAATTTCCCGCTTCCGACCATGCCAGCGCGGACGGAAACGCTTTGAATTCACCAAACGCGCCGAGAAACGTCTTCGCGTTCAGATCGAACGCGTGCAGTTCTTGTGGCCAGCCGCCCCATGCCGCCACCAAGTGCCGGCCGCTCGGCGACCATGCGAATGCTGCCGGCTGCCCCGGCGCCGAATCGCCACTAACGCCTGGGACCGCGAGTGCCAGCAGCGGCACGCCGAGCTCCACATCATATAACGCGACGCTTTCCGCGCCCTGCCGTACGAGCGGCGATAAGGCACATATTTGTCCAGTAGGTGAGGCTGCAAGTTGCGACGAGTACCCGTTGAACACCTTCTTGAGCAGCCAATTTGAATCGCGCGAAAGATCGCGAAGTCCGCGCGCCACCAGCGCCGCCGACCGCATCACCAGCGCCTGGGCCGGAGCACGGACAATCTGCTGCGTGGGCGCTTTTTCGCGGGCCGGCATAAGTATCAGTGGGAAGACGCTTCCGGATTTTCCAGTCGCTCGCGAGCCTGCGCGATCTGCTCGTCGACTTTCGCGGTCATTTCCTTCAGCACGTCTCGTCCGTATTTTTCCGCCTCGCCCACCCGTTCTTTCAGTTGATACAAATCCGAGCGCACCAACTGCTGTAACTCCGCCTCGATCTCCGCGAGACGCCCACGCGCTTGGCTGAGGCGCCGGATCACCCGAACGAGCTCCGCTCCCGCGCCGTCGCCCTTCACGGACTCAGGGCTGCATTCATATTCAGTGAGTATTTTGGTCAGCCGCGCTTCATCGCCTTCTTCATAAGCCTGATTCGCTTCGGCCATCAGTTGCTGCCGCTTCGAGCGGTCGTTGCGATCGGAAGTCAGGTCGGGATGGATGCGTTTGGCTACGTCGCGATATAGCCGCTTCATTTCAGGTGTGGCTTCAAAGGCGCGCGGCTCTTGCGCGGATTTTTCGCCGGCCGCGGATTTGGTTTCATCCGCGCGGGCGCGTGCTTCGCGCGCGGCGCGCTGTGCCCGCTCATTCCCTGGCTGCTGTCGCGCCAGTCGCTCCGCCAGTTGCGCCTTATATTCGTCGAGTTCCGCGTAACGCGCGCCGATGAAATGAAGGTAACGCCGTTCGAACGCGGCCAATTCCGCGCGCAGGTTGGCGGCGCGCAATTCGCGTTCGGCAAGTTCGCCTTCGCTTGCCTCTTGCTCGGCGAGCTTGCGCGCGAGTTCCTGATCTTCTGGTTTCTCGATCGGCGCCGCGCCCGGTTTCGCGGGCCGCGATTCCGCCGCATTCAGCGCCACGGTGTTTGCCTCTGAGAGTTGCCTGCTGCGTGCAGCGGCGCGCGCTTCAGCCGGTAAAACCGATCCCAAGTGGCCGAATCGCCCGCTAATGTCTCTATAAATTGTAAAGCGCAAGCACCCGGGCGCCCGCAATTTGCCGCGCCGAGTTTCCATAATTGGAAACAGTGCGGTTTATCCGAAGAGCTATTTCTTAGCGAGAATTCTTTCGATCTGGGCGAGATGATTCAGGTCGTGCCCGGCCGTCATTTCCGCGATGATCCGTACTGTCTGCTTTCCACGCTCCGGATGCATCGCGGATTTTTTCCAGTCGGCTGGCGTGAGCGATTTAAGCAGCGTCACGTTCGCTTCTCGCAGCGAGCGGTACTGTTCGAGCGATTTGCGCAAGTCGCGTATTTCATAACGCATGGCGGCGGCCCAAGCGTCCTGGTCGAACGGTTGAATCGGCTCGCCGGGCTGGCTAACCACCATGCGCACGCGCCATCCCATCGCCAGTTCGGTATCCGCCAGATGCGCCACGATCTCAGCGATGGACCATTTTCCCGGCGCGGGCCGATTGCGCGCTTTGCTGGAGCTTACGCCCTTAAGCAGCTTGGCCAGCTTCGCCGGTGCGGCGGCTTGCAGTTTCACCGGATCGCCCCCCGCCAGGTATCCGTACATCCGCTGCGTGTACTGTGCCGATGTTTCCTGCATTGCTTCTCCCTGAACCTACCATTCACGCCAAGATGAATCGTGATCGTTCGTCACGCTCACTACGCGGTTTCAGGATGATGATCTTCGCCGGATGGTTACCAAATTTGGCAGCGCTGGCCCGCCGGACGCACCATCGGCGAATTCTCCGAGCAGCCAAAGGCCTTCGCGAATGCAGGCGTATTCGAGAGCGGCCCGTTGGCGCGAAATTGGTCCATCGGATGCGGATCGGTCCTCATATATAGCCGCGCAATTTGCGGACGCAAGTTCGACGCCCAATTGCGCGCGTACGCCAGGAAGAAACGCTGATCGGGCGTAAATCCGTCGATCGGCTTTCCGGCCTTCGCTTCGGCCGTGGTTTGGAACGCGCGATAGGAAATGGTCATCCCGCCCAGATCGGCGATGCTTTCACCTTCGTCGAGTTTCCCGGGTTCGTGCAAGCCGTACGCCTGGAAACCGTCGAACTGCTTCACGATGCATTCGCCGCGAGCTTCAAAATTTTTCAGATCCTGAGGCGTCCACCAATTCTTTAGATTGCCGTGGCCGTCGAATTTCGCGCCCTCATCGTCGAATCCGTGGGTCATCTCGTGCCCGATCACCGCGCCGATGCCGCCATAATTCGAAGCATCATCCGCCTTCGGGCTGAAGAACGGTGGCTGCAGAATTCCCGCCGGAAAAACAATCTCGTTCATCGACGGATTGTAGTAAGCGTTCACCGTCGGAGGTGTCATATCCCACAGGGTGCGATCCAGGGGCCTGCCAATCTTCGAAAGATCCCAGTGAAACTCGAAATCATTGCCGTGCAGGAGATTTTCCACGTACGGACCGCTGGTCACTTTGTAGTTCGAATAATCGCGCCACTTATCGGGATATCCGATTTTGAGCGTGATCATGTCGAGTTTCGCGATCGCCTGCTTTCGTGTCGCCGGACTCATCCACGAAAGTGTCGTAAGATCCTGATGCAGCGCGGCCATGATGTCTTTCACCATAGCGAGGGCCCGCGCCTTGGCTTCCGGCGGAAACGCGCGCTTCACGTAGTATTGCCCGAGGGCCTCGCCGAGTTCGCGGTCGGTGGAACGCACGCACCGCTGCCAGCGCGGCTGCATTACTTTCTGACCGGTGAGCGTGCGCCCGTAAAAGTTGAAATTTTCCTGCTCGAATTTTTCCGGCAAAGCGGGCGCGGCGGTGTGCAGCAGATGCCAGCGCAGATAGACCTTCCAATCGGCCATGGGAACCGTGGCGATCGCCGCATCGAGGGCTTTAAAAAACTCGGGCTGGCCCATGTCCTCGCCTTCGAGGTGCGGCCGGCCGACTTCCTCGAAGTAGCTCTGCCAGGAAAAGTGCGGAGTCTCCCGATCGAGCTGTACCAGAGTCATCGGGTGATAGTTTTTCTCCGGAATGCGCAGGTCGGCCACTTTCGTGGAACCTTGCGCCAGCATGGTTTCGATCTTCATCACCGTGCTGGCTTCGTTGCTGGCCTGCGCGGGATCGTCGCCCAGCAGAGCCAGCATTTTGGCAACATGCGCCGCGTACTCCGTCCGAAGCGCCTTCGAGTGCGCATCTTGATCCAGATAATATTGGCGGTCGGGAAGGCCCAGGCCGCCTTGTCCGGCGCCGGCGATCACTTCCGTACTGTTTTTCAAGTCCTGCTCGGAGCCAAACTGGAAGCCGACGTTGACGCCCATTCCGTGCAGTCGCGCGATTTCCGCTTCCAATTCCTTGTCGTTGCTGATGGCAGCGATGCGCTGAAGCTCCGGAGCGAGCGGTTTGATTCCGGCGGCTTCGATGGCGCTGGTGTTCATACAACTGCCGTAGTAGTCGCCGATCTTCTGCCAGTTTGATCCCGGCTGCGCGTGCGTGTCTTTCGAAGCTTCCTCAAGAATCTGGTGCAGGATTTCCTTGTTGTGTTCGTCAATGATGTTGAAGGTTCCCCAGCCGGAATGATCCGCCGGAATCGGATGGCTCTTGATCCAGCCGCCGTCGGCGAACTTCCAGAAATTCTGGCAAGGCGAGACGGAGCGATCCAGATTCGCGAGGTTGAAGCCACGCGCGGCGGATGCGGATTCCGTTTTGGATTTCGACGCGCTGCCCTGGCGCGCCTCAGCTCCTCCGCCTGCATCGCTATCGCCGAATAGTCCGGAGCAGTTGCCGCGAAACGTTTCGATTCGCGACGATCCGGACGGCGAGGCTTTACGTTGCGCGCCTGCCGATTGGGCCTGTAGCGCCGCAGGAGAAAGCAGCAACGCGGCGGACAGCATGCACAGCGCCGCGACGGTTAACGGCAGATCGCCCCGCCACGAAATCCGGATATACCGATGGATGAGCTGGACCATGAACGAGACCTCGCTCGAATGGCATCGATCAGCGCGACGCCGTTCTGGGAAATAAATTGCGATTGGAATCCGCGCCGGGGTTCGTGTTGCGTTCCCCCCCAACCACACGCAGAGACATTCTGAAAGCGCGGCTGGAGCATGTCAATCCTTCCGCTCTGTGGAATTCGCCGATGGCCGCGAGCCGGAGACTCAGAGAAATTCTCGTCCTTCGCAAAGGCGCGAAAGATACGGCACACTTCAATTCAAGCGCAGGTCAGGCCTTCAAGCGCGTTACTGGAAGCGGCGATTCAATTACCCGGGCGCGATCGCGGCGCACGCGATATCCCCTGGCGTTTTCGCGCGCGGTTACGACGCGTAACAGCTTGCGCCCAACGAAGTGAGCGGCGGCGCCGTCCTCAAGAGCGAGAGTTTCCGGCAACGCGCCGCTCTCCACGAGGACGTGGGTACTGGAGCGGCGATCCTTTTCGCTGTCGTAGTGCGGGCAGCATGCGTTCGGGAGCCAGCCAAGGCATGGCAAGGGCACGAGGCGCTCGGCCCACGAGTCTGTGAGGCCCATTTCGAACCAGCAAATCGCGCCCGCGCTGATGCCTGCGAACACAACTCCCGAACGCCAAGCTTGCCGGAGATATTTTGGCAATTGCCAATCGCGCCAGACAGCCAGCATGCTTTTAGTGTTTCCTCCAGCAACATAGATCAGGTCCTGCGAAAGAAGCAGATCGGGAAGGATGGGGGTGCGCTCAAAGAGCGGGAGGTGAGTTGGCTGGCAGCGCAGTTTGGAGAACGTGGAATAAAACTTCGCAATGTGGACGGAATCATCACCGGTGGCGGTGGGGATGAAGCAGATTTTGGGATTGCTCCTGCGCACTTGCCGCAGGATGTACCGCTGGAGAGGCGGATTCCCGGAGTCGAGGAACAGACCGCCTCCGCCGATGGCTATGATTTGCGGCTTCGCTGCCAAAATACCTCTCTTGGTGTCAGTCGATCTGGGCGCGCTGCAGGCGGTCGGAGTAATCGATGTACAGGGTTTTCCAGTCCGAGTAGAAATCGAGCGCGGCGGTGCCGGATTCGCGATGGCCGTTGCCGGTATTTTTGGTGCCGCCGAAGGGGAGATGGACTTCGGCGCCGATGGTGGGCGCGTTGACGTAGACGATGCCGGTTTCGAGATCGCGCTGGGCTTGGAGCGCTTGATTGATGTTGCGAGTGTAAATGGATGCGGAAAGGCCGTATTTCACACCGTTGGCGATGGAAAGACCGTCGTCGAAGGTGTCGAAGGGGATGAGAGCGACCACCGGGCCGAAGATTTCTTCCTGGCAGATGCGCATGTTTGGATCGCAATCGGTGAAAACGGTCGGCTCGTGGAACCAGCCCTTGGCATGCGCGGGATCTTCGAGCCGATGGCCGCCGGTGGCCAGCTTGGCGCGCTCGTCGAGGCCGATCTGGACGTACTTCATCACGGTATCGAGTTGCTGCTCGTTGATGCACGGGCCCATTTGGGTATCGGGATCGAGGCCGTCGCCAACTTTCAGCGATTTGGCGCGGGCGATGAATTTTTCCGCGAACTGGCGATAGACGCCCTTCTGCACGGCGATGCGGCTGGCGGCGGTGCAGCGCTGCCCGGTGGTGCCGAAGCCGCCCCAGAGCGCGCCGTCGATGGCGAGATCGAGATTGGCATCGTCCATCACGATGATGATGTTCTTACCGCCCATTTCCAGATGGCACTTCTTGAATGTGGGCGCGCAAGCCTGGCTGACGATGCGGCCCACATCCGTGGAACCCGTAAAACTAACCAGATCGACTTCAGGATTTTTGAGGATGGGCGCACCTGCGTCGGGACCCTCGCCAAAGACGACATTGAGAACGCCTTTGGGCAGGCCGGCTTCGTCGAGCGCCTGCACGAGATTGAAAGTAGAAAGCGGCGTATCTTCCGCGGGCTTCAGCACGGCGGTATTTCCGCACACAAGAGCCGGCATGCATTTCCACGAAGGAATGGCCATGGGGAAATTCCACGGCGTGATGAGTCCGGCGACGCCGGCGGGAACGCGCACGGAACTGGCAGTTTTGTTGGGCAGCTCGGAAGGCGTCGTGTGGCCGAACAGGCGGCGGCCTTCACCGGCCATCAGGTAGGTCATATCGATGGCCTCCTGCACGTCGCCGCGCGTTTCAGCCAGGACTTTGCCCATTTCGCGAGTCATGTCGCGCGCGAATTCTTCCTTACGGCGTAGGAGAATTTCGGCTGCGCGGAACAGAATCTCGGCGCGCTTGGGAGCGGGAGTAAGGCTCCAGGATCGGAAAGCGTTGCGCGCAGCGCTGACGGCGAGCGCGACGTCTTCAGCATTGGAAGCGGGAAATGTGCCGACGAGTTCGTCGCGATTGGCGGGATTGCGATTCTCCATGCCTTTGCCGCTGCGCGCGTCGACCCATTCGCCGGCGATGAAATTCTTGTAAACGCGAGGAGCAAAAGCGGTGGCCATGGCAGAACCCCCTATGAATCGCGGCTAACGGATAGAACCCGGAATTGGATGCGGTTTTGCGATCGAATGGTGCAAATTCAGGGTAGCAAGAGGGAAGCGGGAGCGTCAACGCTGCCCCCACCCTGCGTATGCGGGCGGAAGGCGTACAGAGAATCAGTGCCGAACTACGCCGTGAATTCGTTGCGAACGTACGCTGGGAAATTTTAAACTCGCGCCGCCGGTGACGCGAAAAGTTGCTACACTGCTCGGACGTGAACGGATTTCCCGTCTTCACCCTCGCATTCGAACGCTAGAGCTGAGTGGAGAGAACGTCCACACCTATAGCTGGCATGGAAAATTTCCAGCTAGCCGGAATCAGCGGTGAGCGTACGAGCGCGGCGCCCCTGGTCGATGCTATGGGAACTAGAGGAGGTGAACTTGATGCACGCGTGTTCGCTGGTGGCAAAGAAGCTTCCGATGGTTTGCGCACTCATACTGGGAATCATTGCGATTAGCACGGCTATGTACGGGCAGGAGAGCGTCGCTGGCGCGTCTGACTCGGCGGCAGCGGCTGCGAACGTTGGACAACTGCCGAATATTTTGCAAGGTGTGAACTTCGATCAGGATCTTGGCGCGCAGGTGCCGCTGGATACGAAATTCGTCGATTCCGGCGGCAACGCGGTAACGCTGGGCGATTATTTCAAGAAGCAGCCGGTGGTGTTGATCCTGGCGTATTACAAATGCCCGCTACTCTGCCCGGAAGTGCTGCATGGTGCGGACGAGTCATTCAAAAAAATCAGCTTCCGCATCGGCCGGCAATATCAGGTGGTGACGCTGAGCATTAATCCGAAGGAAGGTCCGGCTCTGGCGGCCAAAGAGAAGAAAACGTACGTCAGCATATATGGCGATCCGGCGGCGGCCTCGGGCTGGCATTTTCTCACCGGGACGGCGCCGCAAATCAAGCTAGTGGCGGACGCGGTGGGATTCCATTTCAAATACATTCCACAACTGGATCAGTATGCGCACGCGGCGGGGATCGTGGTGCTGACGCCCGAAGGTAAAGTGGCGCAATATTTTTATGGGATCAAGTACGCGCCCGAGGATTTACGGCTGGCGCTAGTGCAATCTTCGAAAGAAAAAATTGGATCGGTCGTAGACCAGGTCTTGTTGTTCTGCTGCACCTACGATCCGGACACAGGGAAATACCATGCCATCATCGCGCGCGTCCTGGCCATTTGCGCGGCGATCACAATCGTACTGGTCGGTGGCGGCCTGTGGTTTCTCTTCAAGGTGGAAGAGAAGCGTCATGGGCATGGTCCGCAGGAGGCGTAAGAAGCGCGGCTCTCGGGATAAGCACCTGCGCTCGGCTAGTGTTGAGCGGCGGCAGGTTTTGTGGCAGAAGCGGGATCGGAAGTGCCAGACGAGCCGCCGTCGCTCGATGCGGCGGCTGGCGTAACGGCGGCAGCCGAAGTAGCGCCGGTTGCACCGATGGCGCTCGGTATAGTTCCGGACGCGGTGGAGACCGGCTGCGCATGGTCGGCAGCTGGCGCCGGGCCGATTGAACCCGCGGGTTTTGATGGCGCGACCGTAGCTGGCGCTGGAGCAGTGGTCGTACAGCAGACCTTCGGAACTACCGTCTTGGGCGCGGCGACTCCCGCGATATCCGAACCCAATCCCAATTTTTGCAGCGTAGGCGCATCGAGTTTGCCGGTCGAGTCAATATTGTTGGCGGACTGGAATTTCTGGACGGCTGCGACCGTGCTCGAGTCCCATCGGCCGGTCGGATCGCCCTTGTAATAGCCGCCGCGCGCCAGGGCAGTCTGTATCTGCGTGATACGCTCCGGGCTGGGCGCCCTGGGAAGCACTACACGATGGTGATACCGGCGGCGCGAATGGCGGTGATGCGTGTAATGGTGCGATTTCTTAGTTTTCCGATGCGCGACCTGCGAACTTTTCGAACTCGATTGCCGCGCATAGCGCGCGGGGCGGTACGAGGCGTGAGCGCTTCGCTCGCGAACGCGGCGCTCGCGGGAATGGGAACGATGAATGGCCGGCTTCGTGGTAGTGGCGGCCCGAACGGAGCAGGCCGAGTTGGCGCAAACCAAGCAGAGCGATGCGACGATTGTGATCCAGCGCGCCGTTTGCCCCATTTTTAAGCTCACTCGAATGACGCTCCATCTTCGGATTTAACTGTCCGCGAACACCGCCGTTGGATTCATTATCGGCATCCCCAGCCTCAACTCAAGGACCGCGGTGTCCGGCAAGACCTATCAAGCAACCCGTTCGCGGACGAGCCTTTCGAACGTCACTGAGACGGCGGAATCTGGCCCGCAAGGAACATGGTGAGCGCGCTACCGGAATCGCGGCGCTCGACCTTGAAGAGCACATCGTCGCCGACCTTTAGCTTGGACATCTGCGCGTGATAATCGGCCATCGAGGAGACCGGAGCATGGTTGATCTCCACGATCACATCGCCGCGCG
>JBOGNC010000118.1:0-12718 GCA_050747045.1 Candidatus Acidiferrales bacterium | reverse complement strand
GTATAGCCATGAGTCACATTGCCAAATTGAGTTGATGCGCACGTTGACGCTATAACATCTTGACGCTATAGCGGCACTTTCGGAGGTAGTTTTGGTTATGAGTAAAGAAGCATCCAAGCGCGCCACAGTCTATTTTGAACCGGCGTTGCACAAGGCTATTCGCCTGAAGGCGGTGCATACGCATCAATCCGTATCGGAAATCGTCAATGAGGCCGTGCGTTTGGCGCTGCGCGAGGATCAGGAGGATGTGGCGGCCTTCGGAGATCGCGTCGCCGAGCCCGTGATTTCTTACGAAGCGTTGCTCAAGGATTTGAAAGCGCATGGCAAGCCATGAGCTGGTGTTCTGAAAGCCCGTAACCAAGGATTTGCGGGCTTTTCCGAAACAGGATGTCGGCCGGATCATGTAGCGCATCCGGCTTGTTGCGACTGACCCGTGGCCGCCGGGCTGTGAGAAGTTGTCAAGTCAGGAGCGGTACCGGGTCCGGCAGGGTGTTTATCGGATCATCTATGAAATCGAGGACGACAGACTCATCGTTCTGGTCGTCAAGATTGGGCACCGGCGTGACGTCTATCGTAGCAGTTAACGTACCGTTCGAAGAGTGCTGCGCGCTATAGCAAGCTTGCCTGCACCCGCTGTAATGAGGGGAAACGCAGAGAATTTATCGTGCAGAAAAAGACACTTTATGTGGACATGGACAACGTGCTGGTGGATTTTCAATCGGGCCTGGCCAGTTTACCTGCGGCCATGCTGGGCAAATATGCCGGACATGAGGATGACATCCCCGGGATTTTTACCAACACGCGCTCAATGCGGGGTGCCATTGAATCGTTCACAGAGTTCGCTGGATTGTTTGATGCGTACATCCTGTCCACCGCACCCTGGGAAAATCCCTCGGCCTGGTCGGACAAGGTGCTTTGGGTTCAGCAACATCTGGGCGAGGTGGCCTACAAGCGTTTAATCCTGACGCACCACAAAGACCTGAGCCGTGGCGATTTCCTGATAGACGACCGCGTCAAACACGGCGTGGACCGCTTTCAGGGAGAACACATCCACTTCGGTTCCGAACAGTACCCAGACTGGCCGGCGGTTATGACCTATTTGCGTACACGGGCTGACCAGATCCGCTTACCAATTTAACGTCATCGTTCTGATGGCCTTCTGCTAGCCGTCAGTCAGACGACCAAGGCTGTCGGTGAAGGTGTCGGCTATTCGGAATTCCAAGGCTGACCTTCATTGAACAATAAGGGTTCTCCTGCAGCGTTGACTAAGGCGAGCGCTCGTTCCTTCTGTCGAGCTTTCTGTTCCTCAGGATCCTGTTCAATCCAGGGCCAGCCACGAATCGCGGCATGACATTCTGGTGGCTCTTTGGCTACGATTTCTAGACGTGCGAAGCGGACATCACGCGCTTTAATCATTGCAGCGCCGTAGAGCTTGCGACTACCAGCGGCTGCGAGCCCGATCTCTCGAAGTCTCTCGATCGGCTCACGCCCGTGACGCGAGACAGACGATTCATGAGATTTTTTGGTGGGAAGGAATGCACTTGGATCAACATGTTGTCGAGTGAAGTGGCTCCTTTGCGTCAAGAATCGCGCAATGTCCTCGTCATCCTCAACTATTTCAGGCAATCCGGATGGAAGACCGTTCATTGTTAACGACTGAGCGGAGTATCGTTAGGAGCCGGTTTGGCAGCACCGGTAGTTCAAACCTGTCTACGGCATGTCCTTTGTCAGAACCATCCAGCCATGCGTAGGCGGCTCTGTCGGATTCACCAACGCTGACAGAAAAAATCTGAGTATGAGACTTAAACCACGTTAGTGAAATTGCTCCGTCTGGATCCACTGCTGATTCAGGCATCGGGAGATCGTCTGGTAATGCGAGCACAAATTGTTCAGCATTATTTAGCGCCGAACGATTGACGGAGGCCTGATCTTCGTCAACGGTTACAGCCTGGGCAGCAGTTGAGATTTGTGACAGCGCTAACAACTTGTTTCCGCACAGCGATTCGGACCGCAACCTATCTTGCATAACTTGCCGTGCTGCTTTGGTGACTTCCATAGCTTCAGGCGAGAAAGCACTGCTTGGCAATGCATATCCGGCCAGTGCGGAGTAGCCAAGACACAATGCGGCGCTCATTGAAATAGGCTCAAACATGGGTTGGACAATGTATTTATGAATACGCGGTTTTTCAGGCTTCGTAAAGATTGTAACGTGGCCTTCAATGTTTGCCAATCCGTCGGCTCAATGGTGCTCGCGGCCCTAGCGGCGTTGTCAAAGATTACCGGAACTTTGTTGTCCACGGGTTGCTGAGCAGTGAGAACCGTAGTTGCAATGTGGCCGGTTTGATCCTCTTCGAATGTACTCTGGTTGAGAAAGCCTTTGAATGTCAGGCCTCTCTCCCAAGGCAACTGGGGGCCATTTCGGAAGTAGTCATTTAATTCGACACGCCCGTTCGTCAACGGCAAATATATTCGATTTATGTACCTTAACTGCACCGCGCCTATTTGGATCGGGTTCGCGATTCCTCGATAGATTTCCCACGTCCGGCGAATCTCAGGCAGGTACTCGTCGAAACTCGAATAAGGCGCGAGACGGTTAAATGAGTATCCCGTAACCCGTGCTTGGACAATCTGCTTTTCGTCATCGTGTAAAAACTGATACGCTTGTATAGCCGATTGCATTGGTTGACTGACCATTTCGCCCGGCTTCATTGTGAGAGCTAATCCTTGCATTAACTGTGTCCGAGTCTTCGGGTAGGTGTCGAGAAACGCGTTTCGACACGACGTCTCAATAGCCTTGATGTCAAACTTTGGACCCAGATCACACTCGATATCGAGTACTGCCTCGATGATAGGCGGGTTCCGAAGGCGCAGTTCAGGTTCGCTCATATCGCCTACTTTACAGTACCTTGAAAACCTTCATCACCTCGTCCCCGAGATGGTTGATGACCTTGACCGCGATGCGGCCGGTTTCGGGTTTGGGGAACGGACGGGAGGTGTCGCTGTGGAGGGTTTCCCACGCGTCGGGATTGATTTCGGCTTTCAGGGTGATCTTGAGTGACTTGTACGGGTCGTTGGCGCCGAGGAAATAGGCGTGGCGGACGAAGAAGCTTTCCTCGTTGTAGTCGGTGTCGACGAACCAGCAGGCAATGCCATCCGGACCATCGCTGACGACTTCGCCGGTCTGGGGCTTGAACACGTCCACGCCGTTGACCTTCACCTTGATCTGGCCGTTGCCCGCGTCCAGCACATCAATGTCGGGTTCGCCGAAGATCACGAACAGGTTGCCTTTGCCGGTGTTCTTCAAGTCGTCGGCCATGTGCAGGTCGGCGTTCATGCGCGCCTTCAGCACCGGGATGCGGCCGAGTTTCTCGAACTCGCTGGAATGGGCGTCGTAGCCGAAGGCGCAGGCGATCAGCACGTCGAAACCGGCGTCGCCGGCCTCGCGCGCGGCTTCCACCAGGTCGGGGCGCGAGACGGTGCCGAACTCCGGGCCGATGAAAATGCCCGCGCGTTTTTCCTTCGTGCCTTCGAGGTAGCGGCCTTCGGCGCAGACCAGTTCGCCGGGCCACGGAGTGAGCGAGGTGAAGCTGATGCGGCCGTCCTTGTGGGCCTGCTGCACGCCGGCGGCTTTCAGGTTTTCCAGGATCATGCGCGCGAAGTCGTGCTCGTCGCCGGTCGAATCCTTGACGCCGTCGATCACGTCGCCGTGTTCGTCCACGCCCAGCACGCGGTGCGGGGACAGGCTTTCCACCGTGAACGGACCGGCCACGCGTACTTTTTTCTTGTCCTCGTAGGGCTTGTCGTAGAGGTTCTCGAAGTCAGCCTTGGCGGCGATGGAGGCGTCGATTTCCTTTTGTCGCGCGATGCGTTGCCGCCACCACTCGGCGTGGAGCTTTTTGGCAGCTTCAGCCCAGTTGGCGTCGGCCTCGCGCGGGATTTCCCATTCCTCGAACGGTTTGCAAACCGTCGTAGGTTGGGCTGAGCGCGAGCGATGCCCAACGTTGGACTTGCCGGATTGTTGGGCTTCGCTGCGCTCAGCCCAACCTACAAGAGCGGTATTGAGCTGTTCGCGCAGGGGTTCCAGCGTCTGCTGGAACTTGTCCCAGATGACGTCGATCTCGGTGTTGTTGGCGATGGATTTCAGCGTGATGTGCGGCACGCGCTCGTAGACGAAGCCGAGGCCGATATTGCCCCAGGTCGGCGTGGTCTTCGGCACGCTGCGGGTGACTTCGGCTTCCTTCAACTGACCTTCGCGCGAATCGGCCAGCAGGTAATACGAGTAGCGCGCGCCCATGATGCGTGCGCGGGCCAGCGCCAGCGCCACGCGCGAAGTGTCGATCGTGATCCAGCGGCGGCCCCATTGTTCGGCGACGTAGGCCGTGGTGCCAGAGCCGCAGGTCGGGTCCAGTACCAAGTCACCAGGGTCGGTGGACATTAAGATGCAGCGCTGGATTACCTTCGTTGCGGTTTGAACTACGTAGATCTTGTCGACGGCGAACGTGCTCTCGATTGTGTCATCCCATAGCGCATTTATTTGCACCACTGGAAAGTCCCGCTCGTATCTCTTGTAGGCGAGAGTGCCCGACACCCCCATAAGCCGGCCTGATCTATGTAACGCCCCCATGCCTTTTTGGTTGGTTTTCCAGAATGTATTGCGTGACGGAGAGAACGAACTACCGTCGAGTTGAACCGGAAATCTTGTTTTCTCTCCGCCACTTTGAGACACAAGTATTGAGCTCTGGAATAAACGGCCGGGCTTCACCGCCAAGATGTCCGACCGTTCCGAAGACGTCAGTCGTCGAGTGGCTCCAGAATCATCCTCGATCCAGTTGTATCCACTGGCTATCATGGCAAGTGGGCGTTCTCTATACGCGGTGCGAAACTTGGCTTTTTCCCTATCCCGTGCATACCAGCAAATGTAATTAGTCACGTTGTCAACGAAGCTGCCGCCCTTACCTCCGGTTTTCCGAAACGCAACTTGAGCGATAAGGTTTTCATCCCCAAACACCTCGTCCATCACCGCGCGCACCCGATGTACGTTCTCATCCCCGATCTGCACGAAGATCGAGCCGGACTCGGTCAACAGATCCCGCGCCACGGTCAGCCGGTCGCGCAGGTAGGTGAGGTAGGAATGGATGCCGTCGCGCCAGGTGTCGCGGAAGGCCTTGACCTGTTCCGGTTCGCGGGTGATGTGTTCCGCGTTGCCGTCCTTGACGTCGCGGCTGGTGGTGGACCACTGGAAGTTGGAGTTGAACTTGATGCCGTAGGGCGGATCGAGGTAGATGCACTGGACCTTGCCGCGCAAGCCTTCGCGCTCGGCGAGGCTCGCCATCACCTGCAGGCTGTCGCCCAAGATCATGCGGTTCTGCCAGTTGCCCTCGTAGTGGTAAAAGTCGGTTTTGTCGGCGCCTTCGGGCAGGCCGTTGAAGTCGCCGAACAGGTCGGCGCTGCCGCCCGCCTGTCGCGCTTCCCCGCGGCTGGATTCGGCCAGCAGGTCGTCGATCAGGACTTTGGGCTTGACCTTTTCCTGAATATAGAGCGGTGGCGCGTTGACGACGAGGTCGGACCAGTCCTGCTGGTCCTTGCCACGCCAGATGAGTTGCGGGTCGAGGTCCTTGTTGCGCTCCTTCTTTTCTTTCTCCAGCCCGTAGGCCGTACGGGGATATTGAAGTTTTACCGGTGCCTTTAGCTCCTTTTCCACTACCGACTGATACTCCGCAGTCGGAATGTTGGTGCGCCTGGCTTCCTTGTGCTTCAGTGCGGCAACGGTTTTGGCGGCTTTTGGTTTCTTCGGCATGTCAGGTTTCCAATTGCACCGGCGTTGTGGATTGAGTTGGATTTGTCGATGCACGCCCTATCATGCGAGCAAATTCGTCCTGCATGGCATACACGTCGGTAAATTCGGCAAAGGCCCAGCGGCCATGGTCTTTGAGGTTGTTGACGCCGGGAATCCAGTAGGTCTTCATGGTTCCGGCCTTTTCTTTCGCATCCTCACCACGGTAGCCCTTGATTTCGACGATCATGTTGAGCGGATCGCCCTTTCCGTGACCATCGTCCATTTGCACGATGTAGTCCGGGATGTAGATGTGGTTCTCGGAACCGTGGCGGTAAGGAACTTCCAATCCCAAGTTGCGATTTTTCACGTAAGCAATCACGCGCGGGTGTGCCTCCACCACCCGGCAGAACTCGCCTTCCCAGCCACTGTCGAGAATCACCCAGTTGACCTGACAGCGGCGCGCGTCCGTCTCCCAGCGATCCGTGCGCGTGGTGGTGAAATTCACATGAGCCGTGGAACCTTCCGGGTTGTATGGATCAAGCACGGCGAGCACAGGACGCTCGTTCATATGCGCGAGCGTGATCCCATTGGTGATGCGCTCGCAGGCTATGTCCGCGAGCTGTTGATACATCAGTTGCTGCGGCTCTGTCCCGCCCTTGCAGACAAGGCAGGTATCCAGCCATTCCCGGGCGATGCGTTTCAATTGGCCAAAGAGCTGGAGCTGCGGCTCATCGTTGTTGTCGCGCCACTTGGTCTCCACCAGACGTTTCGTCAGGTGAAACAATAACGTGGAGCGGCGCGTGTCACCTAGGTGTTCGAGCGTCAAGTCCACTCCTTCGCCGATGATGCCAGCGTTGTGCACCTCGGCCGGACCGACCAAGTCTGGCGTAAGCACGAGCTTCGAGTTCTCGTCGAATTTCGCGGTAAGCCGCGTTTCCGGAAGGGCCACCCGATAACCGGCCACGCGGGGAAAGCGGATTTCCAGTGCATCGCGCTCAGGTCGCACGGCCTTGACCTGTACGGTCTCTCGTGGTGGTTGAGGTGTGACGTTGACGGCTTGGGCCGTAAAGTCGAACGGCACGCCCAATATGTCTGCATATTCGACGGTGAACAGTGCTTCAGCGTTTAGCTCGTAAGACTGGCGGCGCAGCGCACGGCCGATGACTTGTTCGCAGAGAAGCTGGGTGCCGAAAGCGCGCAAACCGAGCACGTGGGTAACCGTATTGGCGTCCCAGCCCTCGCTGAGCATGGCCACGGATACCACGCAGCGCACCTGCTCTCCGAGGCGGCCGATCTTGCCGACGGTGTTCATAACCTCGCGCAGCAAATCCTGGTCGCTGAGATTGTCGGCCGCGTGCGCATCATTCGCACGCTCGTTGACTTCACGTTTGAAGTGTTCCAATTCCGGCGCCGCCGCAGTGCGAAAATCCTCGTCCAGCGCTTCACCCGATTCGAGTTGTTCGCTGTCAATCAGCAAGGTGCGCGGCTGCGGGTACGCGTTTCCGTTGTCGTCGAAGTTTCGGAACAACTCGAGGCGGCCATTTTCGAGCACGTTGCTACCATCGTCGTTTTGCTGGTAGAAACCAGAAATGTAGTCGTACACCAGCTTTGATACGGAAGTGTTCTGGCAGACGATAATGAAGCAGGGCGGGACGCGAATACCCGCTCCCCTCCAGTCCTCGAAAACCTTTTTGTAGTGCCCGTACAGGGCTTCAAGTGCCGTTTGCAGCTTGACCGGCAACGCCAGCGGGTCGAGTTCCCCGGATTTGCCGCGTCCTTTTCGCGGCATATCCTTGCGGATGTTCTCCCACAGGTTCCGATACGTTGGTACCTCATTGCCCGGGATGTTGTCGGATACCGGAACGCGGGGCAGTTTAACGATGCCACACTCGATCGCATCCATCAGGGAGAAGTCGCTCATCGTCCAAGGAAACAGAGTGCCTTCCACGTAACCGGAGCCGGACAGAAAGAACGGTGTCGCCGACAGGTCCAATACACGGCTGACACCGAGCTGGCGATTGACGGCCTCAAGACCGGAAATCCAAACGCGCGCGGCCTGGTTCGCCTTCTGTGCGGCGGCCTTCGCCTCGCGTAGATCAGCGCCCGCGAGCGGATTACCGTGATCGTCCGTGTAGTCGGCATCTTCAGCGGCTTTTTCGCGATAGCAGTGGTGGGCCTCATCGTTAATGACCAAAATGTTTTTCATGCTCATCAGTTCAGGCATGACCCGCTGAATCATCTGGCCCTCGGTTTCCCGAGTATCAGGCTCTGCGTCGTGACGGCCCTGAAGCAGCCGGCGTCCCACTGCGGAGATTTCCATCACTTCGCGGAGCATGAAAGCGTGGTAGTTGGTAATAACGACTTTGGCTCGTTCAATGTCAGCAAGCATTTCGGGCGGACAGAGTTCGAGCGTGCGATAGTAGCTATTGGGATCGTTGGGTTGCAGCACCCTCAGACGGTCACGGATGGTGATGCCGGGAGTGACAACGAGGAAGCCTCGGCTGAATCGCTTACTGGAAGGGCGACGCAGCGCATTGACCGTCTGCCACACCATGAGCATGGCCATCACAGTAGTCTTGCCCGCTCCGGTTGCGAGCTTGAGCGCGAGACGAGTCAGGTCCGGGTTGGCATTGCGGTTCGCATTGGCCATGTGGTCCAGAATGGCCTTGCCGTCCTTACCGATTTCCGGTGCGACCTCGGTTAGCCAGATCGCAGTCTCGGCCGCCTCAATCTGGCAAAAGAACGGGCGCAAGTTGTTGAACTGGTAATGACGCCAATGCCTCAGCAGACGCGCGGTTTCGGGAGTTACGTGCCATTGCGTTTCTGGGAGTTGGCGCCAACGATCGACTTGCTCGCGAACCCGGCGGATGATCGCCGCTTGGGCGTAACGCTGACCGTCCGTGGAAAGTCCGGCGTCATCGCCAAGCGCGAGATCGGTTTGTCGCGCCTGACCGTGTTGACGCTTGGGCTTGGGGATGGGCGTTACGAAATCCGCCGGGCGGCGGTGCTCGATGATTTTTTGTGTGGGCTGACCCGATGGATCCAGCTCCCAGTGCCGCGCCGGATACGCGTACGGCGAATTGAGAATCGGATGTTCGAAAAAGGCATCGGACATGCTTAACCCCAAACTCTATCGGCACGAATGAGCCAGCACTACTTTGAGCAGTCTACCCGTAGCCTCTTTAAGGCTTCACTTACCGGATTCGGCGACGTTACGGTATCCCCTTGCAAAGGGCAGCTTTTTGACCAGCCCGCAACCTCTGCGGGCCAGGCAACATATTTCCCCTTTGAAATATAGCAGGCCTGAGGGGCGTATGACGTCTTGACGCCTGAATCCCGGGAATGTGCGGGTAGTAGCCTCTCACAATCTGGGCCGGGCACGCCGTCGGCAACGCAACCCGGCCGTCACAAAATTCTTGGCTCCGGCTCAAGAAGAATACCAAATTTTTTCTGTACTGAATCCTGAATGCGCTGCGCCAGCGACCAGATCTGCGCACCGGTGGCTTTACCGTGATTCACCAGCACCAACGCGTGTTTGTCCGATACGCCGGCATCGCCTTCGCGGAATCCTTTCCAGCCGCATTTTTCGATCAGCCAGGCGGCGCTGAGTTTCCTGCCGTCGGGCGCGTGGAAGACCGGCAAGCCCGGATGTGCGGCCTGCAGCTTCTCTGCCTGGGCATCTGACACAATCGGATTCTTGAAGAAACTGCCGGCATTGCCAATCACGGCCGGGTCCGGAAGTTTGCGTAAACGCAACCGGCAGACCGCGTCCGCGACATTTGTGGCGGTGGGTTTGGTGATGTCCATGGCCACCAGCTCTTCACGTACACCGGAATAGTCCAGTTTTAACGGTGCGTAACGATGCAGGCACAATTCCACGCCAGTGATGATCCAGCGTTCCAGCTGCTGCTTGAAGACACTCTGACGATAGCTGAAACCGCACTGCTCTCGAGTAAGCCGCACCGGCATATTCGCCTGCCGGTCGAAGGCTTCGACAGTTTCGAGCATCTCCGCAAGTTCCGCGCCGTAGGCGCCGATGTTCTGGATGGGTGCGGCACCCATCCGGCCGGGGATCAGTGACAAATTTTCCAGGCCGCATAAACCTTGCGCCAGCGTCCGCCGCACCACGCCATTCCAATTCTCGCCGGCGGATACACGGATTCGGACACTGGCGCTGTTATCGTCAAACTTTTCAATGCCACGCGCGGCGATAATTATTACCACACCACCGAAATCGCGAGTAAACAATACATTGCTGCCATCTCCCAATACCAGCAATGGTTTGTCGCGCACCTCGGATAGTGTCAGCAATTCCGGGAGAGCTTGCGGATCGTTTACTTCCGCAAGCAACGTAGCCCGCGCCGGCACGCGGAAGGTATTGTGCTTCGCCAAGGAAGCGTTATGGGAGAGTGTGTAAGGTGGAATCATGGTGATTAGAAGGATATAGAACACCCCTCACCCCTTTCAGGCTGCGCAATCCTGCTCCGCCTGAAAGTCCAGGACCGCCTTCCTTGGCGGCCCGCTACGCGCTCCGCACTTCGCCCTCTCCCACAAGGGGAGAGGGGGCAAAGATGAAGGATACGTTAATTCACTTCCGCGGTACCGACATCCCGCGGATCAGCAGCAGCACTCACCTTACCGGTTTTGTAATCCCAGGTTATGGATTGCATGTTGCCGTAGGGGTGCGTCTCTTTCAACGTATAGCCCATCTTTCCCAAGCCGATGATTTCATCCGGGGTGAGCGCCCCGGGCTCGTAGAAAACCACGTCAGGTAAATACTGCATGTGATAGCGCGGGATGCTGACGATGCTTTTGGCGTCGCCGCCGTTGAAATAATTCAGCGTACCCAGCAACACCATGCTGATGATGCGGCTGCCGCCCGGCGTGCCGAGGATTGCCTGCCCGCGAGATGTGTACAGGAAGGTCGGCATCATACTCGACAGTGGGCGCTTGTGTGGCGCGATGGCGTTAGCGGAATTGCCCACCAGGCCAAAGCCGTTGGGCACGCCCGGCTTGGACACGAAATCGTCCATCTCGTCGTTCAGGATCACGCCGGTGTGCGGCGGCATGAACCCGGAGCCGAAACGGAAATTTACCGTGAAGGTCGCGCCCACCATGTTGCCGTCCTTGTCCATCACCGCGATGCTGGTGGTGTGCTGGCTCTCCGGCGCCAGAGCTGTGACCGGTGCCAGACTGCTACTCGGTGTGGCTTTGTCGGAAAGGATCGCCGCGCGCAAACCGGCCGCATAATACGGGCTCAATAACCTGGCAATGGGCATCTGCACGAAGTCTGGATCGCCAAGATATTCCGCGCGGTCGCGGAAGGCAAAGCGCATGGCCTCGATGGTGAGATGCTTCTGCATCAGATCGCTGTTACGCGCCAAGTCATAACCGGACAGGATGTTGAGCGCTTCCAGCATCACAATACCGCCAGAGGACGGCGGCGAGGCGGATATGATTTTCATGCCGCGGTATTCACCCGCCAGAGGTTCGCGCAACTTCACCTTGTACTCACGCAAATCCGCGAGCGACCAGATGCCGCCGTTGGCACGCACCGCGTCCACCATTTGCTTCGCGAGCTTGCCTTGATAGAAACCTGCATCGCCTTGCTTCGCGATCAATTCCAGAGTACTGGCCAGATCCGGCTGTTTCAGAATGAAGCCCGTGGGCGGCACCTGACCACCGGGCATGAACACCGCCGCTGCCGCCGGCCATTGCTTGAGCTTTTCCACGCGGTTCGCGATCATCTCGTGGAACCTCCGATCCAGCGGGGACCCATCGCGCGCCAGCTTGATGGCCGGCGCCAGATCCTGCGCCAGCGTCAATTTGCCGTAATGCTTATTGATATAAACCAGTGCAGCCACTTCACCGGGAATCCCCGTGGACAAGGGGCCGTTGAGCGAGGCGTCGGGAATCACGTTGCCATTTTTGTCCTGATACATGGTCGCGGTGGCTGCCGCGGGTGCGTACTCGCGCCCATCGACCATGATGTTTTGCCCAGTCCTGGCATCGTGCAGTAGCCAAAATCCACCGCCGCCAAGTCCGGAGCTGTAAGGTTCCACCACGGACAGCGCCGCGCTCACCGCCACCGCCGCGTCGAAGGCATTGCCGCCCTCGGCCATTACCTGCATGCCTGCCTGCGTGGCGTAGGGCTGCGCGCTGGCAACCGCATCGTGGCCGGACTTGAGTGGCGCCGCCTGGACCAGCAGCGGAAACAACAGCAGCAGAAGACCGGCAAAACGGAGTTTCATGAATTTATTCCGAATGGGGAGGTCAGCAGATTACTGCACTGATAAATCTGTGGCAAATATTAAGAGACAGTAAAACAAAGGGCGGGGATAGAGCCCGCCCTGCAATTAGCATCTATGCATTGTATCGGCTGGTTCAGCCAGCCGCAGTGCGGCTGATCTCCACTTGCCAGGTTTGCGGTCCCAGCATCACGTATTTCCATGAAAATTTTCCGGTATGTTTCGCCTCGAACCGATAATAGAGCGGCTCGGGATCATGGTCGTTCACCAGTAGGAAACGCTCGCCGGACTTGAAATTGTCATAGGTCTCGAAGATCAGGCGGTGGCGTTCCATGGGAATCAGGGTGCGGACATCAAGTACTTTCGCTTTTGACTTGGCTTGAGGATTTGCTAGTGACATGAGCTTCTCCATGTGTGGGCGTGGCGGAATGAGTGGACTGGGTGAGCGCATGCAGGGTATCGTTCAGACGTTCCGCATCGTACGAATGGGTATGACGCAATTCTGACCAGGCGGCTGCGGCCAAGCGATTACTGATCACGCCATTACAGCGTTTGAAACGTGGCGAGCTTTAATCGCGATCATCGCAAACCTCGATCACATCACCCTGCACACGTACCGGAAAACTGTGCACACCATCGTATGCCGGCGCTTTCAGTGCCTGCCCGGTCCGGATCGAAAACTCCGCCAGATGAC
>JBOGNC010000117.1:0-12747 GCA_050747045.1 Candidatus Acidiferrales bacterium | reverse complement strand
CTTCCCGTCGCGTTATCCGTGAAACTTAGCGTTGCTGTTTTCGTGCTGCCCGCCGACTGCGGTGCCAGTTGCACTTCCACGCTGCACGTTCCTCCGCTGGCGAGCGTGCCGCCGGCCGTTGGACACGTCGTTCCTGTCGTCGAAATTTCGAAATCCGCGCCATTTGTTCCGCCGAGCGAAATTAAGCTCACTTCCAGCGCCGCACTGCCTTGGTTTTGCATCGTCACCGCTTGCGGCGTGCTCGTCGATCCCACCAGCGTGTTTCCAAACGTAAGCGTCGCCGGGCTGACCTGCGCTAGAGGAGCCGGTGTGGTTCCGTTCCCATTCAGCGAAACCATCTGCTGTGCGTTGGATTGGTAGTCGGAGTTGTCCACCAGATCGAGTTGTTCTTGGGCGGGCCCAGTCGTCGTCGGCGCAAACACCACTTGCAGCGTGCAATTTGCGCCCGGCGCCAATACTCCGTCGTTCGGATACGCGCAATGATTTTCCTGCACATTGAAAGGCGGAAGAAGGAAAGGGCCCTGCGTGAACGACAGAGTTTGGTTCCCGGTGTTCGTGATCGTGATCGTCTGGCCCGCTGACGCGCTTCCGCTCGGCTGATTTTCGAAATTCAGGCTCGCCGGCAGCACCTGCGCGTGCGGCGCGGCGCCTACGCCCTCCATTTCGAGCAGTTGTGGGCTGCCCGGTGCGTTGTCCGTCACGGCCAGAAACGCCTCTTCGGGACCTCCAACCGAGGGGGTGAAGCTCACATCCATCGAACAACGAGGCGTCGTCCCTGGCGCAATCGATGTCCCGATGCACGCCCCCTGACCCACGGTGGCGAAGTCGCGAGCGTTCGGCCCCACAATCTCGATGTCGGAAATTGTGAGTGATGCTTCTCCTCCATTCAAAACCGCCAGCGGCTGCCCCAATGCATTGGTACCCAGATTAAACGAACCAAAATTTTCACTGCCAACGTTGAAGTAAACGCTCGGCTCCGCCGTTGAGCTCTCCGTAAGCGCCAACACAAACGCGTCGCCGCTCGGCAAAGCCTCCTGGCAGCTCGTGCACGTTTGCTGAAATCCGTTGGTAGTTCCGAACGTCGTGATCGCCGTTGGAAAATCGGCGGCCGTCGTTTGGCCGGTCACGTACACCTGTCCCGCTCCGCTAGCCGCAACTCCGCTCGCTGCCGCACTCACTATGCCGCCGGGCGGAGAAGTTCCTGCCAGAGGCGTTGAATAAATGAACGACGACGCACCCGAAGATGTTGGGTCAAATTTCGCGAGGAAAGCATCGGCACTGCCATTAAACGGCTGCAGATTGTCGCGCCACGGAAAATCCGGAGAATTCGTCTGGCCAGCCACGTACACGCTGTTCGCCGCCGCTACCGCAATGGAAAGCCCCTCATCCGTTTCTGACCCGCCCAAATAACTCGAATATGCGAGCGAAGTCTGCCCCGAAACCGCATCCTGCGCGATCACCGCTATAAATGCGTTCTGCGAGTTGGGCGCACACAAGCTTGCGCACAATTTGCTTTGATACGCCGGATTGAGCCCATTCACGGGAAAGTTCGTCGATTGCGTGGCTCCCGTAACGTACGCCTTCGGCGGGATTCCCACCGGAAGGGTGCCAGGCGGGTCGAGCGCGATGCCCAGAATTTCATCCATCCCGCTGCCGCCCAGAAACGTGGCATAAACCAAATCCGCCGGTCCTTGTCCCGTCGGCGCAATTTTCATCACGAATCCGTCTGACGCCCCTCCGCCGTATGCACTCTGAAAGCCGTTCTGCGCCAAGAATCCGTACGACGGGTTCGAAGTCGTTCCCCCAATGTAGGCGTTACCGCTCGAGTCCACTGCAACGCCGCCCACCGCTGCCGGTCCCGCGGAATATGTCCCTAGATATGTGCAGTACGTGAGGCTTGGCGCTCCGCCGGTTTGGACGGGCGGTGCGAACACTGCCATGTATCCATCGCTCTCCTCGCCGTCCCAGGTCGTCTGAAACGCGCCGTTCGTCACCGGCAAATCTGGCGAGCCTGGATCGGCGGCGCTTGGCTGCGCGTCCGACGCGATATAAACATTCCCCAGTTGATCGACGGCGATTCCGCCTGTGCCGTTCTCGGAAAGCTCTCCGTTGCCTCCGAAGTAGGCCGAAAAATTGAGCTGATTGCCCTCAGCATTTATTTCGCTCACCACCGCGTCGTTGCCGTCGCCGCTGGTCAGTCCTTGAGTTGGCTGGCCCGATCCAGTCACTGGAAAATCTGTTGAAGTTGTCGTCCCCGTGATCGCCACGTCGCCCACGCCATCGAGCGCGATCAGCCCGCCCGTCTGTGTCCCGCTGCCTCCAAGAAAGGTCAGATATACGAGCGAATTTGCGCCTGTCACGGTTGGATCGATTTTCGCCACATAGAAAGCAGAAGCGCCCACCACGGGTCCTACCGTTGCTGCGCTGGCTTCAGGAAAACTCGACGTCGAAGTGGTGGCGCCGCTGACGTAGATTTTCCCGTTCGCGTCGATCGCTACGTTCCCCACCGTCTCGCTTCCCGCCCCGCCCAAGAAGGTCGCGTATGTCACCGTCAGCGACGGGTCAATCACCAGCGTCGCCCGCGGATCGTGCGGCCCAATTCGGAAGCCCGCGCTTCCGTCCGCTTCCATCACGTATTCGCCGCTTACAATCGTTCGCGCACCCCCGGCCAGCTCGGCGAAGATCCTCGGCTTCGCCATCCGCAGCTCGCGGCCGCCAGCGTGCAAAATCACACCGCCGCGAGAAAGCTCCACTCGCGTCGCGCCCGAAAATCGCAGCCGCAGTTTCGTCGCGTCCTCACCTGGCGGCAGACGCAAATCGTACTCAACTCCTTTGCTCGTTCCGTAAACCGCCATTCCCACACGCCCGTCACAATCCGTCTCGCCAATCGCGCGCGCAAAATGCGGCACATTTGTTCGCCACTCCCGTGGATTCCGCCCGATGAAATAGTTGCCCACCGTGTTCAGCCGTTGCGCCCCACGCCAAGAAAACCGCGCGTCAACTCTCTTTTGTCCGTAATTCGGCGGCTCCGCCCACGCCAATCGCATTCGTACCACGTCAATTCGCGGCGTAACCCCGCGCGCAGACGGGTCCGGCACCTCCACGTCCATCCCCTTGCGCGTCAGCAACAGCGTCATTCCCGCACCGCGCCCCACGTACCGCACGCGCGCATCGAACTGCCCGACGTTCGGCTCGAACGTCATCGCAATGGAAATCGGCGCAGATCTGCCTGAAGTAGCCGCGCGCATGCGCGGCGAGTTCGCGTTAATGCCAGCCACGCGCAAGCCTCGGCTCAATGCAATGTTGCGAGATTGCGATTCAGGAGGAACAGGAGGAAACGGTCGCCGCTCATTACCCCTAACGCGGCCCGCGGCACAACTCGTGATCCCGGCAAGCGCCAGAATACACACCGACACTAATCGCCTGCTCATTTAGGCCCTCCTCCGGAATCGAACTTCCTCGGATCCGGGTTGGGCAGCTCTCGAACTGCGAGCCGACTGCCGTTAGTAGTTGTGAAACTCCTCCGCTGCCGGAGGCGCGGCGAATATCTCGCGCCACGCCGCGAATGTCAAGTGAACTCCCACCTCTATCGGTGCGGAGGTGTGCATGAGGGCGAGGCACCTGGCCCGGAGCGTCGGCGGCGTTTAGCCGCACGCGCCCGTGCTCATCTATTCTTTCGATCCTCGCGCTTGATCAAAAAAGGGGGGAGTGCTTGCGAGCGGGGCGTGTGGGGTGAATTCCCACCCGCAAGCACGTTTACTACAGGGGGGAACTCAGTTCTGCGGCGCTGGTGCTAGCTCCGGCCCGTCATCCGGTGGCGGAGGCGGCGCTCCCGCGCCAAGCCTCATTCGCCGGTGAATCCTTGCGACCCGTCCTTTCTTCACGGTGTAATCCGGCGGCACTTGAAATAGCGACGGATCAGGTTCGCCCATCTGAATGCTCGTCAGCTGCCGGACGCTGTTGCCGCGCACTGGATCCGTCGTCTTAGTCATCACGTACATTTGCAAGTCGGGCGAATACCAGCGCTCCGTGGTAATCACGATCGGCTTCTCGTTGCCGATCTGTCCCGCCGGAATGGTACGCGTGTAGCGCGTGCCCTGCGCTTGCACTCCGTTGATCGTTTGCGTGCCAAGCGATGTAGTTGTTACGTTTCCCTGGTCGGGCGGCGGCGCCACGTCGTTTTGAACCCGAAAGCGCCCGCCTCTGCGATCCAATCGGACCTGGTGCGCAATCTTTCTATCTGGCTCCAGGATGTACTGGGTCCGGGCAACCACGTCGTTGATGAAGATCACGTGCGGGGCACCCTCGCTCGTGGTGGCAAACGCGCCAATCGCTGATAGCGTCATTTCGCGCCGAACTCGCCCTTGGCTATCGCGCGCAATCGTTCCCGTGGTCGTGCGATTGATCCGGTTTCCGTCCGCCAGCATCTGCGTCTTGTGCACGCTGATCGTTGCCGTAAACGGCGCGCCGGTCACCGTCTTACCGCCCAATCCGGCCTCGAATCCGATGAAATCCATGGCGTCATCAACGCCCATTGCCCCTGGTCCCGTCCGGATAAAAAGCACGTTACCGCCCGGCCCTGGAGGAATAGGCGGCGCCGGTGCCGTTGATTGTGCACGAGCCGCACTCGCCATCGCACCCAATCCCGCCAGCAAAACCGCAATCGCAACTTTGGTCGACGCCTTCCTGATCCGCATTCGACTCCTCCCTGCCCCTTCCAAAAAGCTCATCGCTGAGCCGCGCCGTCCGCGTCATCCTGCGAAACCAGCCGGATAGCTTGTGGCGTTCCATCCGCGCTCACAATCAAATCCGCCCGCACCGTGCCGTCCCCCTCCATCGCCTCCACAGGTAGCCCAAATGACGCCAGCGCGGCCCTCGGCATCACTACCTGCACCACCGCGCCATCATCCAGCGATATCGGGTAGTCCGCGTCCGGCAGCCGGGTGAACGGGGAGGCATCCTCACTGGCGAGCTGGCTAGGCGCGCTGGACGCAGCACGTCCCGGCGGCTCCGCAGTCTCGCCACGATGCACCGCCACCTCCGACCGGAATCGCTCCGCGCCTTGCTGATGAGGCAATTGCGCATTGCCGGCCTCGATCTTGCGCGGTGCGGCCAATTGTCTGCCAACGTCTTTCACAATCCGGGTTTGCGTGTTGCCGGCGGATCGCCGGTACATCCAGAATCCCAATGCTAGTAGCACGGTTGCCGCAATTCCGATCACCGCCGCATACCTGCGCCTAGACTGCGCGGCCACCGCGTCTTTTCGCTCGCGAAACGCGGTCAACAAATAATCTTCGACCCGCGCCGGAGCCAGCGCACCCGCCTCCCGCTCCGCCAGACGCCGCAGCTCCGAATCAAGCGACTCCGTTTCCGTCAAAAGCTGCCCGCAGTCGCCGCATCCCTCCGCGTGGGCCAGCGCCTGTTCGCGCAGTTCCGAAGTCAGCATTCCCGGCCGGTCCAGATCTGCCAACGCCTCCCGGAATTGAGAACAATCCATCATCGCAACATCTCCAAATTCATTCGCCAACCGCCGAGGCGCGCTGCATGCGGCGCTCGTCCCGCAATTTCTCAGTCAATAGACCTCGCGCGCGGTGCAACCGAGATCGCACCGTGCCAACCGGACATTCCAGCGCCGCCGCCGCTTCCTCGTAGCTCATTTCCTGCAAATCGCATAACACCAGAGCCTCGCGGTAATTCCCGGGCAACGTCCCGATGGCGCACTTCAACCGCTTCATCGCCTCGTCGTCATACCGATTTTCTGCGTGCCGCGCCGATCCATTCCTGCTCACCGAAATCATCGGAGCGACCTCATCAGCATCGCCCTCAAACGGCACGAACCGCTGCTCCTGCTCCCACCGCTTCCTCAGGTGGTTTCGCGCGATCCCATACAAAAAGCCTGCCAAGCTCCCCTTAGCCGGGTCGAATCTCCCTGGGTTGCGGATCACCGCCATGAATACCTCTTGGGTCACGTCCTCGGCCACCGCTGCGTTCCCGCTCATGTGCAGCGCAAACCGGTAAATCGGTCCTTGCTTGCGCCGGTACAGCCGCGCGAACGCCTCCTCGTCTCCGGCAATGGCCTGGCCCAGCAGACCTTCGTCCGTCGGTTCAATGGCCCGTTTCATTTCGCCCATTTCATCTGGATTATTCGACGGCCAGCCTGGGCCTTCGTTTCCTTTTCCCTTTCGCCCGCCCCGAAGTTCCCGATAATTCGCCCAGCTGCGCTGCAGAACGTCTAACCCGGCCTGCGCGATTTCCACTCCCTCGGAGCCGGGACGAGACAGGAGAGCCCCGGGGGACCGCCCAGGAACCGGCACATCGCCGCTCCGCAAACGCCAGGTTAGGACGTCCTTGACCCCGGACATCCTGGAGCGTAAAATTTGGAAAGTGGATCGCTGGTTCCAAGCCGGGGCCTGTTTTGCCTGTTGTTGGACAGGCGCAGCCGGGGTGGGTTTGCGATCCGAGTAATACTAGCTGCACGAATCGGATACATCAGCCCGCAGGCCAACGCAACGGCACGCGGGTTTTTGCTTTTTTAGGGCACTTTTGGCTCGCAATAATGGGAGAAGCTAGTGAGTAGCAATGGCAACACCAACCCGAACTCCAATCCGGTCAAGGAAACCTCGGCCCAGCGTACCGAACGCTTCAAGCAGGCCAAGAATCCCTGGCAGGCTCTCGAAGAGATTCGTGGATTCGCGCGCACCGGCCGCGATTCCATCCCCCCCGAATGGAGCCTATATTTCCGCTGGTGGGGCATCTACACACAAGGCGACGGGCGCGGCGCCGTAGGCGGGGTCGGCGGCGAAGGCAAATCTTCCCCCTATTTCATGTTGCGTACCGCCCTGCCCAACGGCCTCCTCACCTCAAACCAGGTTCGCGCCATCGCCGATATTTCCAGCCGCCACGGTCGCGGCATTGCAGACATCACCGTCCGCCAGAATATCCAGCTTCATTGGCTGACCATCGAAGCGATTCCCGAAGTTATTGATACGCTCGCGGCGGCCGGACTTTACACCAAGGGCGCTTGCGGCGATACCGTGCGCAATATGACTGGCTGCCCCCTCGCTGGCGTCGCCGCTGACGAAATTTACGACGCTTCTCCGCTTCTGCTCGAAGTTGCCTCCATCGTGCGCGGCCAAACGGAGTTCTACGATCTACCCCGCAAATTCAAGATCTGCATCACCGGCTGCCCGGTCTGGTGCTCATATCCTGAAATCAACGACATCGCTCTCACCGCCGTTCATCGCCACCAGAACGGACATCGCGACGTGGGATTCTCGGTGCGCGTCGGAGGAGGACTCGCCACTGAGCCGTTCCTGGCCGCGCGTCTGAATTGCTTCGTTCGCCCAGAGCAGGCCATCCCGGTTGTTCGCGCCATCGTTGAAATATTCCGCGACACGAACATTCTTCGCGAACATCGTAAACGCGCCCGCATGAAGTATTTATTCATGAAGTTTGGCTGGACTCCTGAGAAATTCCTCGACGAGATACACAGCCGCATTGGCTTCGAGCTTGATCCCGCCGTCGAAGAGCATCCCCCAGCCGACGTCTTCCGCGACCATGTCGGCGTCTACGCGCAGAAGCAGGTGGGGCTGTGCTACGTCGGGGCGTCCGTTCTTCGCGGACGCATCACGCCCGATCAAATGCGATTGGCCGCCGATCTCGCCGAGCGCTTCGGCAGTGGCGAAATCCGCGTCACGAATATGCAGAATCTGCTGCTCATCAACATACCGAAAGATAAGACCGAAACCGTGGCCCGTGAGCTCGACTCCGCCGGCCTTCCCGTCGCCGCATCCCCCTTCCGCCGCGGCGCAATTTCCTGCACCGGTATCGAATTCTGCAAACTCGCGATCACCGAGACCAAGAACTATACGCGCTGGTTGATCGATGAACTCGAGGAGCGCGTCCCGCAGTTCGATCAGCAACTGAAGCTCAACGTCACCGGCTGCACCAATTCTTGCGGCCAGCACTGGATCGCCGATATCGGCCTCGAAGGCAAGAAGCTAAAGTCCGGCAAAGAAATGCTTGACGCGTATTACTTTTCGCTCGGCGGAGCCGTTGGAGAATACCAGCGCCTCGCGCGTCCCGTGGGCTACCGCTGCTTCGCTACCGAAGTGCCAGACGCCATCGCGCGCCTGCTGAAAACCTATGTCGGCTCGCGCGATCCCGGCGAAAATCTCCGCGCCTATTTCGCGCGCTTCTCCGACGAAGAACTCCGCGCCCAACTCGCAGGGATCCCCGTCACCGCCGTCCTTCGCGATTCGGCTCCCGGGCCTGTTCCCGAAGCGGTATCCGAGTGAACTCGTGGCCGGCGCAATGATCGAACGCGGCAAAGTTTATCTGGTCGGCGCGGGCCCCGGTGATCCCGATCTCCTCACCGTAAAAGCTTCAAAGCTTCTCGCATGTGCGGACGTGATTCTGCACGACGATCTCGTGCCTGCTTCCATTCTTGCCCTGGCGGGCCCGCGGGCCGAGGTCGTCAATGTCGGCAAGCGCTGCGGCGCAAAAGGCGCCACCCAATCCGAAATTAACACGCGCATGGTTGATGCCGCACGCGCGGGTCTTTCCGTCATTCGCCTCAAAGGTGGCGATCCCGCGATCTTTGGCCGCGTCGCCGAAGAAATCGACGCGCTCGAATCAGCCGGAATTTCGTGGGAGATCGTTCCCGGGATCACCGCTGGACTTGCCGCCGCGGCAGCTCTTGGCGCATCTCTAACTGATCGCCGCAAAGCCGCGCGCGTCGTCATCATCACCAATCATCGCGCTGCCGGAAGCGAAGCACCCACGCAGCGCGATTGGCAGTCACTGGCGCGCGAGGATGCCACGCTCGTCATCTACATGCCCGGCCACGATTTTGACAATTTGCGCGCACAGCTTCTTGCCGCCGGCTTGCCGCCGGAAATCCCCGCGGCTGTCGTTTCGCGCGCCACTTCGCCGGAACAGTCTGTCGAATGCGCTCCTCTCGGCGAACTCAATTCTCTGCCCCGCGTCCCCGCGCCATCAATCCTGCTCGTCGGCTGGTCGCTCGACACCGCTGTCCGCCGTGCCCTAGCTGCCAACGCGCCCGCCATCCTCGCCGAAGCCGAGCTGATTATTTCGGCGCGGTAGCTCGCAGTTCGGTGTTGGCGAACTGTCGCCTGTACAAATCGGCGTAAAGTCCGCCGCGCTCCAACAGTTCCGCATGCGTTCCCCGGTCGACGATCTTCCCGTCCTGCACCACAAGGATTTGGTCGGCTTCGAGGATCGTCGAGAGGCGATGTGCGATCACCAGGGAAGTGCGCCCGCGAAGCGCTTCTTGGAAAGCCCGCTGGATGGCTGCTTCCGACTCGGAATCCAAGTGCGCCGTCGCCTCGTCGAGAATGACGATGTCCGGGGCCTTCAGCAGAAGTCGCGCAATGGCCAGCCGCTGCTTTTCGCCGCCCGAAAAGCGGTATCCCCGCTCACCCACAAGCGTATCGAGCCCCTTCGGCAACGAGTGAATCAGCGGCAGTATCTGCGCCGCGTGCAGCGCTTCGTTCAAGTCGTCATCCGTTGCGTCTGGCTTCGCATACAACAGGTTCGCGCGAATCGTATCGTGAAACAAGTGTGCCTCCTGCGTGACCGTGCCGATCCGCTGTTGCAGGCTCTCTAGCTTCGCGTCGCGAACGTCGACTCCGTCGATTGCCACCGCCCCGCTTTGCACGTCGTACAGACGCGGCACGAGTTGCGTGATGGTTGTCTTGCCCGCTCCCGACGGTCCCACCAGCGCCACCAACTCGCCGGGCTCAGCAACGAAACTGATATCACGCAGAACTATTTTTTCCGGCAGCCTGTCCGGCACCGCGATTGACTCGAGCGAAGCCAGCGAAACTTCCGCCGCCGTCGGGTAGCGAAATGAAACCTGTTCGAACGAAATCCGCGCCGGCCCTTTGGGTAATTCGGCCGCGTCCGGCTTTTCCTGAATCATCGGCGCCAGATCGAGCACCTCGAACACACGATCGAACGAAACCAGCGCAGTCATCACGCTTACCTGAATATTCGAAAGCCCTGCCAACGGTCCGTACACCCGACCGAGGAGCGCCGCCAGCGCCACTACTGTTCCAACGTCCAGCGTGTGCACCGCAGCGAGCACGCCTCCCCATCCGTAAACCATCGCAGTCGCGGAATATGCCATTAACATCAGCGCCATGAAAAATAGCCGCCCGTAGACCGCCTGCGTCACGCTGATATCCGAAACGCGCCCAGCCTTTGCGGCGAAGTCCCGGTTCTCGTCCTGCGGTCGGCCAAAGAGCTTGGCCAGATGCGCGCCCGCCACGTTGAAGCGCTCCACCATGAGATTGTTCATCGCCGCGTGCAGGTCGTAGCTCTCGCGCGTGATCTTCTGCAACTTGCGTCCCCACCAGCGCGCCGGGAACAAAAACAGCGGAATCAGGACCATCGCCGCCAGGGTGATCCGCCACGACAGCAGGAACATCGCCCCAAAAACCAGCACCACCGTGATCAGGTTACCAACCACGTTCGAAAGAATGTCCGTGAATGCGGTCCGCGCCCCGCTCACATCCGTATTCAGACGGCTCACCAGCGCGCCCGTCTGCGTCCGCGTGAAAAACGCCAGCGGCATCTTCTGCACGTGCTCGAAGAGCTTGCTGCGCAACGAGAGTACGATGCGCGAGCCCACCGTCGCCGCCAGGTACGATTGCGCCAGCCCCAGCCCGGCGTCAAAAGCTCCCAGAATCCCGGCCAGCAGAGCCAGCTCCGCGATCAGTGGAATGTTGCTCTTCAGAATTCCATCGTTGATGATGTCTTTGTAAATGAAAGGATTGACTACTCCCACGGTGGCGTCCACGATCACCACCACCATGAAAATCCCCAGCAATCCCGCGTAGGGCCGCGAGAACCTCAGCATGCGCTTGCCGGTTCCCGGCCGGACGCTTTGCTTCAAAACCGAGTCGTCTCGCCGCAGCGCCCGTGCGGCGCCGAGCACTCTCATGGATCCCATGGCTGCTCCCGATCGCCGCGCATTTTACCATCGCGGAGTCGGACGGCGAAGCATCCCTGCGGCGCCATTGAGAATCAGGGGGACTGTCCCGTTCAAGCCGAAGGTACAGGTCACCGCACCGGTACTTCTTTCTTGTTTCACCCGTCATCGTTCGTGCTACCGTCAGTTGCTTATGGACGAGATGTCAAAATCCGCAAAGGCAGCCCCACTCGCTCTAGATTCCTGCGCGGACCAATCCACCTCACACGCGGGGCCTTCGTCCGCCACGAATCGCGGATCACCAGTCACGAATCGCTCCGCTCAGATCGACACAGCATGCCAATCTAATCCCCCCGTAAGTGACTCAAAACAAAGCGCTGCCCCTCCTTCAGATCGACACAAATTCGAAGCCTCTTCGCAGCTCCTTTCGCCCTCCCGAAATTCCCGTGCTACAGTCGGGCAAGACTCGCCTATGCAAACCGTGCGCGCTGAACATGGCTGGGGGCCCTTCTACCGCAAAGGTGCGGCCGTCGATTGGATCGACGTTGTCTGGCTGCTTTTCATCGTCGGCCTGGCCCTTCTTCCGCCGATCCACGAAATTCACAAGCAACTGCTTTTGGCTGGCTTCGTTGTTGTCCAGTTTCTTGAAGGCACCTTAATCGGCCAATATCCGAAGTCCGGACGCTACACCGTCGTAATAATAAAAATAATTCTCGCTACCGTGCTCCTCGATCACACCGGCGACATCGGAATCAACAGCAGCTACTGGCCAATTTATTTTGTGCCCATCATCACCGCCGCAATTTATTTTGGGCCGCTGGCCACGCTGTTCTGGACCGCTGTCGCATCGGCGTCCTACTGTTCGTATCTGATTCCCGCCAGAGTCGAGTACGAAATCACGACCGCGAGCTACGAACTTTTAGGCATTCGCTTCCTCTTTTTTTTCCTGGCTGCCATGCTCGTCAATCGCTTCGTGGTCGAAAACCGGAGGCAGGTGAAGCGCTATCAGGAGCTTTCCGAGACGCTCGAAGAAACGAATAAACAGCTGCGCCGCGCGGAGGCCGAAGCGCGCCGCTCCGAACGCCTCGCTGCTCTGGGCCAAATGTCAGCCGGACTCGCGCACGAAATTCGCAATCCACTCGGCGTGATCAAGGGCTCGGCGGAAATGCTTTCGCAAAAGCTAACAGATAGCCAGCCGATCGCCGCCGAACTGGCCGGTTATATCTCGTCTGAAGTCGATCGCCTGAACGCGCTGGTCGCTCGCTTTCTCGATTTCGCCCGCCCCATGCAAATCGAGGCGCGCCCGCATCGCATTACCGAAATCGTCGACCGCGCGCTCGAATCCGTGGAACATCAGTTTCCGCGCGCCGAAGTCCGTGTCGAACGCGACTACGCCGCCGCGCTTCCCGACGTGATGGTCGACGAGCAGCTTAGCGAGCGCGTGTTCATCAACCTGATCCAGAATGCTTTCCAAGCCATGGACGGAACTCAGCCGGCAATCGATGCAAATCTAAAACTCGTCATCGGCGCCGACGCTTCCAAGGGGCGCAACGGCGTGTCGGTTATGGTTGAAGATTCGGGCCCAGGCATTTCGAAGGAATTGCGCGAGCAGATTTTCAATCCGTTCTTTACTTCAAAAAAAGACGGCGTGGGACTGGGCCTCGCCATCGTGGCGAAAATTCTGGATGAGCACGGCGGCTCGATTCGCCTGGAAGACTCGCCGCGCGGCGCGCGCTTCCGCGTATTCCTCCCCTCCGAACTGCCGGCACGGGGCACGCAACCGCCAGGCGAGC
>JBOGNC010000116.1:0-12764 GCA_050747045.1 Candidatus Acidiferrales bacterium | reverse complement strand
GCGATCTCTACAATCTTGACGTCTTTGATTGGGTGAGCGTTAAACCGCTCGAACCCACGGTGAACAAACCGGCAGACGAATTGCTCATCAAGGTCCACGAATCCAAGCGCTACTCGATGGATATTGGCGCAGGCATCGAAATTATTCCGCGAAGCGCAAATATTCCGGTGGGAGAAGTCGCGCTGCCGGGCCTGCCGGTGATCGGCCTTGGCAGCAAGTTTGCGGTCACGCAAAAAAGCTTTTTCGGCCCGCGCGGTTCGTTTGCTCTCTCCCGTCACGACATGTTCGGCCGCGCTGAAACCGCCACCATATCGACTATTCTCTCGCGGTTGAATCAGAGTGGCGAGTTCACGTACGCCGATCCGCGCCTGTGGGGCGCGAGTTTCGCGTCGCTTTTAAGCGTCTCAGCGCAGCGCACCACTGAAAATCCGATATACACCGCCGTGCTCGAGCAGGCCTCATTTCAAGTCGAGAAAACGTTCAAGTCGCCAAAACCGAGGACGCTGAATTTTCGCTATACCTTTCAGCGAACGGATCTCACAAATATTCTGATCCCCGGCTTGGTGCTGCCCGAGGATCAGCACGTGCGCGTTTCTACCGTGTCCGCCGAATACGTTCGAGACACGCGAGATAATCCGCTCGATGCGCACCACGGAATGTTTCAAACCTTCGATGTAGGTATCACCCCCACGGCGTTCGGTTCCAGCCAGAATTTCACCCGGCTTTTGGCGCAAAATTCTGTTTACGTTCCCGCAGCGCGATGGCTCACCTGGGCATCGCGCCTCAGTTGGGGCATTGCCGTTCCATTTGCCGGCAGTCATGTCCCGCTAAGCGAACGTTTTTTTTCCGGCGGAGCCGATTCCTTGCGAGGTTTCCCGGTGGATGGCGCGGGACCGCAGCGGCCCGTTCAGGTTTGCAGCAATCCGGCTAATTCATCGACCTGCACTCTAATCAGCGTTCCGGTCGGAGGCGACATGCTGTTCATATTCAACACCGAGGCTCGATTTCCCGTTGGGCTTCTCCATAATTTGGGCGGTGTGTTCTTTTATGATGGAGGCAACGTTTACAGCAACGTTAATTTCCGCCAATTGGTCGACAATTATACGAACACGATCGGCGTCGGACTGCGATATCGAACGCCAGTGGGCCCGGTTCGCTTCGACGTGGGCTACAGACTTACCCCGATTCCCGGCGTTAAAGCCCTGCAGTACTTTGTAACGGTAGGCCAGTCGTTCTAGCGTAGAAAGTGATGTGAGTCGAAGCAGATCAGTTCGTCCACCGTGCTGCACTTCAGCGGACTCTAGAGTTTTCGATGATTCGGGGAAAGACAATTCGTCGAGCGATTCTCATCACCCTGGGCGCAATCGTGCTACTGGCCACTCTCGCGTTCGTGGTGGTGCACACGAGCGCCTTCCTCGGATACGCGCGCGGCAAAATGATCAAGCTAGCGCAAGCGAAGCTAGGTTCGCGCGTCGATATCCAGAGTATTTCGATTCCATGGGATCAATTAGCGGTAAACGTTCGCGGGATCACGATCGACGGTCGAGGCGGACCTTCGCGGCCGCCGCTGCTTCAACTGCGTCGATTGAAAGTCGGAATCGCGATTGGCCCTCTTCTAAGCGGCCATTTCAAGCTCTCGCAGGTTGTGCTAGATCAGCCGGTCGTGCGTATCATCGTAAACTCCCAAGGTAAAACAAATTTTCCCGGTGGGGCGGCTGCCGGCCAATCCGCGAACACCAACTCGTCCTCGTCTGTGAACGTATTTTTCAACCTGGCGATCCGTCACCTCAAAATTAATCATGGCACGGTCGATTACAACGACTCCAAAATACCCCTTTCTGCCGACCTACGGGACGTCAGCGCGGAGGTGTTCTTCAATCTGCGCTCGGACGAATACCACGGTTCTCTCGGTTACAAAAATGGCCGCATCACCGGACAAAATTACCAGACGGTGGCGAACGGCGCGCAGTTGCAATTCACTGCCGCGCGTTCCGGTATCACCTGCCATCCTTTGACCATCACGCTCCCCGATTCTCGCGTAGTGCTCGACGCGACCGTTCAAAATTATTCTCACCCGCGCATTAGCGGCAAATATACCGCGGAAATTTCCACGGTAGAGGTCGCACGGGTTCTTGGCGATTCGGCTGTTCCCGCGGGGGACGTATCTGCCGATGGGACGTATCGCTATCAGAGCGACCGAGGTCAATCATTTCTTGATACCGTCGAACTGAACGGAAATCTCAGCAGTTCGCGCCTCAATCTGCAGCTTCGTCAGTTCGCTGCTCCCGTCACCTCCGTGCGCGCCACGTACTCGATCGAGAACGGCAATCTTCACATTGCCAGTGCGCGTGGCGCCGCGCTCGGTGGGCAACTCAGCATAAACTCCGGCGAAATAAGTCTGAGCGGAAATTCTCCGTCCCGATTGAGCGCGGCGCTTACCAACGTCTCGCTTCGCGACTTAGGCCAACAACTTCCGTCTCGAATGTCCGCTCGCTTGTCTTTTGCTGGCCGAGCCGATGTAAACGCGCGATTTTCCTGGTTGAGCGATTTTCGCAACCTGGCCATCGACGCTCGCGCGCGGATCTCCTCGCCGCCAGAAAGCGAATTGGCCGCCAATCAAATCGGAATAAACGGCGCGATTCAGGCCGCTTACAACCCTGAGCGTAACCGGGCTTCCTTCAGTAACTCTCAACTGCGCATCGGGAGCACCACGATTTCGCTCAATGGTATCCTGAGCAGTCGTTCCGATTTATCGGTCACGCTCTCAGCCCCCGATCTTCGCCAGTTCTCCATGTTGGCCGCTAAGATTATGGAGGTTGCCAGTTCGCCTGGTTCGCGGCCTTTTGAAATGCCCGATCTCATGGGCAGCGCTCGGTTCGCCGGCCAAGTGCACGGATCTCCACGGGAGCCCGATATCGTCGGGCAACTCGCGGCGAGCAACCTGCAAGTCGAGTCCACGAAATGGCGAACGATTCAAGCCAACGTAGCTCTATCGCCGTCGCGCGCCGCCGTCTCCAATGGAATCCTCGTCGGGCAATCGCAGCAGCGGATTCATCTGACAGCCTCCGTTGGGCTCCAACACTGGTCTTTGGCGCCGTCAAGCTCCGTATCGATGCACGTCGTAGCGTCCGGCTTGCCCATCTCCTGCTTGCAAAATCTGATTCATGCCAACTACCCGGTTCATGGCATTGTCTCGGCTGATTTGTCGCTCACAGGAACGAAGCAAAACCCTGCGGGCCACGGCTGGATTCGCATTGCCAATGCCACCGCTTGGAATCAGCCGGTAAAACTCGTCACCGTGAATTTCCACGGAAATGCCGCTGCGCTCCACGCTGACCTTGCTGCTGAATCTCCGGCCGGCACAATCTCCGCTACTTTGGCGTATGACTCTACCTCCAAGCGCTATCAGCTGAGCGTGAACGCGCCCGGCGTGCGGCTCGGCGATCTCGAAATGGTTCAGGCCCGCCATCTGCCGTTGCATGGCACGCTTGTGTTAGCTGGCAGCGGCAGCGGATCGATTCAAGATCCACAATTTTCCGCAAGTATTGATTTTCCGCAACTCGCGTACCGGAATGAGTCCGTGTCAAACGTACACTCGCAGCTGAATCTTGCCGATCACCAACTCAACTTCACCGCCAGGGCACCCCTTTATCAGGGCACCCTGCAGGCGCAAGGAAACGTTGCGCTCACCGGCCAGTATCAGACTAACGCAACCCTCGACGTGCACTCGATCTCCGTGGGACTCCTGGCCGCGCGCTTTTTGCGGACGTCAGGCGCCCCTCCGAAAGGGCAAGCCGATCTTCACGTTGAGGCGCATGGCCCATTGAAAGATCCGTCTCAATTGACGGTACGCGCCGAAGTGCCGGCAATCTCGCTCGCTTACCAGAACGTCAGCGTGGCGATCGTAAAGCCGTTGATCGCGGAGTATCACGATGGCGTCGTTGCTCTTCAGCGATCAGAGATCAAAGGCACGGGAGTCGATTTGAGCTTTCAGGGTGCGGTTCCCGTCAAAAGTTCGCAGCCTTTTCACATTTCGGCTAACGGCAGCGTAAACCTTAGCTTGCTCCAGACCATGGCCTCTGGAATTCAAAGCTCCGGCGAGGTGCAAGTTGACGTCACGGCACAGGGCACCTTGGCGCGCCCGGATATGCAGGGCAACCTGCACCTGCAGAATGCGTCGCTTTCCACTTTGTCACTGCCCGTGGATCTGAGGAGCATCAACGGCGACATTCGCGTCTCCGGACGACGCATGGAACTCGTGAATCTGAGCGGCAAAGTGAACGGGGGCTCGATGACTGCGCAGGGCTCCGTGGACCTGGGGAACGAGCCAGCCTTTGCTCTCGCCGTCGCGGCGAAATCCGTGGATATCAATTATCCCGCTGGAGTTCGCTCGCGCCTCGACGGAGACTTGCGGCTCAGCGGCTCCTCATCCAGTTCCGCGCTAACCGGGCGCATCGTAATCGATTACCTGGGTTTCACGCAGCAAATGGACATCGCATCCCTCGCAGGAGAATTTGGATCGAATGGGGGCGGAGGCACACCTTCGGCATTTGAGAAGCACATGCAGCTGAACGTCGCGATCCAATCTTCCAGCACGCTGAACGTGGCCAGCAGCCAGTTGAGCGTGCAGGGAGCTGCCAATCTGACCGTGGTCGGCACGCTCGCCGATCCGGTTGTGCTGGGGCGGACCACCTTGAGCGGCGGCGAACTCTTCTTTCTCGGCAAACGCTACGAAATCAAGGGTGGCACCATCCAGTTTGCAAACCCCACTCATACCAGCCCGTCCGTCGACTTGTACGCGACCACGACCGTGAACGCATACAAGATCTCGCTTCACTTCCTCGGGCCGGTGGACCAGATGAAAACCAGCTTTACCTCCACTCCCGCACTGCCTCAAGCAGACATCATCAATCTCCTCGCCTTTGGACAAACCACGGAACAGTCGGCTGCGAATCCAACGCCCGGTGGGTTGGGAGCGGAGTCTGTGCTTGCGCAAGGGGTAGCGGGCCAGATCAGCGGCAAAATTCAAAAGTTGGCGGGCATTTCGCAGCTTTCGATTACGCCGGTTATCGCCAACGCCAACGCTCAACAGAATGCCGGTGCGCTCGTATCCATTCAGCAACGCGTGTCTGGGCGCCTGCTCGTCACCTTCACCACCGATACCGCCCAAACGCAAGCCACCGCTGTGCAGGTGCAATATGACCTTGGCCACGGCCTTTCGATTTCAGCGCTGCGGGATCAAAACGGCGGCTACGGAATCGACGTGCATCTCCATAAGGCCTTCTAGCCGCGAAGTAACAAAAATCCGCGCGCTACTCGGACTACCGTCACGCCGCGCCGGCCGGTTGAGCTGCCGCACTGCCCACCGCCTGGTGAAGCGTCGCCAACATTTGAACGAACATGTCGTGCGACGCTGGGTCGCCTTTCGCGAGTTCGCCAGTCACCTGGTCGCGTTGTGCCAGTATCGCTTGCATCGCTGATTTCACTCCCGGCTCGCTCTCCTGCGGAATATCGCTGCTCAAATCGTTGAAGAATTTCGTGGAGACCGTGGCCGCATCCCCGTAATTTCTATTGGCGGTATCGTCCACCAGCGTGAGCAGCTGATTCTGGAGCCCGTATACACGATCCTTGGCATTCGCCTGGGCAAGCTGTGCGTTCGCGGCGTCCAGCTTGTTTTGCACCGCCTGTGTTTTTTCGTGCGCCCACCAAAATCCTCCGCCGAACGCGACGGCCAGCAGCACCAGCACGATGAAGTAGCGCATGAATTTGAGCCTTTCTCTTAAATCGTTGCGAGCACTCTCGCTGTCTCGTTACTGACCGTAACACATTTTCGCTCCTTCCGTAGTCTTCTCCGCCGCGATACGCTCGTTCACATTCTCGTTCCATCGCTGCTTCCACGTTCACCGTTCTTTGGCGTCGGGAGAGGTGTAAGATTCAAACTTGCGCGGTTGCCGCGGTTCGCCGCCAGGAGATCGTCCGTATGCAAAAGATTGGTTTCGTCGGACTCGGCAACATGGGCGCCCACGTTGTCGATCGGCTGCTTCAAAAGGGCTATGCCGTCAGCGGCTACAATCGCACGCGTTCCAAGGCGGAATGGCTGCTGAAGAAAGGCATGCGCTGGGCCGATTCTCCCCGTGCGGTCGCGCAAGCGGCGGACATTCTTTTCACCATGGTCACCAACTCCGCCGCGCTTTCCGCCATCGCCGGCGGGCCAGACGGCTTTCTGGCCGGTCTTCATGCAGAGCAGATCTACATCGACATGAGCACCGTCTCACCGTCGTTCAGCCGCAACTTAGCCGAGAGCGTTCGCGAAAAGGGTGCGGACATGCTCGACGCGCCCGTGTCTGGCAGCGTTGTCACCTTGCAGGCAGGCAAGCTATCCATCATGGTTGGCGGTCGCACGGAAACATTTGAACGCGCGCGTCAGTTACTGCTCGATATTGGTCCCAAAGTCACTCACGTCGGCGACAACGGCCTCGCTCTCTCGATGAAAATCGCCACCAACCTGAACCTCGCGGTGCAGATGCTCGCTTTTTGCGAAAGCGTTCTGCTGTCCGAAAAAAGCGGCATCACCCGCGAAACCGCCGTGGACGTCCTTACCCATAGCGCCATTGCTTCACCCATGATTCAGTACCGCGGCCCGCTCGTGTTGCGCCTGCCCGACGAAGCTTGGTTCGACGTGAACATGATGCAGAAAGACATGCTTCTTGCGCTCGAAGCTGGCCGCCAGCACGATCTCCCGTTGCCCACCGCCGCCATAGCCAACGAATTCCTCACCGCCGCGCGCGGCATGGGCTTCGCTAAAGAAGATTTCGCGGTCATTTTCCGAGTTCTCGCCAGCATGGCCGGTCTGCCAAAATGAGCGCGTCGCAGGAGGAAAACCCGGCACGGGTGCGCATTTGTTCGCTGCTCCCCAGCGCCACGGAAATCGTCTGCGCCCTCGGCGCGCGGGATCAGCTCGTCGGCGTCACGCACGAATGCGATTTTCCGGCCTCGGTCGCGTCCATCCGGAAAATTACGCGTAGCAATATTCCCGCCGATTTTTCCAGCGCGCAAATTGACGCTGCCGTTAGCGCAAGCCTGGAATCTTCCGGCTCGCTCTACGAACTCGACGTGCACGCCCTCGAGGAATTGCAGCCCGATCTCGTGATCACGCAGCGCCTGTGCGACGTCTGCGCCGTCCCATACGATAGCGTGCAAGCGTCCGCCGAAAATCTCTCGTCTCATCCGCGCGTCCTGAATCTCGAGCCCAGCTCTGTTTCGGACATTCTCGATTGCATCCGCGGTGTTGGCGAAGCCATCGGCCTCCGCGATTCCGCCGATGCCCTCGTATTATCCCTACAGCAACGCATCGACGCTGTTTGCGAAAAGACCCGCAATCTCCCGTCGCGCTCGCGCGTGTTTTGTATGGAATGGGTTGATCCGCCGTTCTGCGGTGGCCACTGGATGAAGGAGCTCGTCGATATCGCCGGAGGTCGCGACGACCTAGCCACGGATCGTCGCCCGTCGCGCCGCATCCCCTGGAGTCGCGTCGTCGAATTCGCTCCAGAGGTCATCGTGCTCACCTGCTGTGGCTTCGACCTGGCTCGCTGCGCCGCCGAAGCCGATATTCTCGCGCAATTCGAGGACGTCCACGAGCTGCCCGCGGCTCAATGGGGTCGCATCTTTGCCACCGACGGTTCCTCCTACTTCAGCCGTCCCGGCCCGCGCATCGTCGAAAGCCTCGAAATCCTCGCCCACATCGTCCATCCGGAGATTTTTTCGGCCCCGCCGCTCGCTCGCGCATTCACGCCCCTGCAGCTTTCCCGCGCCGGCGTCACGCACGTCTGAAATCGTTCGTAAACCGCGAGATTACACCAATCTCCACCGCCCTTCTCACCAGTCCTATTGGCCAGTGGGCCTCGCCTGTACCTCTGGACAGTTACCTTGGCCGCTCGCCTTATGCTAGTTCTTGGTTGTCCGGGGGTATAGGCTCACCGTCTTGATTCGATAGGGCAGCGGGGGATCGTCATGATCGAAGTTCAAAGGGACTTGGAGGGCCAAAGCATCGAGGGCCGCTATCCTCTTGCGGAACTCCTGGGAACCACGCAGCATAGCTCCGTCTATCGCACAGACTGCCAGGAGGCTCCCGGCGGCCACGCTGCCATCAAGCTCATTCCCGCGCCCGCCGCAACTTCCGGCGCCCAATTGACGCGCTGGCGCCTCGCCGCGCGTTTCTCGCATCCTGCTCTGCTTCGCATTTTCGATATGGGCCGTTGCGATTTCCAAGGCCGCCCGATGTTGTACGTCGTCATGGAATTGGCGGAAGAAAATCTCGCCGAAATCCTTCCGGCCCGCTCTCTGTCGGCTGGCGAAGTGGACGCCATGCTCGGCCCGGCCCTCGATGCGCTTTCCTATCTGCACGGAAAGGGTTTCGTTCACGGGCATTTGCAGCCATCGAATATTCTGGCGATCGGCGACCAGGTAAAGCTTTCGAGTGACTCCATTGCCAGAATCGGCGAAGCCGCCGCTCATCGCGCCACCCATGATCCTTACGCTGCTCCTGAGAGCAGCCTATCTGTGGCCAGTGACGTCTGGTCGCTCGGCGTTACCTTAGTTCAATGCCTTGCCGGACGGCTGCCGGAGCGCCTCCCCGAAGCGCGGAACTCCGTCTCCGTCCCGCTGGAATTGCCCGCTCCGTTTCTCGATTTGGCGCGCCACTGCTTGAATGCAGTTCCTCAGCGCCGCTGGTCCATCTGGCACCTTCAATCCGCTCTCGGACATGGCGCCACCGCCGAACCTCCAGCTTCGCCGATCGCTCCGGCAGCTGAGACCGAGTCCGCGAATGTTCTCGTGGCGCCGGCGGCATCGGCTTTCTCCAAACCCGATGCGGCCGCGCCGCTTCGCCGCCGTTTTCGGATGGAAAAGAAGTACCGGCTTGCACTGGCAGGAGTGGCCGCCGCAGTCGCTGCGTTCATCCTCGGCATCGTAATATCAGGAAGCAGTTCCGACACAACCGTCACCGCGTCGGCGCCCATCGCCGCATCGGCCGGAATGTCCCAGCAAACCGCGCCCGCGCATGTGTCGCTCGGCCCAGCTCCAGCCGCGCCGCGGTCCCGCCAGCTCGCCACAAACAGCGCCGCTTTGCTCAAGTCAAAGAGCGAATCGTCGATTTCAAAATCTGGAAAAAGTCTTGTATCTGCTGCCCATCGCTCCCATTCCGATAATCCCAGCGTCGCGCTGATTGTCACCAGCGCCGCGCCCGCCGCGCCCACAACTCCTGCCGCCGTGGCGCCGTCCGATTCTTCCGCTTCTGGGGCCGTGGTTCCGGGAGCCGTTTTTCTCCGCGCCGTTCCGCGTGTTCCTGCCAAAGCCAGCAGCACCGTCACCGGCACGGTTCGTGTTAGCGTGATCGTCGATGTCGATCCCCGCGGTCACGTCGTCGAAGCGAAGCCCGATTCGCCCGGCCCAAGTCGCTATTTTGCCGGCTTATCAATGGCCGCCGCGAAAGACTGGAAGTTCACTCCCCCGCGCGTCGACGGCAACGTTGTTCCCAGCGAATGGGTGATCAATTTCGGCTACTCCAACTCTGGCGCGTCTGCCAATGCCTCCGAAAGGCACCCGTAGCTGCCGACTGTCGCGCCGCTACAGCAACTTTTGCTTTCGTTCTACGGCTGCTCGCAATGGCAAAGCTTCGATAGCCGGTCGAAAAACTCCCTCGCGCTCGCATCCACTGGCAGAGTCCCTCGATAGGCCGGCTGCGCGCCCCCCAGATCGATCAGCGCCATCAGCCCTTCCGAATTCTTGAACGCGAAACGGTAATTCGGCTCCCCACCCGCGTCGCCGCTATCCCCCTTCAGTTTTCCAGCCTCGCAGTGGAACCTGCTTCCGTACACTTGCTGAAAAAACGCTGGCGCGCTCAACGCGATCCCCAATTTCCCGCGATATTCGATCTGCTCGCCGCTCAAGTCCAGCCCGCCCGAATCTCCATTCGAGGAATGGAACTGCAACCGCGAATAGATTTTTGCCGCCCCTCCGGCATTCGACGTCCCACGCGCGGCGTCCAGTCCGCGAATGTCGAAGACCACGCGCGGGTGCGCCGGCACGTCCACGCTCCCGGTCAGCCCAGTCGACGTATCCAGCACCGCCAGCCGCAGCCGCGCCGTCGCCGTCTTTGGCTTGTAGTCGATCACGCTGTCCAAATCCTGCTTCTGCCACTGTTCCGCGTCTCGCGCAGAAAACTTTTTCGAGTAATCGCGCGTGTAGATGTGAAATCGCCCGCCGCGCGGTGCGAATTCGCATACGCCCAATCGCAGATGCAGCGCCAGTTTCCCGTCCACCGGCGTCACGCTCAGCGCGCTCGGTGAAATGTTCAGCAGATACCGGCTTTCACCGGGATTCGTTGCTCGCAGCGCCTCTACCTTCAGTCCAATCGACGTGACCGGCAGCAACGAAGCGCACGCTTCCCTGAAAAACTCCAGCGGCTGCTTTTTCGCCAGCTCCGTTGTGTCGACGGCCGAATATCCCCGCCGGTAGTGGATCTTTACACCATGCAGGTCCGTCTTCAGCGTGATCCGGTGAAAGCTCCCGTCCCATTTCACTCCCGCCGGATAATACGAAATCTCGTAGTCCGGCGAACTATCCTCGATCGCCGTCTTCGCGCATCCCGCCAGGTCATTCGTGTTCACGCACGCGCGCCCGCCGGTATCCTGCGCGATCTGCTGCATCGTCGCCTGCGAGAACGTCAAATCGGTTGTCTCGCGCGTTAGTTCCGCGCCCATCGCCGGTCCGATCGCCCCAGGGTTCGACGCATACACCGGGTCGTTCGCCAGCGGATTGCTCGACGCGTCGTACAGCCCCGGCGCCACTAGCCCCCGCGCGTCCACCGGATACACAGTCACCCGCGCATCCACAAGCGCCTGCGCGTCCGATCGCAGTTTGTCCCCGTAATTCGCGCTCGCTTCAAACGTCTGCCGGAACGGATTTGCCAGTGACGAGCTGTCGCCCGCCTCCACCGAGTGCGGCCCGAATCCCGATCCCGGCAAAATCCATTGTGGAAACGCCTCTGAAATCCACACCACGTTCTTCTGCCCCGGATATCCGGAAAGATCCTTGGCAATCGCGCGCATTGCGTCGGACGTTTCGTCCGCGATCACCGTGGTCTGTTCTTCGTATTCCAGTTTCTGGAACTGTTGCGTAGCCTGCGCTCCGGCGTCCGTCGTGTTGAATTTATTGTCCGGATCGTTCTCCGGATTCTTCACCTTTGCCATCGGAATCATCGACCGGTTCACCGCCGTGCGCAGCGCCGCCCGGTCGGTGGTGAAGTTCTGCACCACCGTCAATCCGTGCGCCAGCAGAAAAACCGCGATCGGAGTTTGCGCCGGCAATTCATTCAGGAATTTCAGCGCTTCCAGCCGTGCCGTCACTTGGTCCGTGAACGCAATGTTTCCCGGATCGAGCAGCAGCGCCGTCGGTGGCACTGCCAGGTGCGCGAAGTTTTCATTGGAATAAATAGGCAGCGGATTGGGAGCGATTCCAGTCGCTTTCGTCGGCGCGACTTGCGGACCAGTGGTAACGTTCGCCGCCGTTTCCGCTGGCGGCTCCAAGAACTCAAACCCCGCGATCTGCTGCGGCCCGCGTCCGTCATCGAAGATCTGAAAGTCAGACGCCTTCAGCCCGGGCACCGCATTCCCGTGCGAATCTCGCACCGACACGTCCACCGTAATTAATCGTGTCTCGCTCTTCAAGCTGCTCCGCGCATCGGGTGCTTGCGCTCCATGCGTCTTCGCGTCTTGTCGCGCTCGTGCGGAATTGCCTGGGCGTGCCGCCGAATTCGCAGCCACCGCCGCGAGCACCACCAGCGCCCCAACTGCCACAATCTCTTTTGCCTTCATCGCTCTCCGGTTCCGCCACCCTCATCCGCGATTCTACGCGCAGCTTGCGTCTACCGCAGCCACACTCCCCGACCCGCGTCAGTCACCCCGCGCTTCCACCAGTTCCAAATCGGCCACCGCCATCCTATCGCACCCGCGCCTCCTCGCACAGCACGCCGCTCCGCGTCACAGTATGCAATCCCTCTATGTATTCAGGGTATAATAGCCCTCGCCATGGCCGAAACCTACGAGATCACCCCCGAGCACGCGGGGTATTTCAACCTCCCACTGCTCCTGATATTGTTCGCGGGCATAGCGATTGCCATTAGTCTGCGTCTATTGATTGGCTACGCTTGGCCGCCTGCCACCCAACCTTCAAATATCGAGACGGAGGTCCTCACTTCCGCCGATTTCGGCATGGTCTTCTCGTGGCTCGCGGTGTTTTTTATTAGAAAGCAAAGCAGCTGTGAACTGATCGTGTCAGAGGACTCGATCACAGTGCACCGCGCTTTTTTCACGCGTCGCGTCCCCAAGAATCAGATACAGGCAGTCGTCGAAACACCGCGCCGCTTCCGTTGCGAGCCTGGCCTGCGGATCTCCAAATCCGGTTTTTTCGGCGCTTGGATTTTGGGCGACATCTGGATTCCCAAAGCTCTCCCAGAGTACGAACATATCCGCAATCTCGTCCTCAGCTGGAAAAATTCAGTCGATTAGCTTCAACGCGAGAGCGCCGCGACTCCAGCGGAACCTTAGGTCTTAAGAGGTGTAGGTACAGGTGAACCCGGTGGACTGAACCCCTATTTTGAGACAAACGGTAATGGCACACTTTGCAGGGAACGGGGGGTGCCAGTGGCGCGGAGACGAGGTCAACGATATCGGAAGGAGTTCCGTCGGATGGCCGTGGAGCGCTTG
>JBOGNC010000115.1:0-12804 GCA_050747045.1 Candidatus Acidiferrales bacterium | reverse complement strand
GCTGGCCGCCGGCAAGAAGAAAATCGTGCTGAACCTTGCCAACGTCACCTACATCGACAGCGCTGGGCTAGGCACGCTGGTTGCGACTTTCCATAGCGCGCGCTCGCAAGGCGCGACGCTGAAGCTCGCCAACCTGGGGCAGAAATTCAAGGAAGTACTGCAGGTCACCAAGCTGATGACCGTTTTCGATACGTATGAGAACGAAGCTGCTGCCGTTCAGAGCTTCGGGAAGTAGCTTTGGGCGAATGAAGTAGTTTCGCGCGATTAGCGCGTTGCGGCGCCGTAAAAGCCGATACTGAGGCGCGGCCGGATGCTTCCCGGCCGCGTTTTTTGTTGGTACGCGGATGCGGGTGCACGCGCGAGCGCGGCTACCGTTGCGTTGCGGTCGCTTCGGCGGCTGGAGCGTCCACGCGCCCTTCCAACCGGAAGATTGCGACTCCACTTAAAAGCTTAGGGTAGAAGTCCGTGGACTTTTGCGGAAGCACGTCGCCGCCGAGCGCGATTTCGGACATCTGCTCGATGCGCACGGGGTTGAGCAGAAACGCGATTTGCGCTTTGCCGGCATCGACGGCGGCAATGGCGGAATCGAGTTCACGCTCGTATGTGATGTTCTTCTCGGAGGCGACCGCTTCGGCGGTGATGCCCAGGCCCTTATCTAGAATTAAGCGATGCAACAGCACCACGTCCAGGCCGCGCTGCGCTTCGGTCTGGTCCGGTAGCAAGGTTTCGACGTCAGCATCGCGCCGCAGCATGAAAACGTAGAATGCTTTAGCGCCATTCGCGGCGCTGGGATAGACGCCAATCGCGCGGCGGCCGTGGTGGCGACCGGTCAAATCCTTCAGAAACTCCTTGTGCGCGGCAGCGCGGGTGGCGTCGTTTTCAAACGGATATGAATACCAGTCGAAGTACGGCTGCAAATCCTTCCGGAACCGATCGAAATTGAAATTTGCCAGGTTGGAGACCAGGCGGTGCGTGGGGAGAATTACCAGCCCGGCGGAGTGGGTATTTACGAACGTAGCCATGGCAAATTCGAACGCGGCGAGCGGATCGATTTTCCCGTTTCGCTCGCGGCACTCATTGCGAAGATGCAGCGCGGTTTCGTAACGATGGTGGCCGTCTGCAATCATCAGCTTCTGAGCGGCCATCGCGTCGCGAATGCGGTTGATCGACGCCGGATCGGATACCGGCCAGAGACGGTGAACTACGCCGTATTCGTCGGTCATTTCGAGCGGCGCTGAGGCGCGCGACGCCTCTTCGAGCAAGCGGTCGATCTTTAAGGATGGATCGTCGTAGAGCATGAACAATTGGCCAGTTTGCGCGCGCATTTGGCGCAGCAGCTCGATACGATCGGCTTTGGGCGCCGAAAGAGTATGCTCGTGGCGAAAAACGACGCCGTCCGCGTAATCGCGCAACCGGGCGAGAGCGATGAAGCCGATACGGGTGCGGCGAGCCTTGGAACCGGGCACGAGAAATTCCTGCGAGTAGATGTAAATCGAAGGATCGGAATCCTGCACGACCACTTTTTCAGAAATCCATTCGCCGAGCTTTCGAGCTGCGCGCGTATACACGTTGTTTTCCTGGCAATCATCGGGCGATAAGCGGCCCTTTTCGACGGCGATAAGATTGTAAGGGCTGGCGGCGTAGTAGCGCTCTTGCATCGAAGGAGTGATTTTATCGTATGGCTGCGTAAGAACATCCTGCAGCGCCACGCGTGTGGGATCGAAGCGAAAAGCACGAAAAGGTTGAATTTCAGCCATGGCAGCCTCGAGGCGAGAGATCTAAGAGTTGTGCAAGCCAAACATTGTAGCAGCGCACGCGGCGCGTCCGGAAGGCGAACTGTCAACTTGGCGTAAAACTTTCGGCATGTCCCCAACCGGGAAATCGCTGCGAGGCGCCGTGGAGACCGATTACCTGAGCCAGGGTAAGCAGAACGCCTACCTGGAAAGCCGGGCAATTCTGGATTGGCGAACGGCGAAGACGGCGACATGATTCTTGACGCATTCGACGGCAAGCCCCGGCATGCATTCCCAGGGTAGCCGCACGATCGAGGGGTCATTTTTCTGCAAGCTGCGTCAGATTGATCATCCCTCGCAGTGTGTTCAAACATGAAATTAAAGTTCGTTACCCGCACGCTGGTGTACGAGTATGCCAGCGCCGGAACGGACGTTTCCGCTCCGGTGGGCCTAGACGGCGACGATTGGCGGTTTGCCACTCGCGAAGCAGTCGAGTCGGTATTCCGAGACGATCCGGAGCGCATCTGCCGGTTCCGTTCTTACCTGAACGCGAGGCACACCGGTCACCTCCTATTACGAGGCGGAAGATGGGTTTCCTATGGCTGGTGCCGCGCCCCGCGATGCCCCGGTCCTCCACACCTGCCCCGATCTACGGATCTGCTCGGAGCCTACTGGATTTTCGGTTGCCATACGCACCGGGCCCATCGGCGCCAGGGAATTTATAAGCAGCTTTTGGTACGGCTGATCGCTCAAGCGGGGGGAAAAGGGCCTTCGCCGAAAATCTATATCGACACTCATGCAGAAAATACTCCTTCGCGGTGCGCGATTCTGGGATCGGGATTCAGGCCGTGCGGAATATTTTTGACGTATCGAGTATGGTCGCCCTTTGGTGGAGCACACATCGTGGGCGGAAGTTGGCGCCGCGATGCGCCTCATCCGAATCTGGAACGTGAAGTAGACAACATTCCGGTCCTGGCGATCACGGGTAAGGTGTCTTACAAAAGCTACGCTGGCTAATTCGCGGAATGCAATTTGGTCGCTATGCGGGCCGCCAGAAGTGAGGAGCGGGGTGGGCAAACGCCACGCCGATGCGCGCCCTGCCGCGCGAGCGCCGGCCAACATGGATCACGCGGCACTCCTGTTCCGCTTGATTCAGCGTGTTGGTGAGAAACAGCCGCTGGCCGCGCGAAACGGACGATTCCAGAAGGATTAAACAACCGCCCTCATTCGCGTCGATGGTGATCGCTTCTTCGTGGAACGGCTGCTTTTCGATGTCCGAACCGTAAATCAGCAGGGGAACGTTGTGCGAAGGCCGGAGCTTCTCGCGGCGATCTTGGCGAGCGGGCGATCTCCCAGCATTCGGTGAAGAAGCTCCCATGTTCGCGCGCTGGCGTTCTGCTTGTCTAAGGTCTTCCCAAACTCGGCTCAAGTGCGTCTCCCAAACGACGGCGGAGGAGCTAGGCTAATACTACCTGCTCAGCATGGCGTGCACCGGCGGGGCAGAGGGCAAGTTTTCGTGATGGTAAACGGGGCAGACCGTTATCTAGCTGAGGTGCAAAGGCTTCGCGTGCGCTGGCGGAATCCGGTCCGTAGCAAAGCGGTAAGGAGCGGACGTGCAGTTGCCGATTGTTTCTAAGAATGAAGTTCAGCCTGAGGTGCGCCCAGAATGGACGCGAAAACCGAGCAGCAACCCGGAACAAAAACTATCGGAACACCCGCCGCCGACCGGCGCAGCAGTGAAAGATTCCCATGCCGCGGACGGGCGGAACTGTTACGCCTGCCGCCTGCGCCACGCGAGACTGTCTACGGCGCGATCCACAATTTGAGCGAAGGCGGGTGTTACGTGGAGACGGCTTCGATACTGGAGGTTGGCGCGCGTCTGGCGATGGTATTGAGCGTCGAGGCGCTGGAACTGCGCCTGATCGCTCAAGTGCGAAGTGTGAAGACGGATCCGAAGAGCTGGGCGGGCTTGGAATTCGTTGGAATCAGCCCTGAGGGCCTCGCGAAACTGAAAACTCTGATCGAAAGTTTTGCGAAACAAGTGAAACCGGAGATACAAACCTAAAGTCTGGCCTGGGGATCAACCGCTGTCCAGCTACGCAGGAGGAATCTATCGCGAAAGCCTCGCTCTGTGCCGACGACGCCGACGCTGCGCGCCGGCACGAGGTCAACGCTCTTTAGCCAGAACGCTCTGCCACATGCGGACAGCGACACCTCAACTGTTACCGATTTTCGCACACGTCCCAGCAATCCACTGGAAGGCTACGGACGGCCACCGTATGGCGTCCACAATCGCTTTTTTCTGGGCGGGGTTGCCGGGCTGTCCTACGACCTGCGGCCGAGCCCGTTTCGGGTCGCCAGCACCGATCATCCCTCATTAACCGCAATTTGAGGTTTGACTAAAAGGGAACGAAAAGCACCGGGGAGACAACGATGTCCGGGCCGCTCACGGCGGAGCAGTGCGGCGCCCCGGGCCCGGCAGGGCATCCCCACCAATTAAGCGTAGCGTTCACCGTGCCGAATCCGCTGCCGTTGGCGTTTACGTTCGCCAATCCCGTTTTCCGCCCGAGGAGCTGATTGTAGTGCGCTTCCACGTGCCCGGTGGTTTTCACCACGATGTCGTCGTCCTGGCCCGTGATCACGTTTTCCGTGACGATCGTGCCGGTGATGGGCGAGGCGCCGAAGACGTTGATACCCGTGGTGCCGGGCGTGAGCGCATCCGCAGTGTCCGCGCCGTTGCCCCATATCTTGTTGCCGGCGATCACGTTGTCGTTGAGGTTGTCAAAGGGATCGTGGCTATGGAACGCCACACCCGGCAGTCCATTGCGCGTGAGCGTGTTCCCGATGATCACATTGCCGGAGACCTCGCCGCCGGGTCCCGCGGAAAAGATTCCCACGCCCGCTCCAGCACCCGGTTCCTGGTACCCGTTATGGTCCGAGATGTTGCCGGAAATCGTATTGTGGGTGATTCCGGCGGTGTATGCCGAGGACGGATGCGACGCGAGCGTGATGCCGCAATCAAAAGGATTTCCGATAACCGAATTCCCTTCGATCACGTTATTGAACGTGGGACCGGAATCGTCGCTGATCAAGATTCCGCCGGCATTACCCTCAACGCGATTGTTGGCGATCGTGGAATGATCGACGGCGGAGAGATGGATTCCTTCGCCGCAATCAAAGGCTTCGTCCAGTTCGAATGGTTGTATACCCGGACATCCGGAGCCCAGGCCCACGTCGTTGCCGGTAAGATAGTTGCCGGACACCGTCACCATGGAGGCATTGCTGATCAGGATGCCTTCGTTTGTCGCGTTCTTAACCACAAATCCGGAAACGGTCACGGCGTTTAGTCCATGATGGTCGAAACCGTCGATATAGAAGCCGTTCGATAGGCCGGTCGCGTCCACAATCGCAGTTGCCGGAATCGCGGCCACTAAAGTGAGCGGCTCGCCGATCACGACGTCCTCTTTGTAAACGCCCGGCGTTACCTGGATCAAGTCGTTGGGCGAGGCAGCGGCGACGGCCGCTGAAATCGTCTTGTAACAGCCGAAATGCCCGGCCGCATTCACGCAAAGCGTGCTGGCCGAGGCCGAACCGGCCGAGACGGAACAGAGAAGCACCAGGAAAATGGGACCGAAACCCCATCGCTTCATGAAAGTCTCCCTTCGCTGCGGAAGTCGGATTGTCGTGCCATGGATGGTTGCGGCTGAGCCGCAGTAAGTGGTGAATCGGAACTGCGACGATTGAATGTTGCGGCGAGAGCATACTCCCAACTTCCTCGTCCATGCAACGGGAATCGCGGGATGCAACGGCGCGCTGGGTTGATGACACAACGGATCGCACCGCATAGAATGAAGGGTTCACGCATAGGGGACGATCGAATTGAGCGGACAGTGCGATCATCATCAGGCGGGGAAACGCAACGGCAAGTATGCAGGGGTGCGCGTGGTGATGTTTGATCTCGACGGGACCCTGATTGATTCGCGGCTTGACCTGGTGCTTTCGGTCAACGCGACTCTGCTGCACATGGGCCGGCCGGAACTGTCTCACGAAGCCATTTACAAGCTGGTTGGCAGCGGCGCGGCTGTTCTGGTGCAGCGTGCGCTTGGACAGGGCGCCTCGGAAGAGGAATCGCGGCGCGGCCTCGAATTTTTTCTCAGCTACTATCGCGAACACATGCTAGACAATACCCTCGCGTATCCCGGTGTACGCGAGGGTTTGGAAATGCTGAAGGACCGCCCTCTGGCGGTGCTGACGAATAAGCCGGTGAAGTTCAGCCAGGCGATTCTCGAAGGTTTAGATCTGGCGCAATATTTTCGCGTGGTGTACGGCGGAAACAGTTTTGCCACGAAAAAGCCGGATCCCGAAGGCGCGCGCGTGGTGCTGCAGGAATTTCAGGCGATACCGACAGAAGCGATGCTGGTGGGAGATTCGGAAGTGGATGTGCGTACGGCCCGAAACGCCGGGATGTGGAGCTGCGGCGTGAGCTACGGTCTGGGGCCGGATGGTTTTCGCGCGCATGCGCCGGACTTGCTGCTGGATAGCTTGACCGAATTGCGCGCGTATCTCGCGGGCGTTTCAAATTAGATCTGTAGGGTTCAACCTGCCGAATCTTTTCCTCTTCAACTTGGAGGACGAACATTTCCAAAATTGAGGTAACCTGTTGCGCGCTTCCGGCCCGAGTTCGCGCGGGCACTTGCGCGGCTCGTGCGTAAATCTGATTCCGATTGAAAGGCGTCTTGATGAAACTGCGCTGGAAAATTCTCATTCTAATCCTGATTTTGGCCGCAGGAGCGATCGCCGCTTGGCAAGTGGAGATGAACAAAATTCCCTCGAATGTGGCCTACGTGACGGAAGAGGACGACGGCATCGCGATCATCGATCTATCAACAATGGACGTGGTGAAGCGCATTCATCCGGCCGACGTGGCGCCTCGCGGGCTAGGCTTGACCTTCGATGGAAAATACTTGTTCACGGCGAATAAAGACACATCGGACGCCACGGTATTCGATACGCGCGGCGCGCGCATGACACTCGTCAAGCGCGTCCACGTGGGTGACAATCCCGAATTCGTGAAGGTCAATCCGAGCGGAACGGCGATGTTTACGTCTTACGAGCCGGGTTCTTCAGGCGGACCGCCGACGCCTGGTGAGGTGGAACAGGAAGAAAAGGGTCCCCCTTCGCAGATCGTATCGTTCAATACCAGCGACTGGGCGCTTAAAAAAGACTTCATGGCCGGTCTTTCCACCGAAGGGCTGGAGTTTTCGGCGGATGGATCGAAGCTCATCGTCGCAAATGAGGATCAAAATTCGCTGGGAATTTACGACACCGAGACGGGCAAGCTGATTGAAGAGATCGACCTCTCGAAAATCGGCCGCCGTCCGCGCGGAGTGAAGCGTTCACCGCTGGGCACCGGCTACGCGGTCACAATGGAAGGTTCCGGGACGCTAGTAATGTTGGACCCGAATTTCAAGGTGGTGCGCTCGATTCAGACCGACGCCAAGCCGTATGGCGTGGCCTTTGACCACACCGGCAAACGAATATTCGTCTCGGCCGCAGCCGCGCAAAAGTTGCAGGTGTTCGATGCCGACAGCTTGAAGCAGCTCGGCGAAACGCCCATCGGCAAACGCTGCTGGCATTTTACGTTCACGCCCGATAATTCCAAACTACTGATGGCATGCGGGCGATCGGACAACGTGTACGTGATCGACGCGAATACGTACCAGACGCTGAAAGTCCTCACCGGATTTCAGACTCCGTGGGGAATTTTGGCGTATCCGCGCTCCTACGGAAGCCTTGGCTTACCCTGACGAACAGACGGTGACGTATGAAGCGGGCGGAAAGCAGCACGTCTTCGTCACCGCAGGGACCGCTAATTTTGCCTTTAGCCTACCGTGAGCGATTGAGATTGCGAAGTCGTTTCGAATAGCTGCACTGAAGCGCAGCACACATCAGTGCGCAACAGGGAATTAATTTCCGGGGAGCGAACGAATGACACGAAAATTTCTGAGCCTCAACTTGATCGTAGGCGCGATGCTGATCGCAGTATTCGCGGGCATTGCGGCTGTGCCTTGCCTTGCAGCGAGCGCCATCGCTAAGGCAGAAAGCTCGCCAGGTAAAGTTTGCGGGCGCGCGTGCCTCGATGGTTTCGTGAACAACTATCTCGCGGCGGTAGTCGCGCACAAGCCCTCAGACGTTGCGTTCGCCCCGGACGTGAAGTTCACCGAAAATACCGCGGTACTGAAAATCGGCCAAGGCACGTGGGGCACCTTCAATGCAATCGGCAATTTCAAGCTGCACTTCGACGACGTAGCGCGCGGCGAAGCCGGATACATCGGCACAATGAAGGAATGGGGCTATCCGGTAATTCTCTGCCTGCGCCTGAAAGTGAGCGGCGGGCAAATCGCGGAGGTCGAGGATTTCGTGGTGCGCGATGAAGATGCCGCCAAAAAGCTGGACACCATGCAGCCGAATCCTCTTTTTACCGACGATGTCCCGGCCGCCCAGCGCGAAAGTCGCGCCGACCTGGTGAAGGTCGCCAACATGTACTTTTCCGGCTTGCAGCAGAATACCGGCAAGGGCGATTACCCGTTTGCACCGGATTGCAATCGCATCGAAAACGCGACGCAGACGACCAACAACCCTCAGGCCGCCCAGTCGCAGGTCTACAACCCCGGATTGGCGATCATGAAGCTCGGCTGCCTGGCGCAATTCAAGACCGGCTATTTCAAGGTGGTCAGCAAAATCAGCGATCGCCGCTTCGTGATCGTCGATCCGGAGCGCGGGCTCGCCTTTGCCTTCGCGTTTTTCAATCATGCCGGCACGCTGAAAACAATCACGCTGACCAACGGGGAGACATTTCCCGCCACGCTTCGCCATCCGTTTACGTTTGAAATCGGAGAGCTGTTCAAAATCGAAGGCGGCAAAATTCATCAGATTCAAGCAGTCCTCACCGAGGAGCCCTACGGACTCCGCTCCGGTTGGGGCCCGGAAGGTTTTCCGCCGGCCGCGCCGAAACCGCTACAGCTGGAAGCGGATGCCGCGTCGAAGTGCGACCGGCATTGCTTGGACGAGATGATGGACCGCTTCCGCGCGGCGCTGATCGCGCATGATCCTTCGCTACTGCCGATGGCAAGCCAGGTCCGCTATACCGAAAATGGACAGGTGCTCAAGATCGGCGACGGCTTGTGGGGGACGCTAACCGGCTGGGGCAGCTACAAACTCTATATTGACGATCCCGAAGATGGCGAGGCCGGTTTCGTCGGGGAAACCTTCGAAGCGGGGATGCCGGGATTGCTGTCCGCACGGCTGCGCGTGGTGAATGGCAAAGTCAGCCAGATCGAGGTGCTCGACACGCGCAAGGAGACGCCGACCGGCTTCACGCAACCCGACGGCCTGACCAATCCGAAAGTGACGTCCAAGCTCGCGCCATTGTTCGAGGAAGTTCCCGAAGCCGAGCGCGAATCGAAACAAGATTTGATTGCGCAGACCGATCTTTATTTCGACGGGATCGAAAAGAGCAACGGGAGCATTGTTCCGTTTGCGCCGGATGTGATTCGCGTGGAAAACGGAACGCAGACCTGCCCATCATCTTTCGGCGCCGCCGCGAAAAATGGCCCGCTGAGTTGCTCTAAGCAATTGGATACGCACCTATTCGAGTACATTACGCCCATATCGCCGCGCCGCTACACGGTGGTCGATCGCGCGCATGGAGTGGTAATGGGCATTTTCATGTTCAATACCCCGGGCACCGTTGAATACGTCAACGTTCCCGGGGTGGGCAAAGTGAGGGAATCCCGCGCCGCTCTACGCCCCTTCAGCGAAGAAGTAGCCGAGATTTTCAAAATTAGGGACGGGAAAATTCAGACCATCATCGCGGTGATGACAGGACTGCCGTTCGGCGACACTTCCGGGTGGACTGAGTCGCTTCGCTAGCAGGGCGACGCGCGTCTCGTGCGCGAGGTTGCCCGTGGTTCGAGGTTACGTAAACCTCGCCCTCAGCTCTGTTAGTCTGACACTCTGAACCCGGCCCGTACGCTCTGGTCCAGATTGTTGTTATCACAACAATGTCCTGTACATGTCAAAGCGAACGGGTGTAAAGTTCCGCTGATATGGCGAATGCGAGTCTATCCATAGTTGGTGGCGCGGAAGCTCACCTGACGCTTGAGGTGTTGAACCCGCGCGGCGAGATTCCTCCTCCGCCGACGGTTGGTATCAACGCGCGTGTGCCCGATCTCGCCGGGAAAAAGATCGTTTTGGTGGACAACGGCAAGTTCGGCGCCGGCAATTTCCTCGAAGTGCTCGGCGAAATGCTGAAGCAGAAATACCCCACCGCCACCATCGTGATGCATCCCAAGCCTGCTGCGCAGACGATCACCAACGTGCCGAACTGGTATCCCACCGTGAAGCCGCAAGGCGATCTCTTCGTCTTTGGTGTTGGTGATTGAGGGAGCTGCACGTGGTGGGGTTCCCACGACTCAATAGAGATCGAAAAATCAGGAATGCCTGGCGTTTATATGGCCACCGTGGAATTTCTGCACGATGCACAATCCGCCGCGGCCGACCGCGGTATGCCGGGGCTCCGCACCGTCGGGCTCTCGTCGGATACCTACTACCGCGCACGCGCCAGCAAGGACGAGCTGCAGCCCATCGTTGCTGCGAAATTGGCGGAAATCGTGGACGCGCTGGTTCGTCCGCTAGCGAACGGAGAAGCGCATCCCGCGCCGCTGCAAAAAAAGCGCGAAGATGCCAATATCAAAATCGCTGGCAAAGACTTTCTGGACGCGCAGGAAAACCTAAATCAGCTTTTTTTGGAGAATCGCTGGGCCGATGGATTGCCGATCGTGCCACCCATGTCCGAACTAGTGAAGTCCATGCTGGCGGGCACCACACGCGCGCCGCAAGAGGTGATTGGGCAAGTGGCGCCGAAAAACGGCACGGCGACCGTGGAAAAAATCGCCATTAACGCCGTAATGGCCGGAGCAAGGCCGGAATACTTCCCGGTAATTCTGGCGGCCATGGAAGGGTTTACGAATAAGGCGTACGACCTTACACACGTGCAGGCATCCACCGGTTCGTTCACGCCCGTGGTGATGATTGATGGACCTATCGCCCAGGAATTGAATTTCAATTCCGGCATCGGCATGTTGGGCCATGGCTGGCGCGCGAACAGCACCGTTGGCCGCGCGTTGCGGCTTGCGCTCTTGAATATCGGTCAAACTTGGCCGCAAGTAAACGACATGGCGCTTACCGGACGTCTTGAGGCGTACACGTTTTATACATTTGCTGAGGACACCGCTCGAAGTCCGTGGGAGCCTTACAGCGCGAGCCGCGGATTCAGGCCGGGTGACAGCACCGTGACCGTGGCGACTTCCTTCAATCCTGTTATTTTCGGCGGCGGCGCCGTGTCTCCGTGGACCGGCCAGGGCGTGATCGACCAGATCGTGGAGCGAATCCGAAGCGGCGGAGTGCGTTGGCCGCACGCGCAGACGCATATTCTGGTGCTCATCCCCGATTGCGCGGCCGATTTGTCCAAGGCTGGCTACGCGCGAAAAAGTTTACAGGAATATCTCTACGAACAAACTCGCATGCCCTATGAAACCCTCGCGAAAGACGTCTTTTTCGGGCAGGGCACGGAAGAGGACTTTATCCGCGCGTGCGTAGCAGACGGACGAATTCGACCTGAACGCGCGGCAATTTTTCTCGATAACTTGAAACCGGGCGGCCGCATCCCCGTAGTCCAAAGTCCGGATGATTTTCACGTCATCATTGCAGGTGGCTCGCCCGGCTACGATCTGCTCTTCAGCTATCCTGGCACCAACCACGCTAACCAAACGGTGAAAATCACCGGCGCAACTTTGACCAAGTCCGGCCGGTAGCAAGTTCGCGAGATTCGCAGACATACCGCCCAAGAGCTTTGTTTAACTTTCCGGAGCTGGTCGTCCCGAATCGTGGTAAAAGACAAAGTTGCGTATTCGTAAACCCGCGCCGGTGGGGACGCGGCTCGGAATCCTCAGCGCATTGATGTCGAGGATTTCAGGGGGAACCGTGCTAAAGAAGCTTCCGTTCTTAGCAGCAGGAATTTTTTCTTTCGTACTCTTGGCCAGCGCCCAATACCCGCCGCGTCCTCCCAGGCTAACTCCCGAACAGCTTGCCGCGCAGCATGCTGCCGAGCAGCGCGGTAAGACGACCTTTCAGCAAAATTGCGCTGTGTGCCACGGTGCGACTTTGACCGGCGGCCGCGGGCCTGACCTTATTCGCTCCGTTCTGACGCGCCGCGACAAAAATGGCGACCTGATCGGCCCAGTCGTTACTCAGGGCCGCCCGGACAAGGGAATGCCGCCCTTTGCTCTCAGCCAATCCCAAGTTGCCGATCTAGTGGCGTACATTCATTCGGAGATCACCATTTTCGATCTGCACACGCGCATGCCGGGCGGGTATCCCAATGACATTCCTCCTTCGCAACTTGCCACAGGCAGCGTAGAGGCTGGCAAGGCCTTTTTCAATGGCGCGGGGCATTGCTCCGAGTGCCATTCGCCTACCGGGGATCTCGCGGGCATCGCCGCGAAATACGATCCGACGACTCTCGAACAGCTATTCATCAATCCGGCCGGTACGCTCGTGTTCCAGTCGGCACTGAATCCCGGCACCACAATTACCGCCGAAATCACGCTGGATTCCGGCGAGCACTTCTCGGGCCGGGTCGAACAAAATGGCGAATTTTACGTCAGCATTCTCGGCACGGACGGTTGGACCCACACCTGGCCGCGCCGGGACATCAAGACAATCGTGATTCACAATCCCGTGCAGGCGCACATCGACATGATTCCCAAATGGAACAACACCGACATGCATAACATGTTTACGTACTTGGAGACCCTAAAGTGAAGCGGCTAACCGTGGTTCCCGCGATTTTGCTTGCGCTTGCCTTTGCTGTCACGCCGACCATGCGAGCGCAGGGTCTGGAGAACATTTCCATTTTGCAAAACCCACCCACCAGCGACTGGCCCACATTCAATGGCGATTACAGCGGACGCCGCTTTAGTTCCATCGCCCAGATCAACCAGCACAACGT
>JBOGNC010000114.1:0-12998 GCA_050747045.1 Candidatus Acidiferrales bacterium | reverse complement strand
GGTCAGCAGTCGACCGTATCGCGCCATCGGTCCTCCCTCGGCGCTGCCGCCCGCTGTTATCTCCCATTTTCGGCAACTTAAGAATCATCAATTCAATCCGTTGTACACAGTTTTGAAACAGCTTCTAACTAATTCCGATTGATCGCGCGTGTGCGCCGGGCGACATGCTCTGCCATATACACGCCGAGGAGGACCAACGCACTGCCAACAACGAAACTTCGAGTAGGATGCTCGCCTAGGATTGGGATAGACAGTAACACCACGATTACCGGCTGGCAGTAGTTCAGCACCACCACGCGCGATGCGTCCATATAGCGCAAAATCCAGTAGAACATCATGTAAGCAGCCGTGGAACTGAGGATGGCCATATACAACATGCCCGTCCAGCCAGCCCATCCCACACTGCCCCAATCGAGCCGAAGCGCCTGGCGGACCGTTAGCGGCGAGATCAGAATCGTTGCGACGGCGATGTTGAACGCGGTCATGGAAATTGCGTCGTAGTCGGCGGCTACTCGCTTGCCGAGAACCGTGTAGGTAGCAAACCCCATGACGCCACAGAGCGTGATGGCGTCACCTAGCAACGTTGGCGCTCGTCCGGACGCTCCGTGGTGGATTTCCAATAAGAGAGCGCCAGCAATCGAGATCAACATTCCGAAGGCTTTGCCCGCCGTCAGGCTTTCGAGCTTCAGCATCCAGGCGCAGAAGAGCACGACCAATGGCGCGAGCGACACGATAATCGCGGAATGCTCGGATGTGGTGAAGTTCAGTCCTATGGTGAAACAGCCCTGATTGATCAGGATGCCAAAAAAACCGAGGTAGATGAACGTCCAGAGGTCGCGCGGGCGCAAGCGCGCACGATTGCTTCGCGAGAAATACACCGACAGAGCGACCACGGCCGCGACGGGAAAGCGGAAGGAGACCAAGGTGAACGGGTCGATGTGCCGGAGAGTGATTTTGCCGACGATGTAATTGCAGGACCAGATGAGTAGCATCGTCACCAGCGCCACCGCCAGCATGAAAGGGCTTGGGCGGCGCGGGGCTGCGTCCGTTTCGTCGGAACTCGTTGCCGGCTGAGGGAAGGTCAACTTTCCATTCTTTCCAGACGCCTTTCTATTGAAGGACCTCGCGGCGACGGGCAAGCGATTCGATCCGCTCGACGCGCGGTGTGTAGCCGATTCCTGGCGCGGTGGGCAGGCGGATATAGCCCTGCGGCGAAACTTCCACTTCGGGCTCGATGATGTCTTCATCCCAATAGCGGCGACTGGCGGACACATCGCCCGGCAACGAAAAATTAGAGAGCGATGACATGGCGATATTGTGGGCGCGGCCGATGCCGGATTCGAGCATGCCTCCGCACCACACGGGAACGGATTTCGATTCGCAAAGATCGTGGATGCGCCGCGCGGGAGTGTGGCCGCCGACTCGGCCCAGCTTCATATTGATAATGCGACACGCGCCGAGTTCGATGGCCGCGCGGGCATTGTCGACATCGTGAATGCATTCGTCAAGGCAGATCGCCGTATCGAGCTGTCGCTGCAGAGCCGCGTGAGAATATATGTCGTCCCAGCCCAGAGGTTGCTCGATCATGATCAGGTAGAAGGCGTCAAGCTGCTTTAGAAGCGGCGCATCCTCCGGGCGATAGGCGGAATTGGCGTCCACCATTAGGCGAATCCGAGGAAATTTCTGGCGCAAAGCGCGGACCGGCTCGATATCGAGGCCCGGCTTGATCTTGATTTTGATACGCTGATAGCCGGCCGCTAATTCCTTTTGGACTTTTTCGAGGAGTGCAGCGGTGCTCGGCTGAATGCCGATCGATACGCCGCAAGGGATCTCGGCGCGAGTGCCGCCGAGCAATTTTGCGAGCGGAAGATTTTTGTGCTTGGCTTCGCCGTCCCAAACTGCGGTTTCCAGCGCGGCCTTGGCCATATTGTGGCCGCGAATGGGTGCGAGTATGTCCCACACGTCCGCCGCGGAGGCGAATTCCCTGCCCTTCATCATCGGCCAGGCGTGGTCTCGCAGGATATGCCATGCGGTCTCGACGGTTTCGTACGAATAAAACGGATTCTCGCCGGCGGTGGATTCGCCCCACCCGATCGTGCCGTCCACATCGGCTTCGAGCAGAAGAATGCGGCGAAGATCGGACTTGCCGAAGCTGGTCTCGAACGGAGCCAGCAAGCGCAGATGAATTTCGCGCAGAGTGATTTGGCGAAGTTTCATTTGATTCCCTTCATTTCGACCGCTCGCTTCCGAAGCTCGGAGGAAGACGCAGGCCGCCAATCGCGTCGGCCGGCTCGAGGATGTAATCCACCACCTCGCCACGCTTTTCGACGCTGGTGGCCGCATAGCCCTGCGAAAACCACTTTTCGAACTGCGCCCGAGCCGCAGATTGGATGCGTAACGCAGTGTCGCGATCGGCCGATTTGCGCTCCGAAATATCAGCGGGAATCGAAACGCGTGTGGTGCTTTCGGTCACCGCGGCCGGGCGCCCCTCGATAATGTTTTTCACCCGATCGGACGCGAGCCACCATTCAGCGACCAGGCGATCGGTGGGCATTTCAGCGTGCAAAGCGCTGGCGGTGATTCCGTAACAGTTGGGAATGATTCGGCGTGCTACGGCGCCGAGACGCACCAGATTAAAATGCGCGTTTTTCAATTCGAGCGGATCGAATGTCCATTCGATCAGGCCGATACCACGTTGCAGCGCGTCTTCTCGTTGAAAAAGCTTCAGGCTGCGCCCCACGCCGCGATCGCGATACTCTGGCAACACAGCAGCGATGTGCGAATGAAGAAATGGCGAATCGATGCGCTGTGCCGAGCCGGAACGCGCGGGCAAACTGCCCATTCCCAGAAAGGCGAGAGCGAAGCCGATCATATCCGCGCCGTCGAATGCGCCAAGTACTTGTCCGCCGGCGTGGTGCACCGCAACGATCATCGTTGACGGCACGGCCAGGCCACGCCCCCAGATACGCTCCTGTACGCGAACACACGCGTCAAAATGTTGAAGCTCCGAACAATGACGGACCTGTATCGTTTGCGGAACAGCCGGACTGGTCATGCAGGCGCGCCGCCGGTGGAATGGTCGCGGGCAGCGGGTCTTACGCCGCCGAAGAGCGCGAGTTCGCGCCACTTCCAAAGGCAATCGACATCCACGAAACCAATCTCGCGAAGCCAGCGCATCTGTGTCTCAAGATCGATGAGCTTGTTTGAGGGATCTTCGTCTTCCCAGCCGATCGCTTTTAGGAACGCAGCGTGGAGCGGGCGCGAGGGCGAATCCACGTGCTCAAGATTGGCGAAGAGCCCTCCTGGATCGAGGGCGCAAAACGCCTCGCTGTAAAGAGCGCGCTTCCGTTCATGGTGCACGTGATGAATCGCGAAGCTGGAGACTATCGCGTCGAACCGCCCGAGTTCCGGAAGCGGCTGATCGAAATCGTGCGCGACGATTTGTACGCTCGGGTCGGCGCCGAAAAGCCGATGCAATTCGTCGAGCATGGTTGCCGAGAAGTCGAGCGCGACAAACTGCGCGCCGGGGCGGGCTGCCTTCACCAGCGCCAGCAAGCGCCCGGCTCCACTGCCGATATCGAGGATACGGTGCGGCTTTTCAGGGAGAAGTTCGAGCAAGGTCGCTTCGCCCTCCACCCGATGCGGAATCGCGTCCGCGCGGCGCAAATATTCGAGGGCGTGTTCGGCGGTGGACCACAGGTTGACGTCAGATGATGTCGTCACGGAACGAACTGCCTCCCGCATGCATTAGGCGCCGCTGGACGGCATAAGTCCAATTTCTACTTGTTGCCGATGACATAACAAATGCTTATGCCATGCGCCAGCTAGGTCACCGCGCTGCTTTCGATTTATTCCACAACTCTTCCATACGTTCCCGCGGCAAGTCGGCCAGGCGTTGCCTTTCGCGCGCGGCCATGGCTTCCATCGCTTGGAAGCGCCGCTGGAATTTGCGATTGGCTTTTTTGAGCGCGATTTCAGGATCGACACCGACGAAGCGAGCGACGTTCACACTCGCAAACAGCAAATCGCCTACTTCTTCTTCAACCTCTGGCGTCAGACGCGCGGCGTGGGAGCGAGCGTCCGTGTGTTCGGCGGTTGCCTCCCCAGCGGGAAGCGTCTCGATCAATTCGCGCTGCTCTTCTTCCATTTTATCGAGGACGCCTTGGAGATTTTCCCAGTCGAAGCCGATGCGCGAAGCGCGGCGCGTTAGCTGGTAAGCCTCCAACACACCGGGAAGCGAGCGCGGCACATCGGCCAGAATCGATTCCGGCTTGGCCTTCCCTTTCGTTCCGTTCGCGCCACCCTGGGACGATTTATCGGCAGCGCGCTCGGCGGCTTTGATCTGCTCCCAATTCTTGAGTACGGCCCCGGGAGTTTCCGCCACCACATCTCCAAAGACGTGCGGATGACGTCGCACCATCTTCGTGTAAACGGCTTCGATCACGTCGGAAATGCCGAAACGTTTGTCGGCCGCCGCGATGTTTGCGTGAAACACCACTTGCAGCAGCAGGTCGCCCAGCTCGGAGGCGAATTTCCGAGGATCGCTTGCGTCCATCGCGTCGAGAACCTCGTACGCTTCCTCGATCAGATATTTTCGGAGCGAGGCGTGAGTCTGCTCACGATCCCACGGGCAGCCATTCAGCGATCGCAACCGAGCTTGTAGCGCGACCAGTTTGGCAAACCACTCGCCTGCCGCCTTGTCGCGCTTGGTGACGGTGACTTCCGCGCCTGGTGATATCTCTCGGCGGTGGGTTGGTACGCGCCTCGAAATATGCTTGGGCGCGGATTTTCGTTTAGCGGGCAAGTGCATGTCGCTTTCTGAAGCAACTAGCAATTTACGAGAGGAGCCGGAAATTCACAAGGGTCACGCGCCGTGCCGTTCGAGACAAAATGGATTGAAAAAGACGCGATGGAGCAATATCACGCGTTCACAAGCCGCAGCGGCTTCTGTTATGCTGACGTTTCGCGCCTGTTACTTCCACGTGGCTGACGCGGTACATTATTTGAAACGGAGAACTGCGACTGTGAGTTCGACAACGGTTGTCAGCAAGATGACCAAGCGAGCACATAACTTCAACGCTGGACCGGCCGCGATGCCGCTGCCGGTGCTTGAGAAAATGCGCGAAGAAATGTTGAACTACGGCGGCACTGGTATGTCTGTGATGGAGATGAGCCATCGCTCGGCGGCATTCGAAGCGATTAACGACAAAGCTGAACAGTCGCTGCGTCGATTGCTGGCCATCCCAGCCGATTACGCGGTGGCCTTTCTACAAGGCGGCGCGAGCCTGCAATTCGCCATGGTTCCGATGAACTTGTATGTGGCTGGCAAGCCGGTGGACGTGTTACACACTGGCGCGTGGACCGCCAAAGCCATCGAGGAACTGAAGAAAGTGGCGGAATGCCGCGTGGCGGCTAGCGGCGAGGCGCACAAATTTGCGCGTTTGCCGAGGGGCAGCGAGATTTCGTTTGATGCGAATGCGTCGTACGTCCATCTCTGTACCAACAACACGATCGAGGGCACGCAATGGCACTCGATTCCGGAGACCGGCAGCGTTCCGCTGGTGGCGGACATGTCGTCCGATATTCTTTCGCAGCCGGTGGATGTGAAGCGATTTGGTACGATTTTCGCAGGCGCGCAGAAGAACATGGGGCCCTCCGGCGTAACTGTGGCGATCCTCCGGCGCGACCTGGCCGATCGCGGCAGCGGCAAGATCGCCAAAATCCTGCAATACCGCACGTTCATTAAAGACAAGTCGCTTTACAACACGCCGCCGACGTTTGGCGTCTATGCGATGGGGCTCGTGTTTGACTGGGTTGACGCGCAGGGCGGGCTGGCCGGTATCGAGGAGCGCAACGAGGCGAAAGCGAAGCTGCTCTATGACGCGCTCGATGGCAGCGGCTATTACAAGTGCCCCGTCGAAAAAGATTCCCGTTCGCGGATGAACGTTGTGTTCCGCGTGGCCGGCGGCGATGAAGCCGTGGAGAAAAGATTCGTGAAAGAGGCCGAGGCAGCGGGGCTCATCGGCATCAAAGGGCATCGGTCGGTCGGCGGCATGCGTGCGTCGCTCTACAACGCGGTGACGATCGAGGCGGTCGAGGCGCTGGTTAGCTTCATGCGCGAATTCGAGCACAAGAACGGCTGACGGTCGCACTCCCAGACCGCTCAGCAGATAAACATGCCTCGCGCCGAGTCAGTTCTTCCTAAAGTGCGGTTTGCGAGGCACAAACATGTGGCCGAAAGGCCACGCGGATGCCTTGACTTGTAGTTTCCTCGCCGCTATCGTGACGAAGTGACCAGCGCGGTCGCTTCGACTCGGTTGAATACAGATCCGGCGTCAGCCCACATCAACGATGGGGTGCGGCCAATTGCGCCTCAGCCATCGACGCTTGATGCCACCGTAACCCAGCCGCGCGTCAGCCTTGCCAACAGACGTCCGCCTCTCGACGAGTACTACAACGCCCTGTTCACGCATTTTGGCCCCCAGAACTGGTGGCCCAGCAAGACGCCCTTCGAGGTGATTGTTGGCGCGATCCTGACGCAGAACACGTCCTGGGCCAACGTCGAGAAAGCGATTGCGAATCTGCGCGGCGCGAGGCTACTTTCCCCCGCTGCAATCGAGAAGGTTTCTCTGAAAAAACTTCAGCGCCTCGTCCGGCCGTCCGGCTATTTCCGCCAAAAAGCGCGAAAGCTGAAGGCGTTCTGCGAATTTCTGCGAGCGCAATACCGTGGCTCGCTGAAAAAAATGTTCGCCACCCCTACCGTGCTCCTGCGTGAGAAGCTGCTGACCGTATATGGCATTGGCCCGGAAACCGCCGATTCGATCTTGCTCTACGCCGGCGGCCACGCCGTTTTCGTGGTGGACGCTTACGCGAAGCGTCTGCTGGCACGGCATGGATGGGCGGACGAGCGGGCGAAATATGAAGACGTCCGTTGGATATTCGAGCAGCAATTTCCCGGCGATGCGCGGCGATTTAACGAATTTCATGCCCTGATCGTGAATACTGGCAAGCAATTTTGCCGGCGCCGTGCGCCGCTCTGTAGCGCCTGTCCGCTAGGGCACTATCGCGAGGAGGGCCGATGACCACCGAGCGGCCGCACGCAAAAAATCGGGGATGGCTGATTGCTGGCGGAGTCGTGGTGGTGCTGCTTGCCGCCGTGGTTATCACTCTCGGCTCCTTCAACGCACCCTTCCGGCCGGAGCAGGGCGCGCAATACGCAGTTTTTTTCGCGCTAGCGACTTTCATTGTTATCGCACTGCTGGTTTTTGGTTTGATTCTGACTCGCACGCTTCTTCGCACTTTAGCCGAGCGGCGCGCTGGACGGATCGGCTCGCGTTTTAAGACAAAAATGGTCCTCGGCGCTATGGGCGTGTCGCTTCTGCCGGTTGTGTTCCTGTTTTTCTTCAGCTACGCGCTGGTCAATCGAACCCTCAACAACTGGTTTCCGCGGCCGCTGGAAATTGCCAACGAACAGAGCCGCGCTTTGATCAGTGAAATGTCCAGCCGCGGATATTCGAGGTTGTCGGCGCAGGCCGCCGCTGTCTGTAATCTGGTCGAACAAAAGCACATGGCCTGGGTGGATGCCACGCGCAGCGCAGCTCCCGATGCGGACGCAGCGTGGCGCGTGGGAGCTAGCGGCTCGGTCACCAAGGTCTTTCCGGACGAGTTCACTTCTCTCCGTCGGGTTCAAAATCGCGCAACGCTATCCAGCACGCTCCCGACCGGAGCGGAGATTTGGACCGGCAAAAGCGGCTCCTACCTTGCCGGACGCGCACGGTGCGCCGCAGTATCCATTTTGGTGGCGCGGAAAATTCCGGCTGATTTCCTGGCTCGATACACCCTGATCGAATCGCAAACGCAGATCTATCAACAGCAGAAGGAGAACTTGCGCCGGTACAAGCGCGAAATCCTGCTCGCTTTGTCGCTGATTACGCTTCTGCTCGTTTTCAGTACCACGTGGATGGCACTGTTTCTTTCTAAGCAGGTTACCGTGCCCATTCAGGCCCTTGCGGAAGCAACACGCGAACTATCCCGCGGCCATTTCGACCATCGCATTGACGTGCCCGCGCAGGACGAGCTAGGCACGCTGGTGCGTTCGTTCAATCGCATGGCCGAGCAGTTGGATGAAGGTCGCCGGCAGATCAACGACTTTACGCACAGCCTCGAGGAGGCCGTTGAAGAGCGCGAGCGCCGCCGCCAAATGATGGAAGCGATCCTCGAGAACATTCCCACAGGAGTGGTGTCGCTCGATCCCTCGGGCGCCGTCGCTCGCGTCAACGGCGCGGTGATCGCAATTCTCGGGGAATACGCGCGAGATGCGAATACGCTCACCGATTTACTGGGAGAAGACGCGGCCCGCGCGGTGCTGCATCTGATGCGCAGGTCGCTGCGCATGGGCGCGGCATCGCGTGAACTTGAAATCGCCACGCGCGGGCGGTTGGTGCGCACAGCCGTCACGGTCAGCTCGCTTGGTCCGCGGCGTTCAAATCCTGGTTTTGTTGTAGTGATCGACGATCTCACCGAACTGCTCCGCGCACAAAAAGCGGCCGCGTGGCAGGAGGTCGCGCAGCGCATCGCCCACGAAATCAAGAATCCCCTCACGCCGATCCAGCTCTCAGCGCAAAGGATATTGCGCTATTTGGATCGCACGACCGGCGCGAAATTACCATCCATGAAAACGGATTTCGAAAAGCTATCCGCCGAGTGTGCGTCGTTGATCGAGCGAGAGGTCCAGACGCTCGAATCGCTGGTAGGAGAATTTTCGCGCTTCGCCCGATTTCCCGCGGCGCGCCTGGCGCCTTCGGATATCAATCCGGTTGTCGAAAGTGCGGTCGCACTTTTCCACGACCGCCTGGAAGGAATTACGGTGCGGTCAGAGCTGGCGGCGTCGCTGCCTCCGGTGAAGGTGGATTCCGAACTGATGCGGCAGGTTCTGGCTAATTTAATCGACAATGCGGCCGAGGCGATGGAAGGGTCCCGTATCCGTCAGTTGCGCGTGGCAACTCGCGCCGTGGGCGACGGCGATGCCGTAGAGATCGAAATTTGCGATAGCGGCCACGGAATTTCTCCGGCGGACAAAGACAAGCTCTTTCTGCCGCACTTTTCAACCAAAGATCGTGGCACGGGCCTGGGCCTTGCCATCGCAAGCCGGATTATCGCGGAGCATAACGGCACGATTCGCGTCGAAGACAATCTTCCCGCGGGCACTCGCATTGTGATTCGCTTCCCGGCAGTCGACGTGGTGGCATCCGCCCCCACCGAATGAAGTCTCTGCTATGAGTAAACGCATCCTCATCGTCGACGACGAAAACGGCATCCGTGAATCCCTCGGCGCATTGCTGCGCGACGAGGGCTACGAAGTGGAAGCGATGTCGTCTGGCGAGGAGTGCCTCTCGCGCGTGGAGCAGCAAGACTACGACTTGATTTTGCTGGATGTATGGCTCGCGGGCATCGACGGCCTCGAAACGCTCGAGCGGCTTCAGTCGCGCGAAGGCGCCCCAATGGTGGTGATGATCTCAGGGCACGGAAATGTCGAAACCGCCGTGCGCGCCACCAAGCTCGGCGCATTCGATTTTCTTGAAAAGCCGCTGTCGATCGAGAAAGTTGTCTTGGCTGTGCGCAACGCTCTCGATTTCACGCGTCTCGACCAGGAAAATCAGCGGTTGCGCGCCGAACTTGAAGAGCGCTATCAAATTTTGGGCGCGAGCGTGCCGATGAAGGCGCTCCGCCAGCAGATCGCGCTCACGGCTCCTACCGCCGGACGCGTGCTGATTTTTGGCGAGAGCGGCACAGGAAAGGAACTGGTGGCACGCGCGCTGCACGCCAATAGCCCGCGCAGCTCCTTGCCGTTTGTGGAGGTAAACTGCGCGGCGATTCCCGAAGAACTGATCGAGTCCGAGATGTTCGGCCACAAGAAGGGCAGCTTTACGGGCGCCAGCGAAGATAAAGCCGGCAAATTCCAAAAAGCCGATGGCGGCACTCTGTTTCTGGACGAAGTGGGTGACATGAGCCTGAAAACCCAGTCCAAAGTTCTGAGGATACTCGAACAGCAAAGCGTGGAGCCGCTCGGGTCCAATCAGGCCGTGAAAGTGGACGTGCGCGTCCTCGCTGCTACGAACAAAAAGCTGGAGGACGAAATTGCACGCGGCAACTTCCGCGAGGACCTTTTCTATCGCCTAAACGTAATTCCCTTCTATGTCCCGCCGCTGCGGCAGCGCACCGAGGACATCCCCATCCTGGCGGCGCATTTTCTGGCGAGTTTCTGTGAGGCCTACGGAAAAAAGCCGAAGGAATTCAGCCAGCCGGCCATGGAAATCCTACTGGCATATCCCTGGCCCGGAAACGTGCGCGAACTGAAGAACCTGGTCGAGCGGCTGGTGATTATGTCGCCATCCAACCGCATTGAGCCGCACCACTTGCCGCCAGAGGTTTTTCGTGGCGCGCTGAAGGATACGCAGAGAGACTTTGAAACTCTTCACGAAGCCCGCGAAGCCTACGAGCGCGAATTCGTCCTGCGCAAGCTGCAAGAGAACCGCTGGAATATGACTAACACAGCCGCCGCGTTAGGTCTGGAGCGCAGCCACCTGTATCGCAAAATGCGCGCCCTGAAGATCGCGCCTTCGAAGGCTTGCTAGGCGAACGGAATTTCGCATCACGGCCAATGCCGCCTCCTTGCGAGCGCGTCACCCCGGCACAAGTCCCGAAGTCGCGCAGCCCTAACTCTTCGGCTCGACTTCGGGCTCTTCCAGTACTTCGGCTTCATCCAGTTCCTGGCCGGCGCTCATCTGTTCCAGTTGGCGGTGCCAATCGAGGTTGCGAACGATCGCACGATTGCGCCGCCAGTTCGGCTGCACTTTTACCATCAGCTCCAAAAACACTTGTGTGCCGAGCATCGACTCAATCTCTTTGCGCGCATGTGTGCCAATGTTTTTGATCGTGTCTCCGTTTTTCCCGATCAGAATTCCCTTTTGGCCCTCACGCTCCACGTAAATCGTAGCCATGATTTTGATCAGGTCGCTTTTCTGTTCGAAGCGGTCAACGAACACGGCGATCGCATGCGGCACTTCCTCTCGGGTGACGCGCAGAGCCTGCTCCCGAATCATCTCCGAGGCCAAGAAGCGCTCAGGCTGGTCTGTGAACTGGTCGTCTGGAAAATGCGCGGGCGTCTCAGGCAGTTTGGCGATCCACGCTTTGACTAGATCGGCACAGCCTTCGCCGGTTAAAGCCGAAATCGGGAATATCTCCGCGAACTCGAATTCCCGCCGCCAGCGGTCGATTAAGGGCAAGAGTATTGGCTTCTTCACACGATCTACTTTGTTCAGTAACAGGAAAACCGGCCCGCAGAAGCGGCGCAGCCATTTCGCCGAGTAGCGGTCGCCGGCTCCGAACTCCGCTGTCACGTCCACGATCAGCGAAACGATATCGACATCATCGAGCGCCTGCTCCGTTTCACCCATCATCTGGTGGCTCAGGACGTTGTCTGGCTTATGTATTCCGGGCGTGTCCACGAGCACGATTTGCGCGTCTTCACGATTCAGGATCCCCTGGATGCGATTGCGTGTGGTTTGCGGACGCGGGGAGACGATCGCCACTTTCCGTCCGACCGCCGTGTTCACGAGCGTGGACTTACCCGCATTCGGCCGCCCAACAATCGCCACGAATCCGGAATTGAACGTCACGACCGTGACCGGCCGCGCCCAAGCGATCGACTGAGGCAGTTAGCTCTTAATAAGGAGGAACTCTGCACTAAGAGAGCGTATCGCGCACGATCTTTACGCGCAACTCGCGCGTGCGCGGCCCGTCGAATTCCGCGAAGAAAATCCCCTGCCACCGTCCGAGCATAAGCTGCCCACCCTCGATCCAAACGGACGCCGACGATCCGGCCATAGCCGTCTTGACGTGCGAGTCCGCATTGCCCTCGGCATGCGTGTAGCGGGAATCGTGAGGGACCAGTCGGTCGAATACCGTTTCGATGTCGCGCGCGACTGCGGGATCGTCGCCTTCGTTAATCAGAACTCCGGCAGCCGTGTGCGGCACGTATAGCAGGCAGGTTCCGTCAGTACACGCTGAATCTCGCACGGCAGCTTCCACCTCAGCCGTTACGTTCTTGAGTTCTGTTCGCCGCGACGTCCGAATGGTAATTGTTCGCGTGAATGCGCGGCCGGGTTTATCAGTGCTTGCAGGCATCCCAATCAAAGCTGCCATCAGCGTCGGAGAAGGTCAACAGTGTTTTCCTGAGTGAGAACGCTGTAACTAACGGGGTTTGGGGACGCGGACAATAATGTGCGTAGCGCGCGGCATATGCTGTTGTGTTGACTGCATCGAAGACGGTATTTTCAGGCGCATCTCGGGATCGCCGAAAAGAATCCACGTACGCCGCACGTCTGCATCGGTGATTCCGGATTTCGCGGAGAGGATCGCGGTGCCGATCGGCCCTTGCGGATTCGCAACCCACGCACTAAGGAACGCCTGGTCCATCGTCGCCTGCGGAGGCGCGTCCGTGAAGCCGGACGAAGCCCAAACGGCAACGGCGCCACCATTCGGGGCGAGCATCAGCGAAGTCGAAAGGCTGGTGGCATACACGTCCTGGAAAAATCCGTTCAGGCAGTCCATCAGCACGTACATGGGCAGCTGATTGCCATTGTTCAGCGCTGTCGCCGCCGTATCGTCGAACAGATCGGCAAACGACCACTCTTCCTCCGAGCCGTGCCCCGTGTAATTCACCAGAAGCGCGCCTCTATTTAGCGCGCTCAGTATTTGCGGCTGCACCACGGTGGGATCCTGGCCGTCGGCTAAAATCTCGTTCACCTGCAATGACGGAGCGAGCACTGCGGTGGCAGCGTTCGCCGCAGAAGTGAAGTCAGCGTCGATCTTCTGATCGGCGATTACGACTGCCTGATTCTGCCAGCTTCCCGCGGACGTGCCGCTCTCGTAGTTCACGATTTTTGAGACCAGCAGGGCCGCTTCGTCCGGCGTGCGCACCGGCAAACGGCCGGTCG
>JBOGNC010000113.1:0-13022 GCA_050747045.1 Candidatus Acidiferrales bacterium | reverse complement strand
AGCGAGGACGCTGCAAATGCTTCCCGCTGAAATCGTTCGCGAGCGGCAGGATCTTTTTCCAATTCTTCCGGAAGGAACTTCAGCGCGACGTGGCGGCGAAGCTTCAGATCCTCGGCTTCATACACAATGCCCATGCCGCCGCCACCGAGCGCGCTGAGTATGCGGTAGTGCGAGACCGTCGTTCCGATCATGGCGTCCTTAGCGAGGAATGCCGGGCTGAACTAAGTCCGTCGGCGATAGGAGTCTATGACAGGGGCCGCCAATTTCCAAGATTCGGAATGGGACAGTGCGGCCCGCGCACGTCCGAGGACTCGAAAGAGACTTGAACGCGCCTGCCTTTGAAACCTTGGATAAGATTGCTAGGCGCCTGAAAATGCCCGTCGGCGATCTCTTCACCTTCGGCCGCAGCGAATTCTGAGAAGCTACGGCTTGGTGAGTCCGTACCAAAGGGCTCTGTCAGCGCCTGGCAAGCGCGGTTGCGACCGTACCAAAGTGGTTCTTTTGGTGCATGTCTGCCGAGCGTCATCCAGACGTCTTTTGTTGGTCTCGTAGTTTTTCCCTACAAGACTCCTGGTGAACAATCGCTTGAATTCTAGCAAACCTCGACGTACAAGAGTACTTCGCCATTTGTTAATCAACTAGGAAAGGGGCGCACCGCCGTGAGAAATGGTGCGGTTCTCGGGATCAATGAAGCGAAGCTCTGGGGGGCGGATACGCTCCGCAACAACATGGATGCTGCGGAGTACAAGCACGTCGTCCTTGAGGCCGTCAACGCGCTAAATCACGCCGGTATTCAGGACGATAGGGCACAAAATTGGGCACAATCGCAGACCTCGCGAATGCGATAACTCGCTAACTGATTGAGAAGGTTGGCTCCCCGGGCTAGATTCGAACTAGCAACCCTTCGGTTAACAGCCTTGAAATGTCCCAAAATCGGGAGGGCTGAGAGAAATCGAAGCGTAGCAGCAAACTTCGACAAAACGGCCCAAGCTGGGTGCACCTTCTCTTTGACTTCTTGTCTCTAGTTGTCCTGATTCCTCATCGCTTATCCGCACCATGATGCCACCGCACAATCTGCGGGAGCGCGTGCTTTGCAAGCCGCCGAGAACTCTCCAAACCCTCTATCGCTTCCTTTCATTTTCCATTGTTTCCAATAACTTGGGGCATCTGCTTTTCGCTCGAAAGCTAACCTCGAGCGCCAAAACAGATAGGGTTTTGACACAGTCCTGACACAGCCGAGCGCGACAATCACGGCCGCGCGGCATCTCTGCCCGCCATGATCGGGACCACCGCGATGTGCGTTTTCTTCCGGACTCCTGCTGGCGTGACCCGTAGCAGGCCTATTGCCGTCGCATCGGCCGCATTCCCCGCTTTCCCATGGGCGGCCCTTCCTTCCCTGCAAATTTTTCCCAAACTCTCTGTCTCACTTCATCGAAAAAATCGAAGACGGCCGGAAGCACCAGTGGCACCATGCCCCCATGGTTGGCATCGACTTGCATATATCCCATATTGAATTCGTGCGCGATCATCCAGTCTCGCATCGCGTAACTCCCCTGCACCGACGGCAGAGCTAGCGTTCCCTCACACATCATGATGGGCATCTGCTTGATGCGATACCAAGGATAATTCGATTCGTCCACAAAGGGCCCGGACATCGGGGCGATGGCGCGCCACAATTGCGAGTATTTCGCTCCCAAATACCAGGTTCCGCCGGAGCCCATCGAATGGCCCATCAAGAACACCGACTTCTGGTCGATGGGATATTCGTTCAACACCATCTCTAAAACGTTGATGACGTCCTTTTCGCTCAGTTCGAGCGTCCGCTCGTCCTGCGGCGTTACCGCAGCCCTTTGCTTGGCAAAGACGGCCTCGGGCTGTCCAAATACCGCTGGGAGTCTGAGCGGGGTGCCATAGGCTCCGAAGCGGTTATAACCCAGAGGCGAAACCAGGACGTAACCGTGCTGCTCGGACAGGTGCAAAAGCTGCTTGCCATTCATATCCAGGTACATGTTTTCGTCGGCACCGGCACCGTGAAGCATCACGATGAGAGGTAGCTCCGAATGACCATCCCAGCTGGTTGGGACATAAATACGGTAAGGCATATCCGTGCCGGCATTGGGAAACTTGTAGGTGCGATGTTGGTCACCTTTGGCGCGCCATTTGGGGTTCCCAGGGACCGCCTCCTTTTTCGCCAATTCCTGCGACTCGCGGATCTGCTTCTCCGCATTAAGCGCTGAACCGTAAGCAATTGGGTTTCCAGGGCACGGACTCGATAGCCAGGAGCATGGCTGTGCAGCAGATGGCGGGCTCTGTTGTGCGGACACGCCGGTCGCAAAAAACAGTATCGCCAGAAAGATTGTGGTCTTAGTTTTCATTTGAGATTGCCCTTGAGCTCTCGCCTTTCAGTTTTCGTGCAGTTCTCGATCTGACAAACCAGTGAGCGATTTGTCGATTGCAAATCCTCGATGTGCGCGACGCGGTCAGTTTGGATAAGGGCGTGCTGAATCCCGATTCAGTTGATATTCTTTTTGTGAACCACCCAACGTGGATTCACGCACAGGCCGCAATTTGCTCCACGAAACATCAGCGCGGAACGCTGATCTCCCTTCAATTGCCAGTTCAGCCAAGCGATTCCAACTCCAGCATATTCGCCCCCATTCGGTTGGCTGTACGTCCCCCCATGACCCACGCCTCTCTCGTAGCCTCGAAACGCGGGTATCGAGGTTATTTGCTCGAAATCGTCGTTAGAGTTTACAAATGCGATGTCTTGAGAATCACCGCTGATATAGGCAATCGGGGAGTGGAGGAGTTTTAGGTCGCTTTTGCTCATGGTTTTTCCTCCTCCCATGTTCGTGGGCTTCGGGAACAGGCCGCTGTTCCAAATCACTGCCGTGGTTGTACGAGGATCGGCCGCCACTTCGATCGCCTGCACACCTCCGCACGATTGGCCCATCACAGCGATTTTCTTGCTATCCAGGTGCTGATAATACTGGCTACCGGACCGCTGGTTTTCAGCGATCGCCCAATTCATTGCGGCGATCAATTGGGCTGGGTGTGTCGCGGGCGGTGGAAGATTCGGCGGAGGTAAAGGCGGATTCGCACCCTGTGGCCGAGGTGGTCGCGCGGTAAAGTGCATGGGCTTCAATGTCCTTATCGGGCCCAATGCAATAATGAAGTAGCCGTAAGAGGATATCTCGGTGAGAAACGGCTGGAAGAAGTTTCCAGTGTTCGCGCATCCCCCGTTGCCCCACACGACTATCGGTAAGCGCGCGCCGCCCAATGCGGAAAGATCCTCAGGACGATAGATTGTATCACCCGGCAGCCGCGGGTCCATTTCCATGACCGCCTTGTAAGGGCCCGAGCCCGCCGGAGGTGTCGCGGGTGGCGTGCCGTTAGGCGCTTGGGCGCCATCCCCGGCAACCGCGACGCACAAAACGGAAACAATCACAAGGCAACAAATTGCTAAACACGAGCGCATCGTTTTCACGGCTCAGTTCCTCTCTAAATTACCGAAAATTGCCCGTCTTTTGGCGGCAAGCCGACGCCATCAAAAGCGGCAAGCCGACGCCATCAAAAGCTGTACCGCAATCCGAATTGAATTTCGCGCCCCGAAAGAGCACCGGTGATCGTTCCGAATGCCGGACTGTTGAAAGTTGTCACCGGATTCAAAAAGTTTGGATGGTTAACCGAATCAAAAAGCTCGGCCCGAAATTGTAAGTTTTGCCGTTCGTAGAATCTGAAGTTCTTTATCAGTGAAAAATCAAAATCCACCAGGCCGGGGCCAACGATGGCTCCTGTCTCTTCGTCACCGAACTGCCCTGTGGGCGGAAGGGAGAAGGCCGCCGTGTTAAACCATTTGTTGATGCTTGGATTGGGGATGGATGGCGAACCGGTAAGATTTGGACGATCATTGAGGCCACCAGTCTGAGAATTATCCAGACCTGAGATGGCAGATGTCAGCGGAAAACCCGTTTGATACGTAAAGATCCCGCTGGTCTGCCACCCTCCTAAGACACTGTCCACTACTCGGTTCCAGTTCGAGCCCATCCAGCGTCCTCGCCCGAAGGGCAACTGGTACACGTAGCTGGCGACGAACCGGTGACGAATGTCGGAGGCCGATGACCCACGCGACGCACCGATGTCGTAAACGTTTTGTATGCCTCCCGTACCGGTGTCCAGTGCGTGGCCGTACGTATAATTGACTAGGAAGGTCGCCCCGTGACTGGTGCGCTTTTCAAGATGCACCAAGAGCGCGTTGTAACTGGACGTGGCCTCGTAGCCATTCCAGGTGATTGTATTAAGCAATCCGAGCGGTGCGTATGGGCGGCGCGAGTTCACCGGTCCAGCGCCTTGGACGGCTTGATTGATATTTAATGAAATCGGCAAGTGAGTGCCCGTCGAGCCCATGTACCCGACCTCGAACAGAACACTCGGCGTCAGGGCCTTCTGGATATCAAGATTGTATTGACTCACGCGGGGAGTGGTGTGCAGGGCCGGATAGTTTGCAGTGGGCGTAAACGCCGAAGTCAACAAGGCTTGAGGGAAGGGATCATTTAGCGTGATGTTCGGAGCGGAACCTGCAAGGGCGCCGAAAAAGCTCTCGCTGTACTGCCACAACATCCCGGAACTGCTGCAACTGGAGTTCGTATAGGGCATATTGTAGAAAATTCCAAAACCGCCGCGGACTACCGTGCTGTCATTCGAGAAGGGGCGATATGCAAAGCCTACGCGCGGAGCAAAATTCGATGTGTCCTCGTCGCAGATCGTCTTGCGGTCTACTTGTTGTATCGGCACGGGAATAGGAATCGGAGGCGTGTTTAGAAACGGATTGATGCTGGCTTTACTCTGGACGGGAACCTGGATCACTCCCAGCAAGGGATTAAATCCGGCTTGTTGCCCGCCCTTATAGAAAACAGGCGGGAAGAGTTCATACCGCAGACCTAGATTTAGAGTGAGTTTTTTCGAAACGTTCCAGTCATCCAAGGCGTAAAAGCCACGGGACGAGTTGACAGCATACGACCAAAGAGGTCCGGGAAGTTGCAACTTGCTCGTCTGGGCGGGATAGCCCAGAAGCAAGTCCGCCAGTCCGAAACCGCTGTATTGACCTGTAAAAATGAATGAGCCGCGAACGTTTATGTTGACATCCTGGTAGAGCTGGAAACGCGTTAGATCGAAGCCGAATTTGAAAGAGTGGGAACCCTTCACCCAAGAAAAATTATCCGTTAGTTGATACGTTGTATCGGCTCTTATCTGCGGGAAGAAGTTTACGGCAGAAATCGGTGCAAACCCAGTAACCCTAAACGTCGGAACGCCGGAGTAACTGGCATATGCGGCGGGGTCTAGTCCGGTGATGCCAAGCTGGCCGGCCACATTGGCAGAATTTTGATTGGCAACGGTCAGGACGATTCGGCTAAAACCGACTTTGAATTCATTGATGATCGTAGGAGAAAACGTGTGTGTTTCACCGACGAAAGCATTGTCCTGCGTGCTCGGCTGTATCGATCCATATCCCACCAGCGGCGAAAAAGCCGGGCCTAGCGGATAGGGCTGATTCACGTTTTCGCGAAGATAAGTAAAGCGTCCCGCGATAGAATCCGTCGACGACAATGCATAATCTGAACGTAAGTTGTAGGTATCATCGCTTTGCACTGCCGACGGACTCACGGTGTAATTGTTGATCAAAACTCCGGGTGCTCCTGCGGGGAACAAAGCGGCGATCGCCCCTCCGATTGGATTGATCGACGTGAGAATATCGCCCGAAATGGGCGCGCCGGTTTGCGGATCCACCAACTGGGTCACCCTGTGTGTATAGGGATTATTGGGCTGAAGTAGCTCGGAGAAGTTCCCCCCGAGCATATCTGCCGTGGGAACGGTACCGACGCCAGTTTGGCCGTCGGTGTAGCGTAGGCCCTCGTAGTTGAAAAAGAAAAACAGCTTATTCTTCTCGATCGGTCCACCCAAGCTCCCTCCGAACTGATTGCGTTTAAGAGGTGGCTTAGCCTGACCGGGCTGGACAAAGAAGTTCTTTGCATCGAGGGCATCGTTGCGAAGAAATTCGAATAAAGAACCGTGGAATTGATTGGTGCCGGACTTCGTGGTGATATTGACCTGGCCGCCTGAGTACTGTCCGAATTGAGCGCTGTAGTCGTTGGTCTCAATTCTGAATTCCTGAACCATATCAAGAGAGGGATGTAGAGCGCTGTTGTCGATCGCATCGTCCGTGTTCGCAACTCCGTCGATTAAGAACGCGTTCGTATTGGAACGCCCTCCGGCCACTGAAAATGACTGAACCGTCGACGCGCTTCCGGCCTCGACATTAGTTTGATTCGCGGGCACTACTCCCCCGGTAATCAGAGCCAGCTGATTCAAATTGCGGCCGTTCAGCGGCAACTGCGTCACTTCTTGATTGTTCACCACCTCTCCCATAGACGAACTTTGCGCCTCAACCATGGGCGCCGACCCTTCTACGGTTACTTTTTGCTCTAACGAACCCGCTTGAAGAGTGATGTCTTTTCTCGCCTGTTGGTCCACTTGAAGGATGAGGTTGTGAATAACAGTTTCCTTAAAGCCGGTTAGGCTCACGGAGAGGCTGTAGCTTCCTACAGGCAGGACGTTTAGCACGTAGGTGCCTCGGGCGTTCGAAATCGCAGTCCGAGAAAGTTGCGTGCCCTCGTTGGTTGCGGTCACAGTCGCCCCAGCGACCACGGCCCCTGAGGAATCTGTAATTGTGCCAGACAATGAAGCGTAGACGTTTTGACCCCGCGCGCCGCACGCGAAAATTGTAAGGGCCACTAGAACGGCCAACACGTAATAGCTTCTGCGCATACTCCCTCCCCCTGTGGGTTCAGATAATTGAGGCAGTTTAATAGTGCGGGTTGGCATAGTTCGCCAATACTTTGTGCATCTGGCGCTTATACGTTTATCGTCTTAGAAAAATACGACAGCAGCAGAGATGCGGATCAGGACGGTTGTTGAAGGGTTTTGCCAAGATGCCGTCGAAGAACTTTCAAGAAAGCTCCCAGAATGGGCAGTTCGTCATTCGCCCGGTAGGCGGCCACCAAGCTAATGGAAGGGATTGGTTGCCATTCCAAGGGTTTGGTAACGACACCGCGAGGCAAAATGGATTTTACATATTCGGGCAGAAGAGCGAAGCCTAAGCCCGCAGCCACCATGTTGAGGTGCCCATACACACCGTCGGCTTCCTGGGCTGCTCGCACGTGAAGGTCCGCCTGTTTGTATAGAGAAGATACGATATCGCGGAGGGGCCAGCCGGCGTTACGGGATATCGTGATGCAGGGCAACTCGCGTAACATTCGAACGGACACCCGCTTCATTTTTGTCAGGCGATGCTTCGCTGGCAAAACGACAACGATACCTTCTCGCAGTATCTCTTCACTAACGAGGTCCGGTTCTTCTACCGGGCCCCGCAAAAAGCCCACATCGATCGTGTACTTGCGCAGAGCTGCAACTTGTTGCGGCGTTGACATACAGTGCAGTTGAGCGGTCGCACCCGGCACTTCGTTCATGATGGCAGACAATCTGGGCATAACCAAGACTTCAGCAGGAGGGCTGAGCCCAACTGAAAGCTCACCCACCTCCGCGTGTGCAACCTTCACGGCCAGTTCAACCGATTGGTCGATCTTGTGAAGGATTTCCCTGCAGTCGCGCAGAAACACACGCCCTGCGGCCGTGACCTTTACTTCGTGCTTGCTGCGCTCTAGAAGCTTGGTGCCAACAGATTCTTCCAGTTGAATAATTTGTTGGCTGAGCCAAGGCTGAGCTGTATGCAGGCGCTTGGCGGCCCGCGTGAAATTGAGTTCCTCTGCTACAGCCACAAAACAACGCAGGTGTCGTAATTCCATTTGCGCAATGTTAGACGTGTTTAGTCTTACTGTACAGCCCAGAAAGTCTAAGGAAGGCATGGGAGACTCCTGTAGACTCCCTTCGCTGAGAGCTCTGCAAGAACCTAGTTCACACGGAGATCTGACCACGGACATGCCTGATTCAGCGGAACCAACCGCCCTTACACGTCCACTGGAAGGGCTGACCGTCCTCGACATGACGATCGCGCTTGCGGGCCCTTTCGCGACCTTATTGTTGGCAGGACTCGGGGCGCGAGTGATTAAGGTAGAAAACCCGGCCAACGGTGATCCTTGCCGGAACAACGCTCCGTATCTCGGAGCCGACGGTGCGACCCTCACTAAACGTCACGAGGACGATATTTCAATCTCCGCCCTTAACCGCCTGCGTGGAAAGCTCGGAATTACGCTCAATTTAAAGGACCAAAGCGCACGACCGATTCTGGTCGATCTAGTTCGCAAAGCCGATATCCTCGTCGAAAACTTTAGCCGCGGGACGCTCGAACGATTGGGTGCCGGGTATAAGCAGTGCAAAGAAATTAATCCGCGCATAATCTACTGCTCCATCAGCGGCTTCGGCAGCGAAGGAGAAGCGGGTTCTGGGAAAGCTATGGACACGATTATCCAAGCGCTTAGCGGAGTTATGCTCATCTCAGGCAGCTCGGCCGATCCGCCTATCCGCTTCGGACTTCCTCTTGCGGATTTGTGCGCTCCTCTGTTTGGCGTGATCGGGATTCTCGCAGCGCTTCGCCAAATGCAGCGAACGGGGATCGGGCAGCACGTAGACGTTTCCATGTTGGGTGTTCTAACCATGATGCTTGCTACGGAACCGTACGATATTCTCGAGCGCTGCGGCATACCGCAAAGGACGGGCGATACCGTACCGAGGCTAGCCCCAATGGGCATCTACCCTACTCAGAATGGCCATGTCGCAATCTGTGCCCCAACGCAAGCCTTCGCGATTGCATTGTTCGACGCCATGAAGCAACCAGAATTGGCAACCGATCCCCGATTTGCTACGCGTGACTTGCGAGTGCAGAACGTTGCTGAGCTCGACGCTTTGGTGAGGCGTTTTACAAGTTCGATGCCAACACCCGAAATACTAAGTCGTCTGGAACAGAGCGGTGTTCCCGCAGCCGAAGTGCGTGACCCTGCAACGGCCTTGCGAGATCCTCAGGTCGTCTCGCGCCGCGAGACAGTACCCCTCCTTCATCCGAAGTACGGCGCCGTCGATGATGTGCGGGGAATGGGCATCCCGATTAAGTTTTCAAATGCCGCCGCTGAGCTCGACGATTCGGCCCCGATGCTTGGGGAACACAACCAGTTCGTGTATGGCGAGGTTTTGGGTTATTCCGCAGAAAAAATTAACGACCTAAAAATTCGCAGAGTAATTTGCTGACGTACCATGACGGCCACAGCGACTGATCCTATCGCGCGCCTGATTTCCTTCTATCAAAACCCGATGTCAGATGCTCTGGAAGCATCTGCCACGGGAGTTCCCGTCGTGGGCATCACGTCGAACACGGTGCCCTGGGAATTGATCGCTGCCGCAGGAATGTACCCCGTCGTGCTGCGGAGCGAGGACGGCGTGACTCCATTCGCAGACGAATTCATGGAGCCAGAAGTATTTCAGCTCCGCATTCGAAGCATATTCGACCAAATCGTTTCGGGCCGGTGGCCGCTGCGAGCGCTCATCATTCCGCGCACTTCGGAACAAGAATACAAGCTGTTCTTATACTTGCGCGAAATCGCTCGACAATATCCGGATAAAGCCTTGCCGCCGATTTTCCTTTACGACCTTCCACATTCTCGATCGGAAGAATCAAGAGCCTATGGCCTCAGGGTAACTGTCGCTCTTAAAGAGCAGTTAGAGGCAATCAGCGGCACATCGATAGTCGTGGATGACATCTCGACATCCATTGCAGAGTCGAATTCCGCCCGGGCTGCAGTGCGTTCACTGATGGCCCTGCGCCGTGGAACGCCGCGCATCACCGGATGCCTCGCACTTTCGTTAATCGGACCTTTTTGGTCTATCCCTAGGAAAGAATATAGCGAACGCGCTCAAGAGGCCGTCGCAAAATTTCGAGGCTCACCTGCATTGTCTGCACCGCGCATTCTGGTGAAGGGTGTGCCCATCGATCAATCGAGACTCCACGGTCTTTTGGAATCCTTTGGCGCCCTGGTGGTGTCCGAGGACGATTGGTGGGGAGAGCGGAGCGCAGGACAAGATATCTCGTCTGCTGGGGACCCGGTCGCCGCATGTTTCGAGAAATATTATTTCGACTCGCCCAGCCCGCGAACATTTCCCGGCTCGGTCGCGGATTCGTGGTTTGGGGATCGCTCGCGTGTGGGTGTCGAGGGCGTGGTTTTCTATCTTCCGGAGGACGATTATATTTCCGGTTGGGATTACCCCAGACAGAAAAAGTTTCTCGACGCGCTTGGAGTTTCCAGCGTGGTTATCCGTAACGACCCACTGCAGATCGAGATGCCGGAGAGATCTCGGATCCAGAGGTGGGTAGAAAAGCTGCCGAAAGCGCCTCAATCATGATTGAGAAACAACTTGCTAGTACAATCGCAGCGAGCGCCTATCAAAAAGAATGGTTTTCGCAATTGCGTCGAAATGTTTTCGAAAAGCATCAGCCGTATGCAATCGTCCAAGCCGATATGCCCTTTGAGCTTTTTCAAGTAATGGGTGTCCCGACGGTTAGCAATCAGTGGTGGGCTGCGTTGATCAGCGCCAAGCGCCTCGCACCTCGCTGTTTTGATGAACTCAATGCGCTTGGTTTTCACGAAGGTCTCTGTCACTACTGTAGCCTTCCGCTGGCTTGTACGCTTGCCGGCGGTTCTGTGGAAGCTCCGTGGGGAGGGTTGCCGAAGCCCGCCTTGCTCTCGGCTAGGCTCACCTGCGATTGCATCCAACGTGTTTTCGAAATCTGGTCCCAGACGCTCGGAACGGAATTCATCCCCATTGAGAATCCGGGGGCCACTGAGCTACCACCGCGCTGGTGGGAACTCAGTCGCCATAATTGGCAGCAATTATTCGAGGCCCGTCGGTTAGATCTCACCGTAGACCAATTTCACGTGCTAATCGCTGCGCTGGAGAGGATTACCGAGCGCCGGTTTGAAATCGATGCTCTCAGAGAATTGATGGAAGGCGTGAATCGTCAAGAAGAATATTTCGACGAGGCGCTCCAGTGGATTTGTAAGGCTCCCAAGACTCCCGTGCGGATGACTGAGCAGATCACCAACGTTATGGCTGCGCAGTGGTTACGCGGCACGGATTGGGCTGTCGAGCACGCCAAAAAGTTTCGAGACGAAATCCGAACTCGGGTCGAGTCCGAGATTGCCGCTTGCCCTCAGGAAAAGCTGCGGCTGATGTGGGTCGGCGCAGGACTATGGCACGACACGGATTTCTACACGAGCTTTGAATCTCGTTACGGGGCGGTCTTCGTTTGGTCCATGTATTTGGCATTCGGACCCGACGGGTACATTCGGTACGGCCTCTCCGATCCGCTTCGCGCCTTGGCAAGCCGAGTGGTCAGTATGAACGAGCAACTCCATAATCCACCCTGGGCGAACGAATGGATTGTGGATCAAGCTGAAAAACACCGAATTGATGGAGCCATCGTGCTTGTTCCTACCGGAACACGATCCGCAGCGAGCGGAACTCGTTTCATAGAAAGGGCACTCGAGAAGGCGCATATTCCAGTTACGACCCTTGTGGCCGATGTCGTCGATTCGCGCAATTGGGATGGCCAAGCGATGCGCGAAAGGGTCGCAAGGTTCATCGAGGAAAGACTTTGCTAACTCACGCCTCCGGCGCGTCGACTTCAAACGACCCTAGCGCGGTCAGCAAAAAGTGGGTTGTCTCGTTTGTAGCGACGTTGTGCGCAATGATGGCGATAGAGATGTCGAGTCTAGGTTTCGCACCTGCAATTCCTCTCATTCAACAAGCCTTCAAAATGAGCTACTCACAGGTGGGCTTGTTTACGGGACTCTATGGCATTCTCGCCCTCGTGTTGAGCATTCCCGCCGGCCTAACCGCTAAGCGGTTTGGCGAGAAGGCGGTCATGGTCGCGGGCATCGCAATTGTCGCACTTGGACTAGTCGTCCTTAGTCGAGCTGGCGATTTTGATGGGGCACTCGTGGGCCGGATCGTGTGGATTACCGGATACCGATTCGCCTTTGTGTGTATCCTGACGGCCCTGGCAGTTACGTGCCCACCATCCCTGCGAGGTCGAACCATGGGAATTTTGGGAGCCGTGACATCGCTCGCCACCGCAGCGGGGGCGCCGTTCGTCGGTTCGATTGCTCAAGCGCTGGGCTGGAGAAACGGAATTTTAGGTTTCGCGGTGGCGGCCGTCGTAGGTGCCACCATCGTGGCTATCTTTTATTCGGGGCAATCTAGTGGGTCCCCCGGCAATGTGAATCGCTCAGCCGAGAACCACATTAAAAACTCGGGAAGCGCATTTCGGACCCCTCGCGTCTGGGCCTTGGCCTTGCTCTTGGGACTCGTTGGCCTGCCCTCATTTAGCGTAACTTTCTTTGTCCCGTCAGCCGCAGAGTCGAATTTTGGGATCAGTACGGTATCGTCATCGTTGATTATCAGCAGCGGCTATCTGGCCGCAATTTTCGTGAATCTAGCGGTCGGGTATCTGATGGACCGCTTCAACAAGTGGCGGGTCATGGGCGTTCTGATGATAACAATGATTGCTGCGAGTCTCGGTATGACAGCTCATAACTTGCCGTTATTCCGCATTTGCGCAGCGGTGCTGTTAGCGGTCGGTTTTGCGGCGATCAACCAAGGGTACGGCCTGGCAGCCGATGTCCTGCGGGGGAGAGAGAGCGGCAACGTGATGGGCGTCGTCGGTCTCGGAGCTGGCGTATTTGGATATGTCGGACCGCAAGCACTCGGATCCCTGCGTGATTGGACCGGAGGCTTTAGTACCGGCTGGTACGTTATTGCCGGAATCTGCCTAGCGAGCGTCGTGGAGCTGTATGTGCTCAAGGGCCACATCCAGAATGAGCTTGCAAGAAGTATCTAGAAGCTGTTTCAAAACTGTGTACAACGGATTGAATTGATGATTCTTAAGTTGCCGAAAATGGGAGATAACAGCGGGCGGCAGCGCCGAGGGAGGACCGATGGCGCGATACGGTCGACTG
>JBOGNC010000112.1:0-13049 GCA_050747045.1 Candidatus Acidiferrales bacterium | reverse complement strand
TCGGACTGGGAGGACTGGAGCCGTTTCGTTAAGCCAGGAGGAGTTGTGCTTTTTCATGATGCCCGTTTGTTTGAAGGCGGATGGACGCATGCTGCTTACGGTCCTCTGATCGTCGTAGACGAACTTTTTCGCCGTAGGCCAATCCCCGGCTGGAACATCCGGGAAGAAGTTCATTCCCTGGTTATCGTAGAACACGCGAACAAACCGGGATCGAGCTCCGGGCCGAGCGAACTATGATCACCTTGGGGATCAATTACTCACAGATGCATGACTCGTCCGCATGCATCGCCCGCGATGGCGAAGTTTTGTTTGCGGTGGCCGAAGAACGGCTGAGCCGCGTAAAGCATGACGCGCGTTTCCCCGCGCTGGCGATCCGCGCGTGCCTGGATTTCGCCGGAGTTCAACCGGGCGAGGCGGGTTTCGTCTGCCAGGGATGGCCGGTGGCGCGCGCCACTTTCTTGCACGATCTGAGCTGCTTTGCCACCGGCAGGCAGCCGGCGGATTCGCGCGCTCTTCTCAACTCGACTCGATATTTCGTGAGCATGTGGCACCAGCGCAGCGGCGAGAGCCGCTTCAGGCGGATCTTCGGATCCGCGTCGCGGCCGAAATTTCGGCTGACTCAGCATCATCTGGCTCATGCCATCAGCGCGTACGCGTTTTCGGGCTTCGCTGATGCCGCCGTGCTGGTGATCGATGGGCGCGGCGCGTGGGAAGCGACATCGATCTGGCGCGGCTGCGACGGGCGCTTGGAACACGTGCAGACTATACCGTGGCCGAATTCGCTCGGGCTTTTCTACGCGCAGTTCACTCAATACCTCGGATTCGAGCCCTACAGCGACGAATGGAAAGTAATGGGCCTGGCGCCATACGGCAAGCCGGGAGTTGACCTGAGCGAATTCATTGCCGTGGATGGCAATCCTTATCGCGTGGCAACTCGCTTGCTGCTAGGAAAGGAATCCGCCCCGTGCGACGCGATTGAAGCGCGGCTTGGACCGAAGCGTTCGCCCGAATTCGAGATCGGAGACCGGTACAAGGATGTCGCATTTGCTGTGCAGGACGCCTGCGAGCGGGCCATGCTGAAATTAGCCGCGAGTGCCGTGGCCAAAACTGGCTGCCGGAATCTGTGCCTTGCAGGTGGCGTGGCGCTCAATTCAAAAGCGAACGGCAAAATCCTCACGTCCGGTCTGGTTGATGAATTATTCGTTCAGCCAGCTGCGGGTGACGATGGCGTGTGCCTCGGCGCGGCGCTGGCGCCGTATCTCGATTCTGGCAGCAAGCTCCCGTTGCGCAAAATGCGGCACGCGTATTTGGGGCCAGCAAGTTCCGATGCCGAGATCGAGAAAGCGCTGCAAACGTACAAGGTCCGTTATACGAAAATGAGTGATGTGGCGAAAACCGCCGCGGAACTTCTCGCCAACGGGAAAATCCTCGGTTGGTTTCAGGGGCGCATGGAATTCGGCCCGCGCGCTTTAGGCAGCCGCTCGATCTTGGCAGACCCGCGCGACCCGAAAATGACTGCCAAGGTGAACAACGCCGTAAAATTTCGCGAATGGTGGCGGCCCTTTGCGCCATCTATGCTCGCGGAGACCGCCGCGGAGTACATCGAATCGGCCACCGATTCGCCGTTCATGATTCTCACGGCGCAAGTGCGCGAGGAAAAGCGCGGTGTAATTCCCGCCGTGACGCACGTGGACGGCAGCGCGCGCCCGCAGACCGTCGAGCGAGACGTCAATCCGCTATACTGGCAGTTGATTTGCGAATTCGGCAGACTCACGGGAGTCCCAGTTATAATGAACACCTCGTTTAACCTTCGCGGAGAGCCAATCGTTTGTACGCCGACTGACGCAATCCGCACTTTCTTCAGCTCGGGCATGGACGCGCTCGTGATCGGAACCTTTTTAGTTGAGAAATAAATGTCAGCACCGCTGGGTTTCCGCGCCGAAGTGCTAATCTAAGTCGCACGTGCGGCTGGGAGCTTTCGCCGGCGCCTTTAACTATGAGATACCTGGGCGCGCGTCCAGTGTCTGGTTCGGTTCAGATACGCGTTTGATTCGCTCCATGTCAATCACACATCCCCATTGCGCTGGCATTGGACCAGCGCGTAACGGACGATGGACGCGCCGCTCGTAGCTTTGCTTGGCCGGCAAGAAAAGCCGACGGACGGTATCGAGGACTATTGTCGTTATTTGGCGGCCGCGCTCGCCCGGCAGAGCGTGACCATGGAAACAGCGCGATTTAAATGGGATGAAGTGGGCTGGATTTCTGCGCTCCGGGAATTGCGACGTCGAAGCTCCGAGTGGCGCGGGCGGTGGGTCGTGGTTCACTACACCGCACTGGCGTGGTCTCGCCGTGGATTTCCCCTCGGAGTCCTCGTGGCGCTCGCAATTCTCAGACGGCGAGGTGTTCGGTGCGCGGTCCTCTTTCATGAACCCGTAAGGCAAGGGAGCCCTGCTCGGCTGAGAGATAAGCTCCGGGGCGCCTTTCAGGAGTGGATGATCCGCAACTGCTTTCGGAACGCTCAGAGGGCCATATTTACTGTTCCGCTGGAAACTATCGCGTGGTTGCCGCGGAATCGGTCGAGGGCCGTATACATTCCAATCGGTGCGAACATTCCAGAACGCGTTTTGCCACGCGATTCAAGTGAACTGAATCCGAGTACGCCGAAAACAGTTGCGGTGTTTTGTCTGAGCCTGGGAGAGAATCGATTGACCGAAATCGCCGATTTGGCGCATGCGGCCGAGCGTGTTCGGGATTCAGTTGGCGCGGTGCGGTTTGTCGTTCTCGGGAAAGGCTCGGCGGAAGCGCGCGAGGAGATCGAGTCAGCGATAAGTTCAAAAGACGTCGAAATGCGCGTGCTGGGCAGATTGCCTGCTGTAGAGGTCGCGAACACTCTCGCAACCGCTGACGTCCTACTTTATCTTGGAGGGCATGTTACGCAAACTCGCGGCAGCGCGCTGGCAGGCGTCGCCTGCGGCCTCCCGATTGTCGGCTATACGGGCGCGGCGCGCGAGCCCATTTACGACGCTGGTGTTGAACTGGCCCCCTATGGCGATCGCGAAGCGCTTGCCACTGCGCTTGTGCGCGTCTTGAAGGATAACGCTCTGCGATCTGACTTGCGGCGAAGAAGCTCGGCCGCGCAGCGATCTTTCTCGTGGAAGTCGATTGCAGACGCTTATATTGAAGCGTTTGAGCTCGGGCGCACGACGGTGATAGGAATCCCTAATTCGGCGCCCCGGGGAAAATCGAACGCTGCATTCAACCGATAGATGAAAATTCTTATTTATAGCGAATACTTTTTCCCGGTCATTGGCGGCGTGCAGACCTTCATGGATTTGTTGGCGAGGGGAATCTCGGAATTAAATCCCCCCGGTCTCTCAAGTGGCTCGGTTCCGATCGAAGTGACTGTCGCTACGAATGCGCAGCGCGGAGAGATGGATGATTCGAAGCTTTCGTACCGGGTGGTGCGGCGCCCAAAGTTTCGGGAACTGGTGCGCTTAATTCGGGAAGTGGACGTGGTTCATGTTGAAGGGCCTTGTTTTCTGCCGATATCGATCAGCTGGGCGATGCGCAAGCCGTACGTCGTGGAGCACCACGTGTATCAAGCGATTTGTCCCGAAGGATTGCTCTTTAAACAGCCTTCGCAAACCGTTTGCGTGGGGCACTTTGTAAAACGGGAATACGCTGAATGTCTTCGGTGCTGTACGAGCAGCATGGGAACGGCGCGCGGGATTCGATCGTTGCTTCTCGCATTTCCGCGGCGCTGGCTCTGCGAACGTGCTTCCGCGAATGTCATGGTGACGAATCACGTTAACGCCCGTTTGCAAATGCCTCGCAGCCGGACGATCTACCATGGAATTGACGAAATCGAATCTCAGTTTGTGCAGGACGGTGCGTGCCGAGCTGAAGCCACCAATTTTGGCTATGTCGGCAGGCTGGTTGCCGAGAAGGGATTGCCGCTTTTGGTTGAGGCGGCGAACCACCTGGCAAAGAATGGCAGGGACTTCCGCCTTACCTTTATTGGCGACGGTCCCGAACGCACGCGCCTTGAGGGTCTCGTAAACGAATATGGGCTTAGCAAGCGCGTAGCGTTCGCCGGAGAAATGCGGGGCGCCGAGCTCGCACGCGTCGCAGGCCAGATGGCAGCTGTTATTATGCCATCCATCTGGGAGGAGACGGCAGGACTGGCGGCGATCGAGCAGATGATGCGAGGACGATTGGTGATCGCGGCGGATATCGGGGGACTTGGCGAAATCGTGGATGGCGTGGGGCTGAAATTTCGAGCCGGCGATTGGCGAGACCTCGCTTCCGCCATGCAGCGGGTAATCGACGAACCGTCTCTGGTCGTTTCGCTAGGATCGGTCGCTCGCACCCGCGCCGACCTGCTTTTTCGTCGCGAGTTCATGATCAAGAGCCAGATCGATCTTTTTAAAGAGATCATTGGTCAATGACGGGGATTGCCGCGCACAAGCGGCCAATTTCGAGGAGCATGTCATAGTGAAGCTCGCAGATTCCGAAGGCCGCAAAAATCTCATCCGGGCGGCGGTACCACGGGGATTGCGAAATTGGCTGCGTTCACCGTCGCGGTCGGCAATCTATCTGTTGGATTCGGCGACATTTGCACTCGGAGCAAGAAAGACATTGCAAATCTGTGACGACGGCTGGTCGATGGCTTGCCACCCGCTTGCCTACCGATTCGCCTATGAGAATCAGATTTCGGATCCCGAACAAAACGAGGAACTTCGCGTTTTCCTGTCCTCCTGCCGGAAATCAATGCTCCTGTTCGATATTGGCGCTCACTTCGGCGTGTTCAGCCTCGCGGCAGCGCACCTCGGCGGAAACGCCGTTGCTGTCGATCCCTCTCCAGCGGCGACTCGAATCATTGCGGCTCAGGTTGCGCTGAATGGATTCGAGGAAGAAATTCGCGTCCTTCGCGCCGCAGCCAGCGATCGAGATGGCACGATCGAGCTGCTAGGCTCCGGAGCGTTCTCGTACGGGTATTTTCAGGTTGTCAAAGGCCGATCGAAGCGGGACCTTACGGAAGCTCGGTGCGTCACGATCGATCGCTTGACTCGCGAATTCGGAGAGCCAACCCATATCAAGATTGACGTCGAGGGCCATGAAGCCGAAGTGCTCGTGGGCGCCAGAACGACATTGCGCCGGTGCTCGCCCGTCGTGTTTCTGGAGCTGCACAACGATATGATCCGATCCGGAGGCGGCGATTCGAACCACGTTCTGGACGAACTCGTCGGCGCCGGGTTCAAGCTGTACACCCTCGGAGGCGTTGGCATAGAGAGATCTTGTCTGATCGCCTGGCCGCTCGTTCGGTTCATTGCTAGGCGCGCCTCGGCGTCTAGTCCGACAAATCCATTGATCGGAGATATATGAAGGCGAAGGTCGAAAAATCGGAGATCAGGGCCGTACGGGCATTGCCAGGCACGCACGAATTGGTGGTCGCTGCGGCGCTGCGGCACGTGGCGCCCGGCGGCCGCGCACTCGATCTCGGCGCTGGGACGGGCGCCCTTGCCGAACGTCTGCAAGTGGCGGGCTTCCGCGTAACCGCAGCCGATGCCGTCAATTATTTCGAATTGGATTCCGAATTCGTGTGCCTCGATTTCAATCAGCCAGATTACGATCGGCGCTTGTCTCCCGCATTTGACGTGATCACCTCCGTCGAGGTGATCGAACATCTTGAAAACCCGTTTGCATTCCTTCGCGGTATTGCGCGGCTTCTCAGCGAAAGCGGCGTGGCGGTTGTGACGACTCCGAACGTTGACAATATTGCCGGTCGGCTGAAGTTTTTTCTCAGCGGCAAGCTGCGGCCAATGGACAGCAATTCTCCAGAGCATATCACGCCGATTCATCTGGATTTATTCGAAAGGCAAATCGTGCCGCGAACAGGCCTCAAACTGGTCGAGCACGCCGTTCACCCGAAGGGCGAGTTCCCGCTCACGGGGAGGAGGTATTTCGTGCCGTTTTTCTGGCTTTTTGTTCCTCTCATGCACGGGCCAGCGCTCACTGGTGATTCGCATATTTTTGTTCTGAAGAGGGCCGCCGGGCAGGACTGACGGCGCTCGCCCGAGTTCGCATCGGTTCGCCAGCACGGCTGCGATAGAATGAACGGCAGCCCCCTCACATTTCGGGCGGAGTATCACAGTCAGGTCTCGGATAATACGTCATTGCTGAGCGCACGCACTCCCGTGATGAGGAACCAGACCCTGATCGGCCTGGTCCTGTTTGGCGCAGCGCTTTGGCTGGCCTGGGAAGCGGGCCAAAAGATTATCGCGGGAGATTTGCGGACGCTGGAATTCGCTGCTTTGGCAGTCGCCGCTTGCGGCGCCGCAGTCACAATTCTTCGCAACTGGCGGCTGGGCTTTTATCTGTTTTTCGTGTGGATGCTTGTTGAAGACCTGGTCAGAAAATATTTGGGCAATGGAACCTTGCTTTTCTTCGGCAAGGACGTCCTGCTCGGGCTCGTTTACGTTGCTATGTACGCCCAAATTCGGCGCGGCAAGGAAAAGTGGTTCCGGGCGCCCTTTCTCCTGTTCCTGAGCATGTTTTTTTGGCTTGCCGTACTGGAAGTGTTCAACGAATACTCGCCGAGCATCCTATATGGCCTGCTGGGGCTCAAACTATATTTCTATTACCTTCCGCTGATCTATGTCGGCTACGCGTTGATCCGCAGCGATGAAGACCTCAGAAAATTTCTCCGCCTCAATGTGATCGCTGCCATCGTCATCTCTGGCTTGGGCATCGTCCAGGCGATCCGCGGTAACAGCTTCTTGAATCCCGCTCAACTCGCGCCCGCGCTTCAGGATCTGGGCAATCTGCAAAAGGTATCTCCGATTTCTGGGGAGGTGTTTACTTTGCCCGATTCCGTCTTTGTGAGTTCGGGGCGCTTCGATGTCTACTTGATTGTGGCCTTCGTCGTTGCCATAGGATGGGTCGGCTATGCTCTGCTATACAGGAGGACGCGGCCGACGTTCGGATTCATCGCTATCGGGACGATCGGAGCGGCAACGCTTCTTTGCGGCAGCCGCAGTGCACTCATAGGGGTATTGGTTTCTGCACTGGCGCTCAGCGCCGGTTTCTTGTGGGGCGCTCCGTGGAGGTGGGGCCATGGCCGTCGGTTGTTCAAGGCGATCCGCACGTCCGTCATCGTGTGCGCCTTGGCACTCGCCGCGGCCGTTCTGATCTTTCCTCAGAAGGCCGGCTCGCGAATCGCTTTTTATACTGAGACACTTACACCCAGCAGCTCCGCATATCAACTTTCGACCCGAACCTGGGATTATCCGGTCCAACAGTTTCTCGACGCTTTCCAGGGGCACTGGTTAGTTGGCAACGGCACGGGGACGGCGTCGTTGGGCACGCAATACGTGTCCGGCCTGCTTGGCGAGGCGCCGCCTGGCGTTTGGGTGGAGGAAGGATTTGGAGCGCTGATCGCCGAAATGGGAATTCTGGCGCCTTTACTTTGGCTACTCTGGGGCGGTGCTCTGGTTTACTATTCTTGGAAGATTGTCCGGCGCCTCCGCGGCACGCGCTTTTTCCCGCTTGCTCTAGCAATCGTTTGGTACGCTTTTCTGCTCATATTCCCCATGACTTATGGCGCCCTTTCGGCGTATCAAGACTTCATCTGTAACATCTATCTGTGGCTGATGATTGGAATTCTTTTCCGCCTGCCTGAAATCGCATCGAGTCCGCTATCTGTTCCAGAAGTATCTCGAGGTCGCGCACGTCGGTGGACTTGGTGGAGGCCTCAGCAGCGCGTCCATGGCGTGGTGCGATCGTGAGTTCCGACGCGCGCAAGCCGCGCGTCGCAGTAGTTTCCCCTTTTCTCGATAAGAGCCACGGCACGGAACGTACGGTCATCGAATGGATCACCCGCCTGACCTCGGAGTTCGAGCTGCATATTTACAGCCAGCATGTCGAAGACGTTGACCTTTCAAACATAAAGTGGCATCGCATACCGAATCTTCGCGGCCCTCATCTGTTCAATTATTTGTGGTGGTTTGCCGCAAACCATTTATGGCGGACTTGGCACCGCCGCTCCCGCGGACTTCACTACGACGTTGTGTTTACTCCTGGAGTGAACTGCTTCGACGCAGACGTCATTTCCGTCCACATCGTATTCGGAGAGTTCCTTCGACGGGTACGCTCCCAACTGCAGTTTTCCTCCAACCCAGTCCTGTTCTGGCCCAGACTTCTGCACCGGCGGCTCTATTATCGCCTTATCGTTTTCCTCGAACGCCATCTTTACTCCGATCCGAAAACACCGCTCGTTGTGTACGCGAGGAAAACCATCGGCGATCTTGAACGGCTCTACCGTCGTCGTGAAAGTTGCCTCTTGGTGTATCTCGGCCTCGACCACGCCATCTACAATCCCGGACGCAGAGCAGAGTTGAGGCAGACGAGCCGGACGACTCTGCGAATACCCGAAGCCCGCCTGCAGCTGCTCATGGTCGGCAACGATTGGCACAAGAAGGGCATCCGCGTCCTGCTCGAGTCCTTGTTGTTAATGCAATACAACCCCGTCGATTTGATGCTGGTTGGCGGCGAGGATCCAGCGCCGTTTCGAGCAATGGTTGCAAAGAAACGGCTCGAAGGGCGCATACGGTTCTTGCCGCCTCGAAGAGATATTGAATTCTATTACGCGGCGGCAGACATTTACGTCGGGCCGTCCCTGGAGGACACTTTCGCGCTTCCGCCCCAAGAGGCGATGGCCTGCGGCATTCCGGTGATCGTGTCGCGGGAAAATGGCGCATGCGAAATCATCACGCACGGTGTGGACGGCTTCGTCCTCGACGATCCGACCGACGCTGACTCGCTGGCGTCCATGATTAGCAAGCTTCATGGCGATCCCGAACTGCGCGCCCGCATTGGCGAGAACGCTGCTCAGACCGCGCGGCAGTTCACCTGGGAGCAGAATGCCCGGGAGATCGGCGGCCTGTTCCGGCAAATAATCCGCCGTAAGTCGCGGGCCGACCAGCAGACGCTGGCGCAGGAATCATGACGGTTGACAGCGAGGCCAAGCGCAAGGTTTTAGTCTTAGCGCCTTGTCTGGAATCGATCGGTGGTGTGCAGACCTACGTTCGCACGCTTGTCGATGCGCTGCGCACTGTTCTCGGAGAAGATCGCATACGCGTGGTAGTCGTGCCTGAAGATCCCCGGCCGCGCAGGGATGGTGGCCTGGCGCTCAGGCTATCCGCCAGGGTTCGTTTCTTGCTCTCCGCTTTCTCTTTAGCATTCACCTGGTCTCCCGATCTAATTATCTGCGCACATATTGGGCTGTCGCCTGCCGCCAAGTTGATCCAGAAATTTAGGCGACGTCCCTACTGGCTCATCCTGTACGGGATTGAGGTTTGGGGAGATTTGCCCCCGGCCAAGGCGCGCGCGCTGCGCGGCGCCGAGCGCTACGTGGCCATCACCCAATTCACACTGGACGCGACCACAGCCCGTCACAGTATTCGGGCGCCGCGAGCATCCATCCTCCCGCCTACGCTTGGCGAGACGCCCATACAACCCCACGACGTGAGGGCAGAATTATCGAAAAACAAGCGCGAGCCGCTTGTGCTGACCGTGAGTCGAATCGCCGCTTCGGAACGCTACAAAGGGCACGACGTGATACTTGATGCGTGGCCGGCAGTTCTTCGCGAGGTCCCGAACGCCCTCTATCTGATCGTGGGCGGCGGGGACGACCGTGCCCGGCTCGAGGCACGCGTCCACAAAATGGGTTGCACCGACTCAGTCCACTTTGCTGGATCTGTTTCGCCGGAAGAATTAGAGGTCTGCTATGATCGGTGTTCTGTTTTTGCGATGCCGGCTCAGACTGACTTGGACGCACATGCGCCGCGCGGCGAAGGCTTTGGCATTGTGTTCCTCGAGGCAATGGCGCACGGTAAGCCCGTCGTAGGCCCGCGCGTGGGAGCGCCGGCAGAATTTATCCGTTCAGGCGAACACGGATTACTTGTCGATTCGGCCGATGTAGACGAAGTGGCTGGGGCCCTGATCCAATTGCTACGAGAACCTGCACGCGCGCGGCAGATGGGCGATGCCGGAAGGAAGTGGGTAGCCCGCGAGTTCACGTTTGATCGGTTCTGTGAGCGCCTGCGCGACGCTCTCCTCGAACAGCCGTGAGCTCAAGGACGGAGGAACCGTAAGGCATGCGAATTTTGGTAACCGGAGCGACCGGGTTCGTCGGCAGTCGTTTGCTGGAACGTCTCGCCGAAATCGGTGGGCACGATTTGTATTCGATGCAGCGCTATGTGACTGGGCGCTACGTCTTAGGCGCTGACTTCGGTGTGAAGGTCGTCTTTTGCGACTTGCGCGACCAGTTCGCGGTCAAATGTGCGATTCGAGAGGTGCAGCCGGCAGCGGTTTTTCACCTCGCGTCGATCAGTCCTGTATCGTACAGCTACGATCATCCAAATGAGGTACTGGAGACGAATCTTACGGGCACCGTGAATCTCGCAGAAGCCTGTCTGCGCGAGGTACCGCACTTCAAGCATTTCCTGTTTGCATCCACGTCGGAAACCTTCGGCAACGGCCCGGTCCCCAAGACCGAAGACACTCCGCAGGCGCCGAACAGCCCATATTCCGTGAGCAAACAAGCAGCGGAAAAGTACGTGCTGTACATGTGGGACGCCTACAACTTCCCGATCACGGTTTTAAGGCCTTTCAACACGTACGGCCGCCGCGATAATACTCACTTTCTCGTTGAGCGGATGCTCGTTCAGATGCTAAAGGGCGACACCGTGAAACTGGGCGATCCTTCGCCGGAACGCGATTTGCTCTACATCGATGATCACGTGGACGCTTATTTGGCTTGCTTCGCTAAGCCCAAGTCGAGCATCGGACACACCTTCAACTTTTGCACCGGCGAGAAAATTACGGTCAGGGCGGTCGCGGACAAGATGCGCGCGATCACCGGTTTCGATGGCCAAATCCTTTGGGACACGATTCCGCGCCGGCCGCTCGATATTCAGGTTCTCTACGGAAGTGCCGATAAGGCGAAGTCGGTCCTCGGCTGGGAAGCAAAGGTAAGCCTCGATCAAGGCCTTCGGCATACAGCGGACTTTTGGCGCAAGAAACTTGCGGTGTCGAGCAACCCTACACGAGCTACTGTTAGATAACGCAGAAGCTCGAACTTCTGTTGCCGAGAGACGCCGCAGAACGTCAGTATCCACGCCGCACACCCCTCCCGAGCGTAGTTCAGTTTTATTTTCCGTTTCCGCCTTTAGGGTGGTCCAGTTCGCAAGGTTCGCGCTTTCGCGCGGACCCTGAGAAGCGCCCTACTAGGTCACCGTTCTCACGGGCGTTTGGCGACTGATCTCGCGCAATCGTCATGGCTTAACTGTTGAACGAGGCAAGTGGTTCGGCGCAGGATCGGTATACGAAAAGCATTTACTCGGCTTGAGTCGACACTAGTTGATTCTCCGGCAACCTGATCCAAGCAAGAGGACCCTGGCCAGCGCGCGTTGCGCCTCCAAATGCGACTAGGATATTCTCATTGTCTAGCATGCTCACCCTATCCCAGCGCGTCGCTTACTTGCGCGATTCAGCTTGGCAGAATCTCGGACGGCGGGATCTATCCTGTCCTGCGTGCGGTTCGCCCGGCACAAAGCTGATTAAGAGAAAGCACCTGGTCACAGAGTTACGCGAGTGTTCATCGTGTTGTCTGCGGTTTCGATGGCCGAAAGACCGGCCCGATGATGCGCACCGCTTTTACCAGAAGCAGTATTCGCAGGGTTTTACTACGGATTGCCCGGACGATCAATCGCTCGCTGTGCTGCTTTCTACAGGATTCCGCAATAGCGAAAAGGACTTTTCTTCCTACGTTGAGGTTCTGAAGGCGCTCGGTATGCAGCCTGGAGCGGCGATTCTGGATTTCGGCTGTTCGTGGGGATACGGAAGCTGGCAATTGTCGCAAGCGGGATTTGAGGTCTTTTCGTACGAAATCAGCGCGCCTCGCGCGCGCTACGCCGCTGAAAAACTGGGCTGCAACGTCATCGAATCGTTAGAGGCGCTTCCTCGCAAGGTAAATTGTTTTTTCAGCGCGCATGTAATCGAGCATCTTCCCACCCCGAATCTGCTTTGGGACGCCGCGCTAGACGTCCTCGTGCCGCGCGGTATCATCGTGTGCGCGTGCCCGAATGGCAATCCTCAGCGCGAGCATGTCGTGGGTCCGGACTATCACAAATTATGGGGAAAGGTGCACCCGCTTTACATCACTCCAGACTATGTCCGGGAAGTTAGCAAGCGGAGGAAATTGGGCGTCGAGGTCTATTCGTCTCCCTATGACTTAAGCCAGATCGCAGCCAGACTTCAGCCCGCAAACGTCGCGGGAGATGAGCTGCTGATTGTTGCATCCGGGCCGTTATGAGGGTCTCGCCGCCACTCACAGCGCCACTGGCGGCCTTCGACCGGTCATCGCTCAGTAATGGCCTCCCTCGCGCGTCCGGCGGTGAATAGATGCGCATTCTCAAGGTAGTCCAGTTCTATTATCCGTTCCTAGAGATGGGCGGTCCTGTCGTAAAAGTCCGCTCCCTGGCACACGCGCTCGCCAATCGCGGTCACCAAGTCACGATTCTCACGGCTGATTGGGGATTGAACTCCCGAAACGGCCACTCCCTCGCCGCCGAGCAGTGCGAGTGGGGCTGGCGCGCCGTCGACCGTGGCGTCGAAGCGGTTTACCTCTCCTCGCCTGCCCACTATCGCGCTCTCACACTGAATCCGCGTGTGATACGATTCTGCGAGGCTTCTCTCAAGGAGTTCGACGTTGTGCACTTCTACGGCCTGTACGATTTGTTGGGGCCGGCAGTTGCTTTCTATTGCCGGCGCGAACCGCTCCCTTACGTCATCGAACCCATGGGTATGCATCGTCCGATCGATCGTGGACTGCTTCGCAAATCGCTCTGGCACCGGACTCTCGGAAAAGCGTTCTGCCGTGATGCCCGGCGTTTTGTCGCCACAGCCGATCTCGAGCGCCACACGCTGGTTGAAGATGGAATTTCGCCCGAGAGAATTGTCGTGCGTTACAACGGAGTGGATTCGGA
>JBOGNC010000111.1:0-13148 GCA_050747045.1 Candidatus Acidiferrales bacterium | reverse complement strand
GCGGTGATGGATGCGTTGCGAACGGTGATCGATCCGGAGCTGCATAAGGACATCGTCACGTTAAACATGGCGAAGATCGTTCAGTTGAACGAGGGCGTGCTGACATTGCAAGTGACGCTGATGACTCCGGCGGGGTGTTCGCAACGCGAGACGATTGAAAAGGACGTGCGCGCGACGCTCGGGAGAGTGACCGGAGTGAAGGAACTGATGCTGCGATTTGATGCGTCCGTGCCGGAGGGACGGCGTATGCAGGAAAAGCCGTCGATTATGGGCGTGAAGAATATTGTGGCGGTGGCGAGCGGCAAGGGCGGCGTGGGGAAGACGACCGTGGCCGTGAACCTGGCGATTGCGCTGAGGAATGCCGGCGCGGCAGTGGGTTTGATGGACGCGGACGTGTACGGGCCGAACGTGCCGGTGATGCTGGGCAGCACCGAGCAGCCGAAGGCGCTCGACGAACGCACGATGATTCCCGTGCAAGTGTACGGCGTGAAGATGATTTCGATGGGGCTGCTGAATCCGGGAGATAAGCCGCTGGTGTGGCGCGGGCCGATGTTGCATAGCGTGATTCAGCAATTCCTGCGCAGCGTGCGCTGGGGACAACTGGATTACCTGATCGTGGATTTGCCGCCGGGGACGGGCGACGTGCAGCTGAGCCTGATCCAAAGCGTGGCGGTCAGCGGGGCAGTCATTGTGACGACGCCGTCGATCGTGGCGCTGGCGGACGTGCGCAAGGCCGTGGAGATGTTCAAGCAGGTGAACGTGGAAATTTTGGGCGTGGTGGAAAATATGAGCTACTTCGCGTGCCCGCATTGCCAGGAGCGCATTGACGTGTTCGGGCATGGAGAAGGGCAGCGCATGGCGCAGCAATTTGGAGTGCCGTTTCTTGGCGAAATCGAAATTGATCCGCAGATACGCATCGGCGGGGATACGGGGAAACCGGTGGCTTCGCTGGGGAAGGATGCGCCGGGGGCGAAGAGCATGTACGCGATGGCGTGCAATGTGGCAGGGCGAATTGCCGTGGTAAATTTGTCGGCGCCTGCGCCGGTGGTGGAAATATTGTAGAGTATTCGATTCCGCGGTTTGTGTGGATTCGGGCGCACGTCTCGCGACGAAATATCGCAGCATTTCACTCGCAAATTTCATTCGGAGAAAGCTACGCACATGAGCGAACAGGTACGAATCAGCAAAGACAACGAGATCGCGATCATCACGATTGACAATCCTCCGGTGAACGCCATCAGTCCGGCGGTGCAAGAGGGAATCGAAAGCGCGATCGAGCAAATAAATAGCGACGCGTCCGTGAAAGCGGCGGTGTTGATCGGCGCGGGAAAGACGTTTATCGCCGGCGCGGACATCAATGAGTTCGTGAAGATGACTTCGGGCAAGGCTCCGCGATCGAATTTCTTGCCGGTGCTGCTGCGGATCGAGGATTGCCGCGTGCCGGTGGTGGTGGCGATTCATGGGAATGCGTTGGGCGGAGGGTTGGAGATTGCGATGGCGTGCCATTACCGCGTCGCGTCTCCCGATGCGCGCGTTGGCCAGCCGGAAGTGAATTTGGGCATCATTCCAGGTGCGGGCGGGACGCAGCGGTTACCGCGGTTGGCGGGCGTGGCGAAGGCCGTGGAGATGTGCACCATGGGCAAGCCGATCAAGGCGCCGGAAGCGCTTGAAGCGGGCATCGTGGACAAATTAATCGAAGGCGATTTGCTGGCGGGCGCGACGGCGTTTGCGCGCGAAGTGGCCGGTAAGCCCGCGCCGAAAACGCGCGAGCGCAATGAGAAGCTGGGAAGCGCGACCGATAACGCAGGCATATTTGCGGCGGCGCGAGAGAACGTTCGCAAAAAGCAGCGCGGATTGCCCGCACCACTGGCGGCCATTGACGCGATTGAAGCGACAACGAAGATGCCGTTCGAAAAGGGTTGCGACGAGGAAGCGCGGCTTTTCGACCAGTGCCTCTATTCGGAGCAGTCGAAGGCTCTGATTCACGTGTTTTTTGCCGAGCGCGAAGTGGCGAAAATTCCGGACGTGCCCAAGGAAACGCCGGTATTGCCGGTGAAGTCGATTGGGATCGTAGGCGCGGGAACCATGGGCGCAGCGATCGCGATGGTCTTCGCGAACGCCGGCATTCCGGTGATGATGAAAGATGCGGACCAGGCGGCTCTGGATCGCGGACTGGCCAACATTCAGAAGAACTACGCGATTTCCGTCCAGCGCGGGCGGTTCACGCAGGAATCGGTGAACGAACGGCAGAAGCTGATCACGCCCACGCTGCAATATGGGAGCTTTGCGGATGCCGATCTGGTGATCGAGGCGGTGTTCGAGAATATGGCGCTGAAGAAGGAAATTTTCGCGGAGCTGAATAGGGTTTGTAAGCCGGGCGCGATTTTGGCGAGCAACACGTCCACGCTCGATCTCGATGAGATTGCCGCGACGACCACGCGTCAGGAGAGCGTGATCGGGACGCACTTCTTCAGCCCGGCGAACGTAATGCGGCTGTTGGAATTGGTGCGCGGGAAGCGAACCAGCAAGGAAGCGATCGCCACATGTATGCAGTTGGCGAAGAAAATCGGCAAGGTGGCCGTTCTGGTTCGGAATTGCTGGGGATTCGCAGGCAATCGCATGTTCATGCCGTATCTGACGGAGGCGCAGTTCCTGGTGGAGGAAGGCGCGTCACCCGAGGAAGTGGATGCGGCGCTGACGAACTGGGGAATGGCGATGGGTCCGCTGGCGGTGAGCGATTTGGGCGGGCTGGACGTGGCGTACCGGATTCGCCAGGAACGGCGGAATGCGCAGAAGCCGGGCGGACGCGAGACGTTCGTGGAATCGAAGCTCTGCGAAATGGGGCGGCTGGGGCAGAAGAACGGGATGGGCTGGTACAAATACGGCGACGATCGGAGGGCTGCGGTCGATCCGGAAGTGACGGCGCTGGTGCGCAAGTGGTCTATCGAGGCGGGTGTGCCGCAGCGGGAAATTTTGGCGGAAGAAATCGTGGACCGCTGCGTCTACCGGCTGGTGGATGAGGGCGCGCGGATTCTGGACGACGGCATCGCGCTGCGCGCGGGCGATATCGACACGATTTATGCGAATGGATACGGATTTCCGGCGTTTCGAGGCGGGCCGATGTGGTACGCGGATTCCGTGGGGCTGAAAAAAGTGTACGAGCGCGTCAGCGAATTTCAGAAGCGGCATGGGGCGATCTGGACGCCAGCGCCGTTGCTGAAAGAATTGGCGGAATCGGGTCGAGGGTTTGCGGATTACCAGCGCGAAGCGGCGCACGCGGGCTGAAATTTCGGCGCGTTGTATACATTTGGCCGGGCCAGTGAAAGCTTCGATTCCCGTTCTTTAATTTTTTCGGACGCTCGATTTTGCTTGGAGTTACTTGGGTTTTGGAAGGGAAGAGGGAGTGCGGGGGATGCCGGTTGGGCGGCGAAAAATCACTGTTGCAATCGAAATGGATTCTAGTGTATACACTCGCGAACGGAAGGCACCCAAACCAGAAATGGACGGTGACCACCCCGAGGCCCGGGAGAAGGCCCACCCCCATCTTCCGGGCTACGACTTTCTCTTTTTGTGTAGATAGGCGCTTTGCGCATCGCGCGCGCCGAGCGGGCGAACGCGAGCGCCCGCTGCTTCGATTGGCAGACTTCAACAGTAGGCTTTACCGCAGCATTCTCCTCTATGAGATCTTCCGCATCCCACGAACGACCAATTGTTTTCTGCAACGCGAGGTCTGAAGTTGGCTAAGCCGAAGCTTTTATTTCTTCCCGGACTGGCGTGCGATGCGGAGGTATGGGCGCATCAGGTGCGCCATTTTGGCGCGATCACCACCACCTGCGCGGCGGATTACGGAACGAGCGATTCGATCGAAAAGATGGCGCGCGCGGCGTTGCGCGGAATGCCCGAGGAATTCACGGTCGCTGGGCACTCAATGGGCGGACGCGTGGCGTATGAGATTTATCGAAGCGCGCCAGGCCGCGTGAAGGGACTGGCGCTTTTGGATACGGCGTACCGTCCGAGAGCGGAAGGAGGGGCTGGCGAGCGCGAGCACTCGGAACGGATGGCGCTTGTAGAGATCGCCCAATCGCAGGGGATGCGCGCGATGGGCCGGAGCTGGATGCCGAAGATCATTCATCCGGACCGGCTGACGGACACTGCGCTGACCGATTCGATCGTGGAGATGTTTGGCCGCAAGACGCCGGAAATTTACCGAACGCAAGTTTGCGCGCTGCTGAAACGACCCGACGCCACTCCGGTGCTTGATGCGACTCGTTGTCCGACGCTGGTGCTGTGCGGGCGGCAAGATACGTGGAGCCCGGTGGCGCAGCATGAGGAGATCGCGTCGCGAATTGCGGGCAGCGAGTTGAAAATCATCGAGCGATGCGGACACATGGCGCCGATGGAACGGCCGGAAGAAGTGACGGCGGCGCTGGCGGCTTGGTTCGCCCGGCTGTGAGGAAGGGATTTGCTGTTAACCCGTTTGTGCGATCGAGTTCGTTGCCACGAAATCAATCTGACGGGTATTAATTTCAGTTGTCGGAGACGCCGTTTCTGTATACGATTGCACACATTATGGCACGCGGGCGGGCGTGCAGGGCGAAGTGCGCGTTAGTTGTTCCGCGAACAGGCGCGATCGATCGCGACATTCCGTGGAAAACGAATTCGCAAGGGGGAAAAAAGAATCGGTTGCAGCAGCCATCGAGATGCTGCGCGGATTTTGCACTGAGGACATTGGCACTTTTTCAAGTCAAAAGGAGACGAACCTGTGGGCAAGAGTTTAGAGGACATGGTACAAGCCGCCGGAAACCCGGTAAAGATGTTGCGAAATGCGCAAATCGGCGCGCATGTATATCCGGTGGTGCCAGCGGAGTACACAAACTGGCGGGATGAACAGCAAGCTTGGCAACACAGCTGCGTGCTTTTCAATCAGTCGTATCACATGACGGATATGTACGTGAAAGGGCCGGACGGGCTTCGACTGCTATCGGACCTGGGCGTGAACAGCTTCAAGGGATTCGTGCCGGACAAGGCCAAGCAGTTCGTCGCGTGCAACTACGACGGGTATGTGATCGGAGACGTGATCCTGTTTTACCTAGAGCAGGATCTGTTCAACCTGGTTGGGCGGCCACCGATCCACAACTGGCTGCAGTTTCACGCAGAAAAGGGCAAGTACAACGTGAAGCTCGAGCGTGACGAACGCTCCGCGGTGAGAGGCGGCGACACGACCCGCAAAGCGTACCGGTTCCAGGTGCAGGGCCCGAACGCGATGAAATTAATCGAGAAAGTGCTTGGCAAACCTGCGCCCGATCTGAAGTTTTTCAATATGGCCACGGTGACAATCGCCGGGAAACAGGTGAAGGCGCTGCGGCATGGAATGGTCGGCCAGCCCGGCTGGGAGATTTTCGGGCCTTGGGCCGACGGCGAGGCGGTAAAGGCCGCCATTGTCGAGGCCGGGAAAGAATTCGGGCTGCGACTGGTGGGCGCGCGGGCGTATTCTTCGAATACTTTGGAATCCGGATGGATTCCTTCTCCGATGCCAGCGGTATATAGCGGCGAGAAGATGAAAGAATACCGGCAATGGCTGCCGGCAAACGGTTTCGAGGCCGTTTCGTCGCTGGGCGGCAGCTTCTATTCGAACAACGTCGAAGACTATTACCTGACGCCGTACGATCTGGGCTACGGTTACATCGTGAAATTCGACCACGATTTCATCGGTCGCGCGGCGCTCGAAAAGATCGCTGCGAATCCTCCGCGCCAGAAAGTGACGCTGGCGCTCAACAGCGAAGATGTGACCGCGGCGATTTCGACCATGTTCAAAAAGAGCGGACGCGCCAAATATTTCGACTTCCCGTCCGCCGTGTATTCAACCACGCCGTTTGACAAGGTAACGCGCAACGGCAAGACGGTCGGAGTGTCCACATGGGTCGGCTACAGCTCGAACGAAGGCAGGATGCTCACTCTGGCGATCGTCGATAAGGAGTGCGCTGTGCCGGGCACGGAAGTTACGTTCGTGTGGGGCGAGGAAGGCGGAGGGTCGTCGAAGCCGACCGTCGAGCCGCACGTGCAGACGGAAATCCGCGCGGTGGTCAGCCCAGTTCCATACTCGGAAGTGGCGCGCGAGCATTACCGTCCGGAGAAGGCGACGACCGTGAGGTGAGCCTGGTGCGCACGTAATTTTTGCGCGGCGAGAAACTTAGCCGGTCAAAAGGGGCACGATTTCGAATCGCGCCCCTTCTTTATTTTGTAAGCCGCCGACCTCTGGATCTGGAAACCCAACTTCAGTTCGTCGGCTTACTGTGAATTTCGAGAGATGCGCCTCGCGGCCTCGCGCGGATGCAACTTGAACTCCTCACGGCGCTGAATTAATCTGCGTTTGCCCTACGAGAGGCACGCAATGCGAACATTTGCAGTCAAATTGGCGATCGTGGCAACCGCTTTTCTGATCGTCTGTACCCATCCTGTGGCTGCGCAATCCAAACGTCCACCCGAATCGGCGCAACAAAAGGCGTGCGATCAGACCGGGAAGAAATACTTCGATAGCTTGGGCCTGAAGGGCGGCAGCCTGTTCGGCACGCATTACGACGAGCTTTCGCACGCGTGCGAAGCGGAATACGTGGTGATCGCGGATGACGTGACGCGGCTTTCGATTGACGACGCATCCAAACGGTCGAGCCTAGCGATGTATCTTGCGTCCGAGAAAACCGGAAAAGTGACGAAGTGCTACGTGCTTTCCACGCGCTGTGAGTCCGAGGGAGTGTTCCTCACCCTCTCCGCAAAAGTATTTCGCTGGGTGACGTTCTGATTTCCAATTCGCGACGGATCAACGTTAGCTACGAACCAGCGACGGGCGTCGCGGCAGGCAACGTAGGTACAGTCCGTCGACGGCGATCGGGTCTTAAGCAGCTGTAACGACGTTGCCGCTTGGCCGAGTCTTCGGCTGGTAACCGAACTCGCGCGGGCGCTCGGGTGCAATTTCTTCAGTCGTCGTTGCCAGCGACCACCTGCGCATGTCCCAGAAACGCCACCAGCGAGACGCCCCCGACGATGTTGCCGAAAAGCGTGGGTAGGAAGAACTTTAGGAAAAATTCGGGCCACGTCGCCGCCCCGCACACTACCAAGAACAGCATCTTCACCGATCCCGCGATCACGTGGTTGAATCCAGCCAGCCCGATTATGTAGGTGAGAATGATAATGATGCTCACGCGCGCCGATTCCGCTGCGGGCAGCAGCCAGACCATCAGCGCGATCAGCCATCCGGCAAAAATCGCCCTCACGAAGATCACGTCCCATCCGCCCTGCGCGCCTCCGCGACTAATCCGGATCATCGAATCGTAGATGTGAGGAGAAAATATGGGGACGCGTCCGACGGTCCACGCGAATAAATAAGCGCCCACGATATTGGCTCCCAGAACGATGCCCCAGAGCCGGAGCGTACCCAGGGCCGTTCTTAGATCGCGCCTGGAAAACAGCGGCAGGACAGCCGTAAGCGTGGTTTCGGTGAACAGTTGCTGGCGTCCCAAGACAACGATCAAGAAGCCCACGCTGTATCCCAACTTAGACGCGAGGGGCGCCCATGTTTCGTTCGGCAGATAGGCAGCCAATAGGCCCTCGGCGATCAGCGAAAATCCCATCGAAAGACCCGCCGCGAATCCGGACCAGGCCAGCGCGGACGAGGAACGCCGCAGTTCCTCGTCGCCTTCGCGCCGGATCGTTTCGTGCACCACATGCGCGCTGATGGCCACACGCTTCTGAACCTGCTGCTCCTCGATGCGCTTTTTCATCAGTTCGGGTGCAGCGGGCGGCGCCGTATGTTCGTTCTTTTTCAATTCCGCGCACATTGGTGTTGGCACCTGTGGAGTTGAGCCGTGACGCGAAAAGTCAGCGTCGCACGCTGCGGCAGTCCACCGCAATTCCTAAAAATCCGCGCGATGCTTCGCTCTGTGATGGAAGCTAACTGACGTGCAACTTGCCCAAAATGGGCGCCTCGGACGCCATCCGTAGATTATGGAGTTTGGGAGAACTACCTCTAATCGGGTGGAAACTGCAATTTGCGGAACGGTAATTTCGCGAGCGGACGCCAAGCGTCTAGCGTCCGCCCGCGGCGATCAGGTTGCGGAGGTACGGCTCCGGGCCGGGATCATAGGCAAGAGCCTAGGTCCATTTGTCGATCGAAACACTCCTGAGGTAGCTCATATTTGCGACCTGATAGTAGGGATTCGTCTCTCCGCCCACGACCACCATATTGATCATTTCGGGCCGCGGCCAATGCGGAATCAAGTCGTCGTCTTTCAAGTTTGCTGCCTGCGGACCGCGCAACGACATTCCGCCCGTGAAAAGCATCGTCTTCGCGTCCTTCACCGTCAGGGTCGAATGCTTCTGCAGCCAATCGGACAGCTCTTCCTTGGTCTTGTGCCCTCGGCTGACCAGCGCATTCGCCACCAGCGGATCGAGCACTCCCAACGCGCCGAAGATCGAAGTCATCGGCGCAAAGTTGGATACTAAGCCGTCATCGAATGCCGGAACGGGCTTCACCGCACTGCCAAGCCCGCCCTGCCCCTGCGCGATTCCGTAGCCAAAGAAGACGCTCACGATGTTGTCGCTGGCCTTGAATCCTTTCTGCACGTGGAAAGGCGTCCATGGACTGTCTTTCTCGTTTTCGGGGATAATCAGATTGTTGAAACTGACCACGTTGCCCTGCGTGCCGAGATATGTCTGGCCCGCCTGGCCGCAATTTCCGCAATTCTTCGAAACCATCGTCCACGCGCGGCCAATAGACGCGTTCACGTCGGAAAAGGGCCCCATGGCTCCGATGCCGTAGTTCATGTTGAGCTTGTCGCGAATAGGCCCGTTGATGATCGCGGCGGTCGCGAATGAATTCGTCGAGCTGGAAAGCGACGGAAGCCCGCTGGACGCGATCGCCAGTACCACCGGGAAATACGAGGGATCGCATCCGGCCATCACGCAACTGATAGCCACGTGCTTCACCGTGAACTTCCAGTTGGGATACAAACCCCGCGCCGGCGTCAACTCGCCCACCATCTCGTCTGGATGATGGCTTGTGGCCTTGAGCATCGCGTCCACTTTTTCTTGCGTCGGAATGACGATGGTCATGAAATCGGTCATGCCATTGTTCATGTAATATTTCTGGAGGCCGTCCAAGGTGCCCGTAAATGTCGGAGGACCAACCGATGGAGTAAAGGACCCGGTTTTCTGGTTCGCTGCGGTGAGAGGCTTCGTCAGCGCGTTGATTACCTCCGGCATCAGCGGCTTGTGCGTGACCGGGTCATCGCCCTCAAGATACGCGTACATCTCCTCGGGCGTCTTGCCCCACACTGGATGCGGCGTGTAGCAGACTCGGAGACTTGGCATGCCGTCGTTCTGCGCGGTGTTCTCTGCGAGATTATGAAACGCGATGGTGACCATCGGGGCCGTTGGGATTCCCATCTTCTCGTATTCTATGCAGTGACTCACGGTCGCTGGAGTGCACGTGCTTCAATGCCCGATGGCCATGATCACGCCGTTGCCGTTGGCCTTTACCTCCGCATTGAGCTTGGGATCATCCGCCGCAAACCCCCCAGCTTTCAGGCGATAGATCGTCTTCACGCTGGGCATGTGCTTGGAAAACCAGATCTTGATCTCGTTCAAGAATGTATCCGCGCCCGGAAAGCCATCGGAAATCAGGTAGACGGTCTTGCCGTCGAGCGTCTTAAGGCGCGGCGCCATGGAAAACAACTTAACGGCGGGAGGAATGCCCCGCGGATTCAAGCCCTCCAGCGTTTGGCCGCCTGCGGAGCCCACAGCCGCCTTTTCTCCGCGAACCGCAGCGTCCGCCGCGCTCGTCGCGCCCGCGAGAATTGCAGGAGATATACCGAGCAGTGATAATAGCCGTCGCCGTTTAATATCCATCTGATCACCTCGTCTTGACTAATCGCTCCGCCAATGAGATACCGTCCGGCACCGTCTTAACTCACGTTTTGCACAGACAAAATTTGATTGTATCCACCGCAGGGCGGATGCATTCCACTCGGCGGCGGAACTCGGGGCCGAAAAATGCTCAAGCCTAAGGGCTACCGATGGTTAAGATTCGCGAGGCATGGATCTGGTTTCAGGAAACTGCGCAACAAGTGAGGGAATGCGAATTACTGCACCAAGTTGTATACAGTTTCCGCTTGACAAGCACGTAAGCGGGGTAGTAATACCCAGGGCACTAAGGTTGCGATTATGACTGTCGCCGGTTGTCCGGTGGGTTTAAAGCACCTGATTTGAAAGGCAATCGTAAAAGGGGAGGGCGGGAAATGTCGAAGCACGATTTTGTGCGTAGGTGTTCGCGGCTGATTTTCTCCATCGCGATTTTATCGATATTTTTGATATCCGGCGGCCGTGTTTGGGCGCAGGCTCAGACCGCGACGGTTACCGGCACGGCCACCGATCCATCTGGTGCCGCTCTCGCTGGCGCCAAGGTCGTAGTTACGAATACGGGAACGAATACCTCTCAGTCAACTGTTACTGACGCCCAAGGCCGATATGCCGTTCCTGACTTGCCCGTCGGTACCTACAGCGTTACCGCGTCTCAATCCGGATTTCAGACCGTCGTGAAGACTGGCGTGACCCTCACCGTCGGCAGCACCGTCGTTGCCAATTTCTCGCTTCCGGTCGGCCAGGTTTCTCAGACCGTCAGCGTCGAGGCCAACGCCGCTCAAGTTGAGACGCAGACCTCGCAAGTGGCAAACTTGGTCTCTCCGTCGCAGGTGGCGAACCTGCCACTAAACGGCCGCAACATCGAGCAACTCTTGACGCTTACTCCGGGTGTTGTTGCCATGGCTCCGACCCTCAACTTCGTCACCGGCCGCATGTATGGCATGCAAAACAACTACTCCATCTCCGGCGGTCGCCCGACCGGTCAGATGTTCTTGCTCGACGGCACCGACATCCGCGACTTCTGGGAGCATGGCATCGGCTCCGGGTACGCTGGCACGGAACTCGGCATCGGTTCGATTTCCCAGTTCCAAGTCATCACCAGCAACGGCAACGCGCAATATGCCGGTAACGGGATCATCAGCGAGGTCTCCAAGTCCGGAACAAACGATTTTCACGGCGGAGTTTATGAATACTTCCGCAACAACGATTTGGATGCGGCGGATATTTCTGACAAGCTGGCCGGTTTGAAGCACCCTCCAGCGTTCCGCCAAAATCAATTTGGCGGCGATATTGGCGGCCCGATCAAGAAGGACAAGCTGTTTTTCTTCGGAAATTTCGAGGGCCTTCGGAACAGCCAAGCCACGACGATTGGTGGTCTCGGCGTTGCCGAGCCGTATGTTGCCGGGGGCATGGCCCCTTGTTATGACATCTATGGACAAGCAGCAAACACCGCTCCGGTCGGAACCTGCCCCGGCACGCCGGCTGGTTCGCAAGTAGCCGGCGGAGATACCCCGGTACCTGTTGGTGACCCCACGATCGATCCGATCCTCCCTGTGGCGGGTGTCAATACGCAGGCGGCACAGATTGCCTCGCTGTATTCTCTCTGTAAAGGGTGCAGGCCCTTCGCGGAGTCAACCACCTTCGGGAAAGCGCCGGGTGCCGTACAATCACTCGTCGAGCCGGTAGGCACCGACTACGGCGGCTACCACTACGTCACCACCTCCCCGGCCTTGGTGAACAACGAGAATTACGTCCTCGGTCGAATCGACTATAACATTGGCCCAAGCGACTCGCTGTTTGGCCGCTACGTACTGGATCACGCCAACGTCCTCAACGGCAACCAAGATCTCTTGGCAATTTTCCCTGAGACCGACTACACCAGGAATCAGTACTTCACCATCGCCGAGAACCACATCATTTCTCCGACGATGGTCAACGTCATTCGTGCCGGTGTAGTTCGCACCAATGAAAGCATGAGCACCGAACTCGGCCTGTCTGCCGGCCAGATATCGGCGGCATCCACATTCTCCAGCGCCAACGGCGGCGCGGCTTTCACCACCGATCCTCTTGATTTCGTGCGAACGGCCTACGGCGAGCCAACCCGCGAAGACGGTTCGATTGCGGCGACCGGAAGCTTCCCTCTCGGCCCGGATCCCAACCGTCCCAATATCTTCATGAATAAGTTCAGCGGCGGCGACGATCTCTCTTGGACTCACGGATCTCACACCCTCAAGATCGGTGGCGTAATCACCCGAATTCAAGTTAACACCCGCCAGGAGTCCTACTCTGCCGGTGAAAACTACCTGGCATTTTTCTCGTTCACGGGAAACACCATGACGCCCTACCTTCAAGGGAGCCCTTTCCTTGCTTATGCTGACCCGCCAGGCTTCGCCAATGCCACCCGCTATGACCGGGAAATCGACATAGCGCCGTACTTCGAGGACGACTGGAGAGTTACGTCCCAATTAACCTTGAACCTCGGCATACGCTACGACTACACGACCAACCCGGTCGGATGGGCCGGTGGAAACCAGCCGATGACTGTGCTCACCGGCTCGTTCCTGCCCCCAACCGGACCGCTGGCCCCAACTCCCGCTTGCGCCGCCACTGACTTGACCGCCGGTTTGAACAACTTGCTCGCCGCGGCGGATTGCTCGCTGCAATACTACTCGCCAGTGAAGCATGCGTTCGCCAGCAACCCCAACTCTCATAACTGGGAGCCTCGCTTTGGCTTCGCCTATTCCCCGTTCAAAAATAACAAGACTGCTATCCGCGGCGGCTTTGGCGTCTTCGACGATCCCACGGCAGCTCGAATTTACCAGTCCGGCTTTGGTTCTTCACCCCCGGCGTCCAGCTTTTTCCTCTTTTTCCCTTCGTTCCCGAACGCGTTCGCCCCTTCGAACGTGTGCTTCGGCAGCAGCTGCCCCCAGCCCAGCGAGTTCGCTGGCGTAACGTATCAGGACAACTGGGGGTCACCTTACACGCTACAGTACAACTTTGATATCCAGCAGCAGCTAACTCCCGGCACGGTGCTCACGGTCAGTTACGTTGGTTCTCTCGCGCGTCACTTGTGGAACCAGCGCGACATCAATCCTCCGGCATGCTCCACGCTCGGGTCCGGCACCGACCCTAAGTGCTTGGCTCTGCCGAAAGTTCCGAAGTCCTATCCGACCGCTTCCGACGCAACCTACACGGTGAACACGGTTCCTTTCGTGGGCGGGGTACCTCAATTC
>JBOGNC010000110.1:0-13211 GCA_050747045.1 Candidatus Acidiferrales bacterium | reverse complement strand
CGGACAGTTTCGGCGCATGGTGCTTTACCTGGTGGCCTGGATTCCGCTGGCTGCGCTGCTCGCGTTTCTGCTGGACACCACGCGCGCGATCGACTTGCGCGAAGCGCTGGCGCTTGCATTTCCACTTTGCTTCGTGTACGCGTTCGTGTGCCTCTCGGCATGGTATCCCTGCCGCGTAACGCCGCTCGAACATACCAATCTCTCTAAGTTTTTGGTCACGCATTTGTCCGGCGCCATCGTTGCCACGGCCCTGTGGATTTTGGCAGGACGTTTATTAGTCATAGAGCTTGCCGAGTCGCCCTCGTTTCACGGGCTGGACCATCGCTACACGGCCGAAATCCCGCTGCTCGTCGGGACGGGAATTCTCTTTTATCTGCTCTCCGTGGCGTTCTATTACATCCTGCTGGGGATCGAAGCGTCGCGCGACGCCGAAGCGCGCTTGTTGCAAGCCAGCATGCTGGCGCGCGAAGCTGAATTGCGCGCGCTGAAGGCGCAGGTGAATCCACATTTCCTTTTCAACAGCCTGAATTCCATCAGCGCGCTTACTGGATCCGATCCTTCCAAAGCGCGCGAGATGTGCATCTTGTTGGGCGATTTCTTGCGCCGCACGCTCGGACTGGGAGAAAAACTGACGATCCCGCTCGGCGAGGAGCTATCGCTGATTCACGCGTTTGTCGCCGTTGAAAAAATTCGCTTCGGCGCGCGGCTGAACATGGCGGAAAACGTCGATCCAGCGGCGCTGGACATGAATATCCCGCCGCTGTTGCTACAGCCACTGGTGGAAAACGCCGTGGCGCATGGAATCGCGAATCTGATCGACGGCGGGTGTATCCGGCTGGACGTAGCGCTGCGCGATGGCGAACTTTCCATCCTTGTCGAAAACACATTCGATCCAGAAGCTCCGCTTCGCCGGCGCAATGGCGTAGGGCTGGCGAACGTGAGGCAGCGGCTGGAGGCGCGTTACGGAAACCGCGCCAAATTCGGGGCGGAGGCTGCCGGGACCAGTTTCCGTGTCGCGCTGGAGTTTCCCGCCGAGCAGGAGGCGAGGCTACCGTGAGTGCAGAAGCTTCTCGAAAAGTGCGCGCGGCGATCGTGGACGACGAAGAGTTGGCACGTCAGGTGCTGCGCGAATATCTGACGCCGCACCCGGATATCGAAATTGTCGCCGAATGCGCCAACGGTTTCGAGGCGGTGAAAGCCGTCGCGGAAATGAAGCCCGATTTGGTCTTTCTCGACATTCAAATGCCCAAACTCGATGGGTTCGAAGTGCTCGAACTTCTGGACCCTGCTCCGGCGATTATTTTCATCACAGCACACGATAATCACGCGATTCGCGCATTCGAAGTACACGCGGTCGATTATCTGCTGAAGCCCGTTGGGGCAGACCGCTTTGAAGCGGCGCTCGCGAGAGTGAAAGAACGATTGGCGGCGAGTGTGGAAAGCCAGCCTCAGCCGCGCGCTTCGGCGGCCGACCTCGCTGCTGCAGCGCGCCCGCCGGCGCAATACGTGGATCGCATTCCGGTGCGCGAAGGCACCAGCGTGGTGATCATTCCCGCGGCAAAACTCGATTACGTGGAGGCGCAGGATGATTACGTCGCGCTCGTGTCGCAAGGCAAGAAGCATTTGAAGCAGCAGACGATCTCCAGCCTCGAAGCGGCGCTCGATCCTTCGCGGTTTCTGCGCATTCATCGCTCGTACATTGTGAATCTGGAGCGCGTCGCGCGCCTGGAGCCGTACGGAAAAGATAGCTACGTGGCAGTACTCGCGGATCGTGTGCAACTGCCGGTGAGCCGCGCAGGATATTCGCGCCTGCGCGCGTTTCTGGATCGATGAATTTCGCGAGTGCTGGCAATCGCGCAGTGCCCCGCTGACTAACACGGTAAGTCCTCCGCACAGAAATTTGCCGCGCGCACTTGGCGGCGCGATACTCGAGGCATGAAGCGAGGATCCCTCTTACTCGCAGCACTCGTGTTGCTATCGGCCGTTGCGCCGACCGCTGCTCGCGCCGATGAGTTCAAACTGAAGGATGGATCGACGATTACCGGCACCGTCGTCGGCTACGTAGGAAAATCGTTCAAAGTAAAAACGAGCTATGGCTTCGCGCTCGTCGAGAAGGACAAAATCGTCTCCATCCGCATTGCCGGCGCCCCGGAAGCTATCGACAAGAAATCGAAGAGCGATGCGGACAAAACTGCCGCAGCTGAAAAGCACCAAGATAAATCCAGGGGAGACATCAGGGCCGAAGAAGGCTCCGTTTCAAAAAACCCGGCTTCGCCATCCGCAACCCGGGCCCCCAAATCGGAGCTACAACCATCCTCCGCAACTTCTTCAGAAGCACCGGTGACGCCGCGCACTTTGCAACCGTCCACCGTTGCGCCATCCGCACAGGCCACGACAGCCGCGACGCCTGAGCCCGCCGCGCCGGAGCCGCAGCCGATTCGCGAGAAAGTGACTGGCAACACATACATCAATGACACTTACGATTTTCAGATGTATAAGCCGCCCGATTGGCAGGTGATGGACGGGGCGCGTTCCGTGCTGCCCGGAGCCATCGCCGCGATGGGCACCGACGATCAGACCACGTATCTGGTGGTCGGGCAGGAAGCGGCGGGAAAATCAGCGGCCGCGGATATCGCCGCGACTGAGAAGCGGCTGAGCGATATTCTGGTGAACTTCCGGCCGCTGGACGACGAGAAATTGACCGTTTCCGGCACGCCGGTGATCGCGCACCGATTTCGCGGCAATGTAGATGAGCAGGACTGGTCTGGATTCATGGTGTTCGTGCCGCGCGGCGAGAAGCTCTACACGATTTTCGGCATGACGCGCGCGGACAACGACCTAGTCCAAATTCAGGAGAACGTGATCCGCCGGACGATTTCCAGCTTTCAGTTCCTGCCGCAATAGCGTTTCCGCGACACGCAAAGAAGAAGCAGATTCCTCGGCCAAAAGCTGTCCTCGGAATGACAATCGCTTGGGGTTCCGAGCTTCCTAGAATTTCGTGACTTCGCTGAAATGGAAGTTGCGGACCTTCATCGCCGGAACGACCATCTCAAATGATTCCTCGCCCGCGGCGCGCACGGCTGGGCCGAGCATTTGCACATTCGCAAGCATTTCGATGATGCTCTGATTGAAACGGAAATTGCGAATGCCGCCGGCCACTTTCCCGTTTTCGATCAGGAACGTTCCGTCACGCGTCATTCCGGTGAGAATTTTATCGTAGGGATCGACTTCGCGGATGTACCACAAGCGGGTGACCAGGATGCCCCGGTCAGTGGAAGCAACCATCTGTTCGATCGATTTATCGCCGCCGGCAAAAACGAGATTCATGGGCGCTTCGCCGTATTCATTGGGAAGCGAGAAGCCGTGGCCCGTCGGCTTGGCCTTCATCTTTTTCGCAGTGGCGCGAGCGTAGACCAGATTTCTCGGGACTCCGCGATCAACCAGCAGAACTTTCTGTCGCGGCATGCCCTCGCCGTCAAAAGCGGGGCCGGATTGAAGCGGATGATAAGCGTCGTCCCAGATGGTAATGTTGTCGCCGAAAATGTTCTTGCCCAAGCGGCCGTTAAGGCACGAGCGCTTATCGAGCACGGCGGTTCCGGCAAAATCGTAGAAGAGAAAGCCGACGAGATCGAGGACTGCGGAAGGCGAAAGAATCGCCGTGTAGCGGCCAGGCGGAACTTCGCGCGGCTGGCGCGACTCGGCGGCCTTACGGCTGGCGCTTTCGGCTAGCGCCAGCGGGTCGAGCGCGCGAATGTCCGGCGAATTCGATTTGGCCCAGCCGGAGGAGTTTTCCTCCAGAATGGTGACGGAAAATTCCGAGCGCGTCTGCTCGTAACGCGCGACGAGCCCGCGAGAATTCGCGAACAGGGATTGGGATGATCCGCTGGCAAAGATTCCGGCCGTGGTCTGCTTCTTCTTTTCCGCCATTTTGCAGACCTTGGTGACGGCGCGGGCGCGATCCTGTGGCGTGGTTTCCGCGGTAGAGGCGAAAAAGCGCGAGACTTTCTGATATTTCTGTTTCTTGAGCAGCGGCAGCAGATCGGGATTTTCAGGTTGATTGCGCGCAAGGCTGACGGCGGATTCGACCACGCGGCGGAGAGATTCTTCGTCAGACTTGTTCGTCGAGGCGCGGGCAGTGCGGCCATCTACGACCGCGCGAACGGAAATTCCGATGGTGTGCTCGGCGACGTTCTGGTGAATGGTGTTGTTGGCGAAGCGCGTGAGCGCATCGGCGCCGGCGGCGATGTCGACTTCGGTTTCGTCCGCTTCGCTGAGTTTGAGGACGCGTTGGGCGATGCGCTCGAGGTCGGCAGCCATCAGTTTAGGAGATCGGCTCATGAGAGCCGCCGATTACTTCGGAGATTCGGGCCACAGGCGCGCTGCGAGTGAAGCGACAACCGCCGGCAAGATGCCGGCGCTACAGGAGGCCGCCGCACTGGCGGCTGCCGAGTGGAGATTCGACGTGACATTGTCATTTGGAGAAGGCGACTCCGACGCGGACATCGCGAAAGCGCGCGGGAGCGGCGCCGTGTCCTGTGCCCATGGTTTGTTGCGGCTGTCCTTTGCCACAATTCGGCGTGCCCCACAGAGTCCAGTAGTCGCGCGAGCAAATCGCGTCGCAGCTATTCCAAAATTCGGTGGTGATGCCGCTGTAGCTGGGATTTTTGATCATGCGGCCCTTTTTGCCGCCTTTGATTTCCCAGCCGATCTCGGTGGAGAACTGAAAGTGGTAGCGCTTGTCGTCGATAGACCAGGAGCGATTGGTTTCCATCAGAATGGCGTCGTCTGTGTCAGCGATCAGATCGTCATATTTCCAAGTGCCAGGATTGATGCTGATGTTGGTCATGCGAATCATGGGCAGGCGGTTCCAGCTTTCGCAGCGCACGGTGCCGCCGGAACGCTTCTCGCCGATGGCCGAGGCGGTTTCGCGGCTGGTGAGGTAGCCAGTGAAAAGGCCATTGGTGATGATCGGCGTGCATTGCGCGGGTACGCCTTCGTCGTCGTAGGCGAAGGTGCCGAGGCCGGGGCCGTGCGCGAGGCGCGCGTCGGCGACCACGTTGACGATGTCCGAACCGTATTTCAGCTTGCGCAGTTTTTCGGTGGTGAGGAAACTCATGCCCGCGAAGTTAGCTTCCATGCCCAGGACACGATCAAGCTCGATGGGATGGCCAATCGACTCGTGAATCTGAAGTCCGAGCTGCGAACTGCCGAGGATGATCGTCTTCTGCCCCTCGGGACATTGCGCGGCGGAATGCAGCGCGACGCATTCTTCGGCGATTCGCTGAGCGTTGCCGACAAGGTCGAGCGATTCAACGAGTTCGTAACCTTGCAGCATGTGCTGCCCGCCGAAACTATTGGGATACGAGCGTTTTTGAATTTCGCTGCCGGCAAAGCTGGTGGCGACGATGCCGGCGCCCGATTGCATTTTGATCTGATGAATTGACGAACCGATGCTGGAAACGAAAAGCTGTTCGATGCGGCGGAAGGACATCGAACCTTCGGCGAGCGTGATGCCCTTCACGCGGCGCATTTCTTTATCGGCGGCGAGAAGTAGAGCGATTTGGCTCTCGACCGGAACGCGAAACGGATCTTTTAGAAACGGATTCTGCCAGGTATCAACGTAGGCTTTTTCGGGAGCGAGCGAAATATTTTCGCGCTTCGCTAACGCGGAGGCTTTGGCGATGGCGACGGCTTCGGCGGCGCAACTATCAATTCCCTCTCGCGTGAGGCGGTCGGTGGAGGAGAAGCCCCATGCCCCGTCGGCGATCACGCGTATGCCGATGCCCAGCGATTCGGATTCAGCAAGCGTGCCGACTTCGCCATTTTTCGTGGAAATTTCGCGGCTGCGAATGTCCATCACACGCGCGTCGGCGTACTTGGCGCCGCGGCGCTTGGCGGTTTCCAAGGCGGAGTTGGCCCACTCTTGCATCATAGAGCAGCCCTTCTGGCGTAAGTGGCTGCGTTTGCGCAGATTCCCGGGTAGTTCGCTATTAGAAAAACGTATGTTGCTGAATCGCTAAGACTTGAGGAACGCGCTACTCGACACTGGTTCGCGATTAACCTTCGACTTCTGTTCGCCAGGAGGCTATCGGTAACGCCGGAGACGCCGAAGCAGAGATGCAGGGAAGTACGGGGGCAATAACCGGCACCCGCGCCTGCGAAAGCACTGAGTAAACCTACGCGCGGCGCGCTAAAGCTCGCCAGATCGTATGCCGCCTTACTCATCACCCTCGCTTCCCCTCTCTGCTCGCTTCGCACGAGCCAACCACAGCAAACGTCAATTACTACACTGGCATAAGGCGAGTGCCTCGTCAATTGGAGTTTGCAAGGCAGGCGATGCGCCAAACTAATCCGATCTGCAAATTTACGCAGGAGCTATAGGCTATAATCCTGGCCCTAAATGACGCTCACTTCGGGCACACGTATTGGGCCGTATGAGATTACCGGCGCGATTGGCGCGGGTGGGATGGGAGAGGTGTACCGCGCGCGGGATGCAAAGCTCGGGCGCGACGTGGCGTTGAAAGTGCTGCCCGAGGCGTTCGCGCGCGACGGCGAGCGCATGGCGCGGTTCCAGCGCGAAGCGAAAGTGCTCGCGTCGCTCAATCATCCCAACATCGCTGCGATTTACGGCTTCGAGGATTCCGGCGCCACTCACGCGCTGGTGATGGAGTTGGTCGAAGGTCCGACGCTGGCCGACCGCATCAAGACTTGCGCGATTCCCAGCGATGAGGCGCTGCGGGTCGCCAAGCAGATTTGCGAGGCACTGGAATACGCGCACGAACGCGGAATCGTCCATCGCGATCTGAAGCCTGCCAACGTGAAGGTGACTCCTGACGATGCGGTGAAGGTGCTCGATTTCGGCTTGGCGAAAGCCGTTCAAGGCGAAGCCAACGCAACCGACGTCGGCAATTCGCCGACGATCAGCCAGATGGCTACTGAATCGGGAGTTCTGTTGGGCACGGCAGGGTACATGTCTCCCGAGCAGGCGAAGGGCAAGCCCGTCGATCGCCGCGCGGACATCTGGGCGTTCGGCTGCGTCCTGTACGAAATGCTGACCGGGCAGCGAGCCTTCCAAGGCGAGACGGTGACGGACACGCTCGCGGCCATCATGCGCGCCGAGCCCGATTGGTCGCTTTTGCCGAAGGCGACGTCGACACGCGTGCGCATGCTGTTGCATCGCTGCTTGCAAAAAGACGCGAAGCAACGCCTGCGCGATATCGGCGACGCGCGCATATCGCTGGACGAGGTTCTCTCGAGTGCGCCGGAAGGCGTCCCCGGTCTTGCGACCGTCGCGCCAGCTTGGCGACGCGCTCTGCCTTGGGGATTATTCTGCACGGCTGCAATCGCGATTGCCGTACTTGGTTGGATGTACGAGCGGGTGGTGAATAGTCCATCTACTTCCCAGGAGATGCGCTTCCAGATCTCGGTGCCTGAGAAGACGATTTTGGATGAAGGCAATGGGCTCGATCTGTCTCCTGATGGCCGTCGTTTCGCGTTTTTTGCAATCACTCCCGATGGCATCGAACGCTTGTGGATCCGCGCCATTGATTCGCTCGAAGCGCGGCCGCTACCCGGTTCGGAAGTAAAGGGAGGCGCCAGCCCGTTTTTCTGGTCTCCGGATAGCCGCTTCATCGCATTCTGGTCTGATGGAAAGCTCAGGAAAATCGATACCTCGGGCGGCCCGGCGGAGACCATTTGCGATCTACCAGGAGGCGAGATTGGGGGCTCGTGGAACTCCAACGGGACGATTATCTTTGGGCAAGCCCCTGGAGGCTTGATGCGGGTATCCGCGAACGGTGGAATCCCATCGCCACTCACCCTGCCAGACCCCTCGCGAGCCGAAGCCGCCCAAGTTTTTCCATCCTTTCTTCCGGATGGACGCCATTTCATTTATCTGCGTATTTCGACGACGCCTGCGAATAGCGGAATCTATCTGGGCTCGCTCGATGCGAAGCCCGAGGAGCAAGACTCGAAAGCGCTGCTGACGACCCAGTACGGGCCAGCTTTTGCGCCGTCTTCCACCCCCGGCTCGGGATATCTGCTTTTTGTGCGCGATGGGGCGCTCCTGGCACAGCAATTCGATACGCGCAGGATGGCGCTGTCCGGGGAGGCGGTAGTGGTAGCCGAGCATGTAGCGACCTTCAGGGCGCGTGCCTTGTTTTCGGTATCGTCGAACGGTCTACTTTCTTACACCTCCGGCGGCACCGCGGGTTACCAGCTGAGATGGATTGACCGGCAAGGGAAGCCCCTTGCCATGGTCAGGGAACCAAGCTCTTACCTCACCCTTGCGATCTCTCCCGATGGAGTGCGAGTTGCTGTCTCCCAGTTCAGTACACAGTATCCGGTGCCCGGCCTCTGGTTGCTTGACACGTCCCGGAATACGAGCACGAGATTCACGTTTGGCCCGCCTGCCGAAAATGCGGTGTGGTCTCCGGACGGGAGTCTTATCGCGTTCAACTCCGACCGTGACGGCCAATTCGATCTTTATCGAAAGCGGACGGACGGTGCAAGGGACGCTGAACTTCTGTTGAAATCGAGCGCTGACAAAATCCCCACGAGCTGGTCCCGCGACGGACGATACCTGCTGTATGTCACAACGGACCCGGTGACAAAAGCCGACCTGTGGGTGCTTCCCCTGGGAGGCGGCAGGAAACCAGCGCCTTTCCTGAGAACTGAATTCAACGAGCAGGAGGGCCGCTTTTCTCCTGACGGGCGTTACGTGGCCTACACCTCGGACGAGTCTGGCCGTAATGAGATCTACGTTCGGGCGTTCTCATCCACTCCCTCTGCGGCAACTCCGGACGCTGGGGGCAAGTGGTTGATCTCCAACAGCGGCGGGACTGATCCTCGCTGGCCGGGAGACGGGAAGGATCTGTACTACGTCGCTCCGGCCGGGATGTTGATGGAGGTTGCTGTCGCAACCAAGCCGGACTTCCGAGCCGGAGTGCCTAAGGCGCTTTTCCACCTACCCATGCAGAGTCCGACCCCCGGTTTCTCCTTTTGGGATGTCACGCCTGACAGCAAGCGCTTCTTGATTGCAGCGCCTGCCGCCCAGTCCGCTTCGACGCCCTTCACAGTGGTGCTGAACTGGCAAGCAGGTTTGAAAGCACAGTAATGACGATAGCGGCGGGCGTACATGTCGGAACCATCGAAATGCCAGCCGCGATGGTGAAGTTGGACTACTTGGAACCTTTGCTAAAGTCGGCGAGATTGATGGCATCCGCCATGGCTTTGTAGCCGTGGTCATTGGGATGCAAGTGGTCCCTGATATTTAAGGACGGCTGTATCACTTCGGGATTCGAAGGATCCTGCACTACCTTGTCGAAATCGACGGTCGCATCGAACGCGCCGCTGGTAAGAATCCATTTATTCACTGCTTCGCGCGTCTGCTCACCGTAATCGCTGTAATAGGACGCGCCTTTGAAGGGCGTGAGGGTAGCGCCCATCACCTTGATGCCGCGCAGATGGGCGCGTTCGATGATTTGCTTTTGACCGTCGATGAGCTGCTGCGCGGTCACCTTGTCGGCCGGATTGTGTGTGAGGCTGGAGAGGCCGATGTCGTTGATTCCCTCAAGCACGATGATCCACTTCACTCCGGTAAGGCTGAATACGTCGCGGTCGAGCCGTGCAAGAGCCGCAACGCCCATACCGTCGGCCAGAAGTTGGTTGCCGGAGATACCTGCATTTACGACCGACCACTTGCCGGCCATGGCTTTGTCTTTCTGTAAGCGGTCGTCCAATTGGCTGGGCCAACTGCTATCGGTATTGGGAGTGGAAGTGGCGCCGTCGGTAATCGAGTCCCCGAACGCGACGATCACGCCGGTCTTTGCCGGAGCGAGGACATCAACAGCCGAGATCCAATACCAGGATTCGCTCGTGCGCACAGGCGTGACCGACGCAGAGCCAGTGAAATCGCCGGGACCGGAAAAGTACGTGGTATGCAGCCCGGTAAGATGATCGGTCGGATCTTCGGCCTTGCCGGAAATGTAGACGCTGATGGTTAGGTAAGTGAGCCGTCCGACTTTCATATTGACGGGATCGCTGATGACCTCGGCGCCCGCGGGAATCACAATGGACCGCTGGCCGCTGAAGGTCAGGGCGTGGTCCGACGAAGTGACGATTGAGGAGCCTTTGTCCTGCAGGGCGATGTGGACCGCGCCCACCGGCAGCGGGGCGGGGCCGAATGCGTTCGAGAGCTGCACGCGCACTTCGGAACCCCCAGCGCTGGTGCGTATGACCATGCGCACAGTCTGATTTTCCACCGGCGGCGGAGGCGGAAACAAAGGCCGGTTATTCGCTGGGCCGGAATTGTTTGGGCCAGCGGGCCGTCGTGCGAATCCGGGCAAGTTGATAACCGCGCTCTCGGGCGAAGCGATCCAGGTCGGAATCCAATGACTTTGCGCGCCAGCCGCTTGTGAGGCATAGGCCATGAAGGCGATGAAGAGGGATGCGAGCAGGAGCGTACGGCGGGCGCGATGTGATTGCATGCGATGTTCCTCCGGGAATGCGGCTAGCATTTTAATGTGCGATTAACCGATTGCAAGGTTCGAACGAAACGCTAGCAAATAGGCTACGGGAATGGACGGAACGCCTCAATTCAAGCTGAACTTGCCGGCTATTTCGACCCGTTCTGTTTCGTGATGATTTTCGGCGGCTTCAGCGCGATGTAGGTGACAGTGGCCCAGCGCGCTTCCACACTAACTTTAACGCCAGGCTTCAACGCATCGCGGTCAACCTTCATGTTCGCAGGGATAGTGACCCAGACGGCGGGCGCGACTGTGGGCGGCTTGATATCCAGTATATTGCCGCTGAAGGATTGCACCGCCCCGACGATTTCCTTGGCAGGCGCTTCCTTCATGTCCGCCATCTTGCCAGATTGTTGAGCGACGGCCGGAAACGCGAAAAGCGCGATTGCGATCGCAACTGGAAGCGACTTGAATCGAGTCATGAGCCGCACCGCCTGAAAATTTCTAGCCAGCAAGCCCCTTACGATGACCATTCCCCGTTCGCTATGCTTTCGGGGCCGCTGGCGCGGGTAAACATACATCGAGCCGCGCGAGATAGCAATGCGATGTTTGGAATCGAAGCCGCGGGTTACGGAGAGCGGCACCTCAAGCAATCGAATGCAAACCGTAGATTTAGGCCTTCGTGCTTACGGGCTTTTTCGCCAGATCCTCGAAACTGGGGTAGGAGTGGGCTTCGACGAAGGTCTGCTCGGGAGGCTGCGAACCTTTTTTGATGGCCTGCGCGAGCATGTCGAAGACTCTGTCCATGGTGAGAGAGGTGAGCAGCGCCGCGCGCAGTGTGCCGTGGTCCACGAGCGGCTTGAGCTGGCTCGAAACACCGGCGCCGAGGCATGGCGTGGCAAGCCATTTGGCGCGTTCGGGGCCGCCGGATTTAGCTTCAAAGGCCTTCCGCGCGCCAAAGATGAAATCGGCGTTTTGTGAGACGATCAGATGCGTTGCGTCCGCATGCACTGTGGAGAGAGTAAGCCAGGAAGTGACGGCTGCGCCGGCATTGTCCGCCGTGGAACCTTGCACCTTGACACTTTTCACTTCAACATTTTGCGGCTTGCCGCGTTCGAGACCTTCGAAGCGGCGCGAGGCGATAGAACTCATGGCTGGTCCGCGCAAATATAGTATCGAACCGCCGTAAGGTAATAGCGCGGCAACCTGGCGGCCCTGCAAGCGCCCGATTTCAACGTGGTCCTGAGAGACAAGAAAGACGGGTGCTTTGGCCTGACGGCGAAGCTTGAAGATGTAATCGACCTGCGCGTTGCTGACCACCCAGGCAATCCCCGCCCCAACTGCCGCTTCCGCAACACGGGGCAGGCCGGTGGCATTCACGGGCTCGAGCAGAATCACGTCTGGGCGCTCGGACTCCTGGGCTTGCACACGCGCGAGCAACTGCTGGCTCTGCAGAATCGGGTCCATATCGGCGGACATCACCTCTAGATCCATGCCGAGACGGTTCGTGGCCGCTTCCGCCGCCGATGTCTGTTCGCGCAGGTACAGATTGTCACCCGGAAGCGACAGCACGCATTTCAATTTTTTCACGCGCGCTCCCAAAAAGATTCGATTGTGTGAGACGCAAGGTACGCGTGGCAGGTTCCCACCCAGGAAAAGTGTAAGTCTGGCGGTCTGCGATAAGTAGCATTTTCAAGCTGGCGTGTGCCCAGATGCTTCAGGGGTGCGCATCCAGAATGTTGAACGTCTTATTCTCGTACCAACGGCGGAGATTTGGGGACGATCCGAAGTTCTATCCAATTTTGAGGCGCCCGCTTTGCAGAACGCGGCGATCGACATTCAGTACGCCAGATGGATGCTATTCCTCAGTGGCCGACGGAGCCACGACCGCGGGCACCGAGGAATGCAATCCTGCTCCAAATCCCTGCGCGAGCAGTTTGAATATCGTACGCCGATTCTCGAAAGCTGTTTTCAGCCATATCAGGCGACCCATTTGTGGGAAATAAATTCCCCGGAAGCACAGACGAGCAATAAAAATGTTGATTCGATAGCCCAGCGGTTTATGTTTGAGCGAATCTACTGCCTTTTCGATCCCCTCGGGACTGTAAAACGTCGCCCATCCCATGCGGACCTCGTTATGAGCTTCATCGATGCTCATCTTCAACGGCGTGTGGGCCATCGCGAACGGTATGAATTCCTGCCAGTGCTTCGGACGCGTAAGCCGCCCAGCAGCTTCCAGCCTTTTGTACAGGGGCGTCGCGGGCAACGGAGTCATCAATCCAAAAATCGGCAGCCCCGGCGGCCAACTGCGAATCTCCTTCATGGTTCGCTCGGCGACTCCCGGCGTATCGTTGTCCATGCCAAAGATAAAGGAGGTGATGGCAAACACGTTGTGCCGCGCCAGCCGGTCCAGAACCGCGGCATACTCGGCTGGTTTGTTGAAGCCCTTTTTGACGTCCGCAAGATTCGCCGGATCGATCGACTCCATTCCGATGAAGATCCATTTGCCTCCCGCAGCCGCTATTAATTCCACGAGCTCCTCGTCGCGCAGTAAATTTGCGCTGATCTGGGCCACCCAATGCACCTGCGCGTTAGCGGCAATAATGTCTCGCAGCAGCGATTTTGTGCGCTTTACATTTATGGCAAAATTGTCGTCGATAAAAAATACGGCAATCTGGCCGCCCTCTTCTCGCGCCCGCGCTTTCAGCAGCAACAGCTCGTTCACCACGCTTTCATTGGTGCGAA
>JBOGNC010000109.1:0-13223 GCA_050747045.1 Candidatus Acidiferrales bacterium | reverse complement strand
GCTTCCGACCGGTACTGATCGTTGATCTGGCTATCCACATGATCCGCATATGCAAGCTGGATCAGACGCGCCGCGGATTCGAGCGCTCGGTCTTTCCACGCATCAATCCTTAGACCTTGCGAAGGCGACGCGCCGGTGAGCTTCGACTGGTCGAGCGGCAGCAGCATGAATTGCCGGGTGTGCAGGCGAAAATGCTGCTTCAGAAAATTGGGATCAAGTTCCGTGCCGAAGGGCATCAGCTGCGCTTCGATGCGTTCCAGCCGGGGAGTGGCGCGCAGCGTGGTCAACATTTCTGTCAGAAGCCGCTCCGTGATCGGGCCTTGCGCGGTTTGCGGTGATACGTAGAGGCCGCCGATCAGCCCTTTGTGATCTTCCAGGACGTAAAATCCGTAGCCGGTGACACGGCCATTTTCGGATGCGGCGTAGCCGCCCAATGCGCGCGAATCGATGAACTTGCGAACCAAGTCGAGGGAAGGCCGGTAATCCCAGCGGAGTTCGTCCAGCCAGTGCTCCGCCTCTTCCTGGAAAAGGCCTTCCAGCGAACGCGAATGCAGCTGCCTTAAATCGACGATCTGCATGGAATTGTCGAACGCCCCTGACGCATTATAACTTCGGCCGCTCCGCCTGCCCAATTTTACGATTGCGACACCATGCCCGCACGCCGCCGGGCACCCGTGAACCAATATGCTAACATCCAAGGCGCTGGGGAACAGAAGCATCGACCGGCATGGGGTAGGAGGGCTTTCCTCTCAAATATGCGCTTTTCGACCGCGCGCATCGCCAAACTAGCGTCGTTTATCGTCGCGGTCGCGCTTTTTGCCGTCGTTTCGATCTCCACGATATCGGGGTTCCTGGTTTACCAAATCATCCATCCCGCGCGAACGCCAGCTACGTTCGACTTAGACGTGATGATGGGGCATCCGTCCACGTTTTCGTTTCCGTTGCCCGATGGCACCATGCGCGAGGGCTGGTTTTTCCCGGGATTGCGCGGGGCGCCGACGATCGTGGTGTGCCACGGATATCAATCGCAACGGGCGGACGTGCTGACGCTGGTCACCACGCTGCAGGATCACCAGTACAACGTATTTCTTTTCGATTTTTCCGGACACGGAACGAGCGGCGGAACCACCACGCTGGGATACAAAGAGACCGGAGAGCTTGAGTCTGCAATCCGCACGCTGGCTAGCCGCGACGATGTGGACCCCAAACACTTTGGCCTGTGGGGAACGGACATGGGCGCCTACGCCGTTCTGGAAGTTGCGGAAACGGATCCGAGGATAGCGGCGTTTGCGGTGGCTGACGTCTACGGCGATCCGCAAGACATGCTGCGCCTGCAGGTGCGGCAGTCCGGGCTGACGGCGCTGCCATACGTCTTGAGCGCCTCGGATTTTATTTTTCGGATGGTCAACTACTCGTACCGATTTGCGCCGCCCGCGTTAACGAATATCGGCCGCACGCACGGAATTCCAAAGCTGTTCGTCACTTCCGACGATCAGCCGGAGCTTGCGAACGACGCGATGCAGCTTTACACGCAAGCGCCCGACCCGAAGCAATTGCTGCGCGACCGAGTGCGCTACCGCGACATGACCGACGACGACCGCAGGAACTACGAGAATGCGATCGTCAGCTTTTTCTTGCAGAGTATTCCGCCCACCAGCCAGTAGAAAACGTCAGTAGCAGGAACAAAGTACGCTAACGCGGCGCCATACCCACCGGAACGTAGAGGATTCCCTTGTTAGGCTCGTCCAGCACGCCCTGAAAGCGTCCCAATTTCGTGATTTGCTTCAATCCCGCGGGAGTGGTCAGGACCAGCGCGGGGAGCGGATCGGCGCGCTGCCATTCGGGCAATTGCCGTTGAAAATAAAAAGCCAAGCCGTAATTCCACGAGCGCGCCAGATCGAAGGTGAAAATACGATCCGGATGAAGATCGTGGCTCATAAACTGCGCGTGGTAGCGCGCGGAATAGAGGGGATCGACGGTTGGAAGCACTTGCAAGTTGGCGATTTCGAGTGCCAGCACGACGGCTAGAGCGCAGAGGCCCATCACCAATCCGGTGCGCTTGCCAAGTCCCCAAAACGCCAGAATTAGCGCGAACAGAACCGCCGCGCCGACGCTGATCCAACCGTCGATGTACAGCGCGCGCGGCGAATATTCGTTCAGCACAGCATCCCACGGAACTTTTCGCGCCCAGGCCCATGCGCCGACGGCGAGGCTGACCCAGGTGATCCCGATACCTGCGGCGATCCCGAACGCCATTGCGCGGCTTTCCCGAAATGCGCGGATGGCCGCGACCGCGCAAATCAGAGCCAGCGGCGGAATGGCCGGCAAGATGTAGCTCGGCAGTTTCGAATCCGAAAAGCTGAAAAAGAGCACCGGAAAAATCGCCCAACAAGCAAAGAAAATGCCGGGAGAATGCGTCCACGATTTTTCGCGCCACACGCGAAGCCCTTCCCGCGCCGCGGGCCACAGCAGGATGGTCCAGGGAACTAGCGCTAGTAAGACGATCGGGCCGAAGAACCAGAACGGCTGCGGGTGGTGAAACATCGGCGTCAGGTAGCGTTCGAAATTATGCTGCCAGATGAAAACCTTTAGGAACTCGGGATTCCGCAGAGCGCACAGAATGTACCAAGGCAATGCCACCAAGCAAAAAGCCGCAATTGCCAGCGGATGCGCTGCACGAAAGGCCACGCGCCACTGCTTTGTGGCGATCGCCCAGAGTGCGATGGCTCCGCCGGCCAGAATCACGGCTGCAGGACCTTTCGCAAGCACGCCTAAGCCTAAAAATGCGCCGAATAGCAACAAGGCGGCGTGGTCTCCGTTTTGAGAACGCGAGGCTTTGTCTGTTGCACCTCGCAGCGCGCCGGAGTGCCGATAGACGCTCGCAATCGCCGCCATTGCCAGCGTGATCGAGGCGCTAAACAACATGTCCGGCGTCGCTGCACGTGCGAAAGCGATGCCCGCAACGCTCGAAGCGAAAATCAGCGGCGCCAAAAGCACCGGGCTGCTCAGTGACGACGCCGATCCGCCGTAATGCTTCGCTGCCAGCCAGCCGATGGCAATCGCTGCTGCAAGCGCCGCAAACGCCGAAGGCAGGCGCGCGGCCCACTCGGCGGGTAAGTGAAGCGTGAAGCCGGCCGCCGCCGCCCAGTAATAGAGCACCGGTTTCTCAAACCACGGCTGGCCGTAGAGTCGCGGAGTGACCCAGTCGCCCGTCTGCGCCATGGCGCGTGCTATCCATGCGTAGCGAGGCTCGTCCGGTCCCGTAAGTCCGATCGCGCCCAACTGCCCAAAGAGACAGAGCAAGACTCCGGCGGCGACTAACCACGCCGTGAATCCGCGTTCACGGCGGCTATTTTTTGATGTATGCAAGACATTTTAGTTTAGCACCCGCGCGGCGGGTTTGATCTGCGCAAGTCGGCCAAGCCTAACCGCGCCAAAATGTTTGGTTGTCCCTGATTGGGGCTCCACGTTTATTGCCAGCTTGGCGTATTCGGCTTTGGCTTGCTTGAGGATGGGAACATCGAGATCAGCGTGCGCCCACAGCGCGAGAAAATCCTGGTAGGCCTCTTTCGCTTTGGCTGTGTTGGCTTGCGACTCGTACGCGCGCCCCAGCCCGAGGTGCGCCAGCGCGCCTATGGGGTTATTCGCCACGAGACCTGGATGATCGAGAATTTTCTGAAATTCCGAAGCTGCACTCGCGCCATTGTGCGCCGCAAGGTAGGCCTGGCCGCGAATATAAGCTGAGATGAGCCGGGGGTATCCGTATCCGCCAAGCTCGTAAGGGCCGGCAGCGCGAAGAAGATCGATTGCCTCTTGCGTGTTCCCCTGATGAATTTCAAGTACCGCCCGAATCATCGGGATGTACGCGTTCTGGATCAAGGTATCCTCGGGAAAATTGCTGTTCAGATCATCGGCCATTTTCTTGGCTTCGTCCTGTGAACCCGCAACCGCCAGTGCCAGCGCAGCATCTGCCTGGACGCCGCGGCCGGCAGGTACTTTCAAAGCCCGAGCGGCCCAATCTTTTGCTCCGCCGAAATTCCCCACTAAACCCTCATCTACAGCCTGCGAACCTTCCTCGGCCGCCGCCGTTTCCGGCAGGTTTGCTTGAATGGCTGCGGCCACGGCACTTTGAGCCCATTTTTCCGAATCCGTCATGCGCCCCGAATAAGCGGCCGTGGAAGCCTCCGCAAGGAGCATTTCACTATCTATGGCCGGAACGCCCGAGGCCGCCGAAATATCCTTAGCCATGCCCGCCGGGTCGTTCTGCAGAAAACTGATGGCGTACAGGGGCGGAAGGAATTCAGTGTTCTTGTCGCCACCCGGAGCGCGCTCGATCGTAGCCTGCGCCTCGTCCAGGCGATCGAGGGTCAGATAGCAATACGCGAGATTTCCCAGATCGAGGGTGTCTTTAGGATTGAGGTGGATCGCTTCGGCAAATTGCTCCATCGCTTTATCCGTCTCTCCGAGAATTTCGTAATCGACTCCCAAAGCATTTGCGACGATGGCATCCCGGGGGTACGTTCGCCGCGCAATTTGGGCGTTCTGGATCGACTTCTCCTCATTTCCTGTGACGAATTCGAAGTAGGCAGTGGAAATGCCCAGTTGCTCCCGTTCGCTCGTCCGATCCTTCAACTGGTATGCTTTCTTGATATTTTCCGCAGCGAGTCCGCTCTCGCCAAGGTTTCCGTACATCGCCCCCAGTGCGACGTAGGCAGTCGCAAAGTTGGGGTCCAGTGAAATAGCCCGCTGGAAATAGGGAATCGCACCGAAAGAATCGGCGCGGTAACCAATGGCATTTGTGCCAAGGCTGAACGCTTGCAGGGCCTCGAGCGAGGACGTGGTGGCCTGCACGAGCGGCACGTCGTACTTCTGCACCGACGCAAGCGATTCGCCCAGCTTCCGTCGCAGAGAGGCCGCCGCCTTCGTGAGGGCATTGAGGACGTCCGGCTTATTCGCCGCCGTCACCTGATCCTGCGCGAGCGTCTGCCCGCTTTGACAATTCACCACTTTCAGCCCGATCACGTATTCCGGAGCGAGGCTGGCAATCGACCCGTCGATCACCGCGGCGCTTCCGACGCGTTGGCACACCTGCTGGGCCAAATCATCGCTGAGCCTTGTGCCCGGCGGCTCTTCCATCATCCGCAGAGTTGAGGCTATTTGATCGTCGGAGACGAGATTGAGATACGGCGATTGCTGGAGCTGCACGGAAAGCCCTTCGCGCAGCGTGCCGTCGAACACTGGATCGCCGGTGGTGTTCGTGAAATCGGCAATGACGATCGAATCCTTGCTGGTCAGCAGCGGCGCGCGATGGAAATAAAAATATCCGCTTGCGGCGAGAGCCACGGCCACAACTGCGGCGCCCGCCCAAAGGTACCAGCGCTTCTTCGGCGCCACGGCTTCGTTTCGTGCCACGCTCACGCGGGCCGACGAAGCTTTCTTCGATTCCTGCACCGCCGCAACACCGCTTGACGGGCGATCCGGAGCCGTCCCGGCTTCTTCAGAACTTGCCACTTCCGAAGAAATCACCGCGCTGCGCCCGGAGCCGGTATCGCGTTGCAAGCGTTTTAGATCGGTACGAATATCCGCCGCGTGCTGATAGCGCAGATTGCGGTCCTTCTCCAGAGCCTTGTTGATGATTGCTTCGAGCTGCGGCGGCAGATCCGGATTCAAGCGCACCGGCGCCACCGGTGCGCGATTCAGGATGGCCTCGAAGATTACGGCGGAAGTGTCGCCGCGGAACGGAAGCGATCCAGTGGCCATTTCGTAGAGCACCACGCCGAAGCTGAAAACATCTGTCCGCGCGTCCAGTTCCTTCCCGCGCGCCTGCTCGGGCGACATGTACGCGACCGTTCCGAGCGCCGAGCCGGGGCTGGTGAGCTGCGCCTCGGGAACCTCTGTAGATGCCGCGGAACCTTCCGCTGCGGTACCTTGGACCGTAGTTCCTATCGGCGCCCGGGGCTGCGCCAGCACTTTCGCCAGCCCGAAGTCGAGAATCTTGGCGTGGCCTCGCTTGGTAACAAAAATGTTTGCCGGCTTGATATCGCGATGCACGATGCCTTCGGCGTGAGCGGCGTCGAGCGCATCCGTCACCTGTACGCCCAGGTCCAAAATTTCTTCGATATCGAGCGGCTTGCCTCGAATCAATTGTCTAAGGGTTTGCCCTTCGAGCAGTTCCATGGCGATGAATGGTTTTTCGTCAGCCTCGTCTACTTCATAAATCGTGCAAATGTTCGGATGGTTGAGCGCGGATGCGGCCAGGGCTTCACGCTGGAAACGTTCGCGAGACGCGCGATCTCTTGCCAGGTCTTCGGGGAGGAACTTCAGTGCAACGTACCGATGCAGCTTCACGTCTTCGGCACGATAGACCACGCCCATTCCGCCACCGCCCAGCCGCGCGACAATCTGATAGTGAGATACGGTGCGGCTGATCAGCGGATCGGCATCAGGCATTAGGACGAAATAGTAAGTTGTTGATGTGATTGAGTCAATGAGCGGTCCGCTCATTGGCTGTGATAGCGCGGACGCAAGTTGCCACGCTCAGACGATGCGGCGCTGGATTCTGGCGCGCGGGCTCCCGCATAATGACGCGCTATGCGCGAATGGCTCGAATATGCCGGGGCGTGGCTCGGCATCAAATCGCTCGGCATCTTGCCGCGCCCGGCAGCGAGATTCGTCGGCGCCTGTTTCGCGATGGTTGCTTTCGCGCTTCGGACTCTGCTGCGCCGCGCGGCCGAATTCAATTTGCGCCTCGCGTTTCCCGATTGGAGCGACGCGCAGCGTAGGCAGGCGATTCACGGCATGATCCGTCAAGTCGGGTGGATGGCCGGAGAGTTTTCGCAGTTTCCAAGGTACACGCGCGAAAATATAGAGCGCATCGTCACGATCGACGGCGCTGAAAACTTCGAGGCCGCACGCGCGCGCGGCAAAGGCGTGCTGTTTCTCACCGGCCACATGAGCGCCTGGGAACTCGCCCCATTCGCGCACGCGCTTTACGGACACCCGCTGCACTTTCTCGTCCGCCCGGTGGCCAATCGTCGCGTGGACGCGCTCGTGAATTCTTACCGCTGCCTTTCCGGCAACGCGCCCATCGAGAAGAACCGCGCCGCGCGCGCCATCTTCAAAGTTCTCGGCGAAGGCGGCACTGTGGGCATTCTTGCGGACCACAACACCACGCTCGAAGAGGGCGTCTTCGTGGATTTCTTCGGCGTTCCAGCGTCGACAACTTCCGGCCTCGCGCGCCTGGCTCTGCGCACCGATGCCGTGGTCGTCCCGGGATTTCTCCGCTGGGACGGGCAGAGCCGCAAATACCGCTTGGGCTTCGGTCCCGCCGTGGAGCTGGTGCGTTCTGGTGACGAAAATCGTGACGTGGTCGAAAATACCGCGCGCTTCACTAAAGTGATCGAAAATTTCGTGCGCGCACATCCCGATCAATGGCTCTGGGTCCACAAGCGGTGGAAAACTCGTCCGCCCGGAGAAAAGCCGATCTATCCTTTCTAAATGATGTTTCACGAGAGAACCTTTTGCTCTACCGCTTCATCGCGACGCGAAGTCGTGAATACGTGACCAGAAAAAGGAGTTGCCCATGACTTGCACCGCCGGTGAACTAGCAAAATATCTCGGCGCCACGCTCGCAGGCGATGCGAACGCGACAATCTCCGGCATTGCCAGTCCCGGGCGAGCTCACCCCGGCGATTTGATCTACGTCGCCTCGCCGAAGCATCACCAGCAAGCGGCCGCTTCCGAGGCTCTCTGCGTGATTGCCAATCCGGGGGTACGCATCGCAGGTAAAACCATTCTTGAATCCGACGATCCGAAATTCGCGTTCGCGAAAGCCGCCGATTGGATCTTGCCGAAACCCGTGTCCGTGGAGGTGATTCATCGCTCGGCCATCGTCGCGCCCAGCGCCGCAATCGCAGCGAGCGCGTCTATCGACCCATACGCGGTGATCGAAGACGACGTTGAAATCGGCGCAGGCTCGCGCATTGGCGCTTTTTGCTTCATCGGTCGAGGCGCCCGCGTTGGACAAAATTGCATCTTGCACCCACGCGTCACGCTCTACCCGGGGGCGGAACTCGGCGATCGCGTGGAAATCCATTCAGGCGCCGTGATCGGCGCGGACGGCTTCGGCTACGTGTACGGCGAGGGCCGCCACTGGAAATTTCCGCAGATCGGCCACGTGCAGATTGCGGACGATGTCGAGATCGGCGCGAACACGACCATCGATCGCGGTTCGCTCGATACCACCCGCATCGGACGCGGCGTGAAGATCGACAACCTGGTGCAAGTCGCGCATAACGTTCACATCGGGGAACATTCCATTCTAGCGTCGCAAGTGGGCATTTCTGGCAGCAGCGTAATCGGCGAGCGAGTGATCATGGGTGGGCAAGCGGGGCTGGGCGACCACTGCAAAATCAAGAATGACGCTCGGATCGGTGGCCAGTCGGGAGTGCTCGTCGGCAAGACGATTCGTGAGGGCGAGACCGTCTGGGGCACGCCTGCGCGTCCCCTGGGGCGCTTCAAGGAGCAATACGCGTGGCTGGCGCGCTTGCCGGAACTGGCGGCGCGCCTAAGGGCACTTGAGCACGGCACAGATTAAGTAGCCCACGTTTCTCCCCGCCCTCGGGTGCTGAGGCAGCGCTCCGGTGTGAATTCGCATCGAAGCTCGCAGTTCCAGACTCGCCGCAAGGCATGGTTTTCGGTTGACCCGGGGCAAGTTCCGCCAGATAATAATGCGGAGGAGCTCTGTAAGTATCAGTAATACCGGGCGTTGGGTGAATCCCGGTTTTACGGAAGAGCTCTGGAAATGCCCGTGGATCTGCCGGTCCAAGGTACGTATTTCAGGCCACAACCCTCGTCGGGGTGTAATTGTTCGGCTCTGTTCGCAGCAGGACGGGAGCATGAAGCGGTCGATGAGGCATGCCGAAGTTGCACTACATAGATCTCTGAGGGGTTGATGACGCCAGAAGCCAGTGTGCGCGTGGACGCGAGCAGTGCTGCGGGACCGGGTGCGGCGGCAGCGCCGCAGCGGAATGTCGAGTCGCAGGTCGAGCGGGCCATTGCACGCAGTGTCCGCTGGCTGCTTTCCGCGCAACATTCACAAGGTTACTGGTGGGGTGAGCTAGAAGCCGACACGACACTCGAATCCGACTACATATTTTTCCTCCACGTCATCGGCCAATCGAATTCTCCAAAAATACCCAAACTCGCAAACTACGTTCGCGTCCGCCAATTGCCCGATGGCGGCTGGAATATTTTCCAAGGTGGCCCTTCCGAGTTGAACGCGACCGTAAAAGCTTGGGTTGCGCTGCGCATCGCCGGTGAACCCGCTTCGTCGCCGCATTTGGAACGAGCCAGACGCCGAATCCACGAGCTGGGCGGTTTGGAGTCTACGAACTCGTACGTTCGCATGTACCTGGCCATGGTTGGCGCGATCGATCCCGAAATGGCGCCGGCGATTCCGCCCGAACTGATGCTGCTGCCGTCGTGGTTGCCGGTGAGTATTTTCGAAATGTCTTCGTGGACTCGCGGGATCGTGATCCCGATGGCCATCGTCAGCGCCATGAGCCCGAATTGGCGCCTGCCTGCGGGCGTCACGGTGGACGAGCTTTTCACGCGTCCAGGCGCAAAGCCGAAATCGCTTTCCTGGGATGGCCAGGTGGTCTCCTGGAAAAATGCGTTTCTGGCGCTCGACCGCGTTGTGAAGCTCTACGAACGCGCGCGCTGGAAACCTTTCCGCCGCATGTCTCTCGACCGAGCCCGTAAATGGATGTTCGAGCGCTTGGAGCGCAGCGAAGGACTGGCGACCATCTTCCCGGCAATGACCAATTCCGTTTTCGCGCTACTCGCCGACGGTGGCGATACCACTGATCCTCTTGTCGCGCGCGAGCTTCGCTATCTTGAAAGCTACGAAATCGACGGGAAGGACGGCATCCGCATTCAGCCGTGCATTTCGCCACTATGGGATACCGCGATCGCCATGGTTGCTCTCGAAGAAGCCGGGCTCGATCCCGCGCACCCCGCTCTGCTCAAATCGGCCCGCTGGTTGGTGGGCAAACAAATCCTCGGCCCGGGCGATTGGCAGGTGAAGAATCGCAAAGCGAAGCCGGGTGGCTGGGCTTTTGAGTTTCTGAATGACTGGTATCCGGACGTGGACGATACGGCGTTCGTGCTGATGGCCCTCTGGCGCGTGGCCGAACCAGAGCCCGAGAGATTGCGCGTCGCGATTCGCCGCGGACTTGCATGGCTCGTCAGCATGCAGAATGCCGATGGCGGCTGGGGCGCGTTCGACCACGAGAACAACCGGCAATCCCTGAACAACATTCCGTTTGCGGATCACAACGCGATGCTCGATCCTTCCACTTCGGATGTTACCGCGCGCACTCTGGAATGCCTGGGGCAGATGGGCTGGCCCGCCTCCGATCCGGCGCTGGCGCGCGCGCGCGCGTTTTTGCAGCGCGAACAGACACGCGAAGGCGCATGGTACGGACGCTGGGGCGTGAACTATGTATATGGCACCAGCGGTGTGCTGCGCGCGCTTGAGGCTGCCGGTTTGCGATCGTCGCCTGAATCGAAGCGCGGTGCCGAATGGTTGCGCTCCGTCCAAAATGACGACGGCGGATTCGGCGAGTCAATTCTTTCTTATTACGATGAGTCTCTGAAAGGCCGCGGAGCGAGCACCGCCTCGCAGACTGCATGGGGGTTGATCGGGCTTTTGGCTTCGGCTGCTCCCGACGATCCTGCGGCGGCACGCGCCGTCGCCTGGCTGGTTTCACATCAGAATGAAGACGGCAGCTGGGACGAAGACGAATTCACCGGCACGGGTTTTCCGTGCGTGTTCTACTTGAAGTATCACCTATACCGGAATTCTTTCCCGCTGTACGCCTTGGCGCGCTACGATAATTCGACGAAGGGCCGCACGCGATTTGCAGGCGTGCGCGTGGGAGCGGATGAGGTTCGGCGAAGTTACGGATCCCGCCCGTAAGCCACGATGACGAACTGCGTTCGAACGCAAGAGGCCTGCTGCGTTTCCTCCGGAAAACGCCGCCCGCATCATCCCTCCGGAAGAATAGGGCCCGCCGCATCGCATGACCACGCTTGTCACCGGCGCTAGCGGTTTCGTGGGCAGCCACGTGGCCCGCCAACTCGTTGCGGCGGGCTATTCGGTGCGCATTCTGGTCCGGCGCAGCAGCCGGTTGGAGTTTCTGGACGACCTTGCCGCCGAGCGCGTCGAAGGTGACTTGCGCGATGCCGCTTCCATCTCTCGCGCCATGAAAGGCGTTCGCCGGGTCTTCCACGTTGCCGCCGATTACCGCCTGTGGGCGCGCGATCCTGAGGAAATTTACGATAGCAACGTCGGCGGCACTCGCCGCGTGCTAGAGGCCGCAGCCGCGGAGGGCGTTTCGCGCATCGTATACACTAGCACGGTCGCGACGATTGCAGTTTCCCAGCCGCACGGAGCGCACCATGCGCTGCCAGACGAGTCCGCGCCTGCCACCGTGGACCAAATGATCGGGCATTACAAGCGTTCGAAGTTTTTGGCCGAGGCTGAAGCGCGGAAAGCCGCGGAGACAGGATTGCCCGTTGTGATCGTCAACCCGACGACGCCGGTGGGCCCGGGCGACTGGAAGCCCACGCCAACGGGAAAGATCATCGTCGATTTTCTGAACGGCAAAATGCCCGCGTATGTCGATACCGGGTTGAATTTGGCCGCCGTCGAGGACGTTGCGGCCGGGCACTTGCTGGCCGCGGAGCGCGGGCGCGTCGGCGAGCGCTATCTCCTCGGTGCGCGGAATATGACTCTGAAACAAATTCTAGAGGCACTTGCGCGAATCACCGGGCGTTCCGCACCGCGAGTGCGCCTGCCGCACGTCGTTGCGCTAGCCGCTGGTTATGCGGACGAATGGTTCTCGCGTCTCGTGGGCCGCGATCCGCGCATTCCCGTCGAAGGCGTGAAAATGTCGCGGCATCGGATGTTCGTCGCCACTGGCAAAGCGGAAAGGGAACTCGGATATGCGCCGGGTTCCGTGAATGAAGCGCTGGCGCGCGCCGTCGAGTGGTATCAGCAGCACGGCTACACGCGCGGCCGCGCGGCAACAAAAGGTAGCGTTCACGCGGAGGCAGCGTAGGGTCGCAGTGAAAATTCTGGTTACTTTCGCGATCGAGAATGAATTCGCGCCTTGGCGCGACCGGCGGGGGTTTCAGGTCGTCCAGCCCGCCCCGACAGATATCGCGGCATCGGAAACTTATGCGGCGGAAATTTTCGGAGTGCTGGTGCGAGTGGTGCTGACCGGGGCGGGACCGAATGCAGCCGCTTCCGCGATTTCGTTGGCGATCCGCCCAGCGCCAGACGCCGTGGACTTTTGCATATCGTCAGGCCTCGCGGGCGCATTGAAGCCGAACTATCGAATCGGTCAGGTTTTGGCGGCGCAAGAGGTGAGTTCTGGCGACATTCAGTCGGCGGAGCCAGGCGACTTGCTACAAAGCAGCGAAGCTCTGTTTTCGTTCGCCGAGCAGTGCGGAGCCACGCCAGTGAAGCGGTTTCACACGGCGGGGCGCGTGATTGGGAAAGCCGTCGAGAAAAAGTACCTTAGCGAGACCGCCGATGCCGTGGAGATGGAGAGCTTTATTGTCTTAGGCGAGGCGCAGCGCCGGGGCGTTCCCGCGATCGCAATCCGCGCCATTAGCGATTTGGCGGACGAAGATTTGCCGTTCGATATGACCGGTGTCTTCACTGAACAGGGGCGCATCAGCATCCCGCTGGTGCTGGCGCAGGTGGCCAAGCATCCGCAATCAATTTCGGCGGTGATGAAGCTCGGCCAATCGGCAAAAGCCGCAGCCACGGAGCTGGCTGATTTTCTCGATTGTTACGTGGAAAGGCTTGCCGCGGCGGACACAAATTTGGAGGGTAAATCCGCTTCGGCGAGCAATTCATAAGAGAAGGAACAAGCAAGATATAAAAATAATGTCGCATACAGTCGCGCAAGTAGATTCCCAGAGAGCTGCTCACGAACCTAGACTCATGCAAGCAGGCGTTTACCGCGGCGAAGGCCGGGTGGTGGTGGAGCGAGTCCCGGTGCCTGAAATCGGCCCCGGCGAGGTGCTTTTCCGCGTTGCCGCCTGCGGAATTTGCGGCACGGATATCAAAAAAATCCATCACGGCTTCGTGAAGCCGCCGCAAATTCTGGGTCACGAACTCGCTGGCACAATCGTTGAGGTTGGCCGCG
>JBOGNC010000108.1:0-13230 GCA_050747045.1 Candidatus Acidiferrales bacterium | reverse complement strand
GCAATGGCGGTATTGATGCCGACCAGATCGCCGTGGAGATTGATCATCGCACCACCGGAGTTTCCAGGATTGATAGCGGCATCGGTCTGGATGAAGTTCCCGATCTGCTCGATGTGCTGATTGCCACGTCCCGTGGCGCTGACGATTCCCATCGTAGCCGTGCCCCGCAGCCCGAAAGGCTCTCCAATTGCGAAAATTATATCGCCCACCTGCAATTTGGAAGAATCGCCCAAGGGAAGCACCGGAAGCCCCGTCGCGTCTATTTTCAGTACCGCGATATCGGACACTTTGTCGGCACCTATCAACTTGGCGTTGTATTCCTTCTTGTCGTACAGCATCACTTTGATGTCCGAGGCGCCGTCCACAACGTGGTCGTTGGTCAGAATGATTCCATCCGGAGCCAGGATCACCCCGGAGCCGAGGCTCTCTTCCCGCTGAGAGCCGGTGTTCGGCGCGCCAAATTGATTGCCGAAGAATTGTTGGAAGAAAGGATCGCCGAAGAACGGCATCTGGCCGCCGCGCTGCTTCACAACCTTTGACGAATGGATATTCACGACGGCGGGAAGCGCTGGTTTCAGCACTGTGGCAAAGCCGTTCTTAAAACTGCCGAGGGAAACCGGCGCGCCGTCCTTAGCTACCGTGATGCCCGCTTCCGGCGCGCCGTACACTTCGTGGTTAGACCAATCTCGTAACGTTATCGCAAGAACTCCGCCGCAAATCAGAGCCGCAACCACCGCAACCGTGGCGACCCATCGGGGTATATGCAGGTTCGGGCTTTTCATGGAATCTCTCTCCTTCTAGACCCCGCGGCCTCCGCCAGCTTGGGGTGGGAACATGTATTTAGACGTAGCTCGCGGAAATTCGTGTGCCGGAACTCGATGCGCCGGGTTCCGCACGCAAATTGGTTCGTGTCGAGGAGCATCAGACATAGGCGGAGGAACCTCGTCGTGCAGCCCGTAGCATCCTGGCGAATCGACGTAGGCCCGCTCCACAATTATAGATGCCCGGGCGAATTGATAGATGCAGTGAGGGGCGTAAGGTTGCGGACAGTGTCGCGAAAGGCGCCATATCCGGGTGAGGCGCTGCGTCTCGGAACCACCCACTTAGACCACGAGGTGCGCAATGAAAAATGCTGCGGCCGCAGCCAGTCCGCCTACGAGCACGGTCTGCAGGCCCCCGCGGACTGGATTCACCCCGGTGTAGTGGCCCTTGATAGAACCGAATACGAACAGTGCGAGGAGCGTGACGCCGACGGAAGTCCACAGCGCGGGAAATACCCTGTCCATCAGAATGTAAGGCGCCAGGGGTACAAGACCGCCCATAACGTATGATGCCGCGATCGTGGCGGCGCTGCGGCCAGCGCGAGCGGGATCGGGCGCCTCGAGTCCGAGCTCGAAGCGCATCATGAAATCCACCCAGCGCTTTTGATTTCCGGTAATGGCGTCAACGACCGGTTTCATTTGTTCTTGGGTGAGGCCGTACTCGCGAAATACTTTTGCGACTTCCTCAATTTCCACGTCGGGAAGCTCGACGGTTTCCCGGTATTCGCGATCGAGTTCGGAAGCATAGTGCTCTGAATCGGTCTTAGCCGCCAAATAGCCGCCGAGGCCCATGGCAATCGAGCCCGCCGCGATTTCCGCGAGACCAGCCATTACGATGATGCCGGTGCCGCGGGAAAGCACTGTGGCCGCGCTGGTCAGCCCGGCGGCCAGCGCGAAGGGAACGGTCAAGCCGTCGGACATTCCGATCACTACGTCACGAACCGCGGCGGTGGCTGTAAAGTGTTTTTCGACGTGCTCGGTGGCCGGCATTCAGACTCTCCCCGACTGATTTTGGAAATTTCAAGCGAACCCTGCCTAGTTGTCTGCCCAGGCGTATAATTGCGCTGATGGAAGTGTAATACAGGAGGCCGAATCTAATGCCATCGACTGGACATTCCGCACAAGGAGCCGCTCCGCAAATGACGCACACGCTGCCGCCACTACCTTACTCGTTCGACGCCCTAGAACCCTATATCGACGCGAAGACCATGGAAATTCATCACGACAAACACCACGGCGGTTACGTCAACAACCTGAATAAGGCGCTGGAAGGAAACGCCGACCTGCAAAAGCTTTCGGTGGAGCAACTGCTCGCGCAGATCAGTAAGGTGCCCGAGAACATCCGCACGGCCGTGCGCAATAACGGCGGCGGGCACATGAACCACTCGATGTTCTGGAAGATCATGAAAAAAGGCGGCGGAGGCGAGCCCACCGGCGACCTCGCTAGCGCGATCAGTAGCGCGTTCGGGAGCTTCAACGATTTCAAAACGAAGTTCGGTCAGGCGGCCACCACCAGATTCGGCTCCGGATGGGCTTGGCTGCTATTTCGCGACGGGAAGTTAACCATCGAATCGTCCGCGAATCAGGACAACCCGATTATCGACGGAGGGAAAGCGTTCTTCGGGCTGGACGTGTGGGAGCACGCGTATTACTTGAAATACCAAAATCGGCGGCCGGAATACATCGACGCGTGGTGGAACGTGATCAACTGGGCGCAGGTGGCGGACAACTTCGCGCAAGCGAAGAAGTAGATTTAGCGAATGCGAGCAGAGAAGTAAACAAATTAGACGGAAATTTTCATCGCGCGTCCACTGCGCCACGGCTATGCCGCCGCAGTGGACGCGTTTTCGTTTTGGTTCACGGCCGCGGTTATCGGCTGGGGAACAGGTGATGCTCGCTGGCCAGGATCGCGACGGCCACGAAAGTTGTCAGCAGCGTAACTACAATTCCCACGCGGACGAATTCCCAGAACGAAATGTGAACTCGTTTACCGGCCTGCTGCAGCACGATCAGATTGGCCACCGAACTGATCGGCGAGGCGTTGCCTGCAAGGGTGCTGGTGCTGGCGAGGGCCAACCAAATAATCCGGCTATTTGGGAACGAAGGCACTAACGGGCTGAACAGCAGCACCGCAGGCACATTGCTCACAATATTCGACAGGATCAGCATCACGCCGCTAACCGCGAAGAGTTGCGTAACCACGCTGCCTTCCAGGCCGCGATGAAAGCGGGTCAATAAGTAGTTCACGGCACCGGAAGCTTCGAACCCTCGGATCAACACGAATAACGCGGCGAAAAACAGCAGCAACTCCCAATCCACGCGCTGGTAGACCTTCTGTGCGTTCACACGCCCAATGATCAGGATGAACGCTCCAACCGAAATGGCCACCAGCGGGAAGGAATACCCGAACACCCAAAAAACGATCACCAGTGAAGCAGCCACCAGGCATTTGATCAGAAGCCTCCGGTTGAGTTTGATTTCAATCGACGGCCCGCGCTCACCAAGCGGGTGATGAAGGATATCTCGGCGGTAGAACAGCGTCAGGATTCCCACGTTGAGCGCCAGGCCAATCAGCGAAACCGGCGCCAGATGCGCCAGGAACCCGAGAAATGAGAAATGCGCGGAGATCCCGATCACCGCATTTTGAGGATTGCCGGTCACGGACATGGCCGAACCGATGTTTGCGGAGGTGGCGAGGGCAATCAGGTAGGGCAATGGCGGCGCATCGAGCCGGTCGGCGACCGCCAGGACGATCGGCGTGAAAATCAGGCAGATCGTATCGTTCACGAAAAACGCGGCGAGGAGGCCCGAAGTAAACACGAGCAGCACCAGAAGCTGAAAGCGCGTGCGGGCAATTCGCGCGACGTTCACGGCGATCCAGTCGAAGAACCCGGAGAGTTGAAAGTGCGCGACCAGAATCATGATGCCGAGCAGGAAGATCAGAGTATTCCAGTTGATGGCCTGGTACGCCTGATCGAGCGAAATCACGCCGAGCACCACCATCGCGACGGCGCCACAAAATGCGGCAGCGGTGCGGTCAAAATGGCTCCCGCGGCCGCTGTGCACCGCGATCAGCAGATACGCGATCGCGAAAATGACCACGGGAACCCAAGCGCTGTGCGTGATGGAGGCCGTGAGATGTGGCATGTAGAGGATGTTTGTTGCGCGCTATAGATTGGCCAGCTTAGCGCGAGGGGAGCGAGGTGACAATCCTACTTAGGCAACGGCGGCTGCGTTCGGCAAAAACGACTAACTTGCTAAGCAGCTCTCGCGACCGGCGGTCACGCCAGACCGCTAATCATCGTTGCCAAATAGCGGCTGGGTTCGTTTGGGACGGGAACACGGCGACCATCCAGCCAAAAACCTGCGGAGCCCAACGCCCGCCGGCGGCAACGCATGCGACCTTTGTGACGATCGTTCCGTTGAGGCCAAACTTTTTGGCGTTCGAGGTTTCTTCGGCGGCACGCTTCGGTGACACGCACAGATTCACGTGTTCATGCCAGCGGGCCACGCTAAGAGGAACACGATCGTTTAATTGCGATTCGGTGGCCGTTTTCGGCGCGGTAAAGACGGCGCCTTCGAGCTCGAACGTGCCTTTACTTTTCTTGTAGAGTAAGCAAGTTGGGTGGCCGGGATTGAATTCGTAGGCGGACGCGTAGGCATTGCGATTGCTGATGAACCAGTAGATCCGCTGCGCGGTCTTGGGTATGAACGGTTCATATCCGTCCGCGACGGCCACCCGGTAATCTTTGTACTTGGCCATGGAGCGACGAAGAATGTCCAAAATTTCCTCGGCGCGCTGCGCATCTCCGGGACCGCCTGATCTTAATACCGTCGTGTAAACGTGCGGATCAGCGTCCATCCTGGTATCGAACATGGATTGGTTTGCGGCAACGAGCGCTTCAGGATACAGTTCCACATCGCGCTGGAAATCGCTGGTCTCGCCCGGCCCCGTCCGATGCGCTTGCCGCGCAACGGCAATTGGAGCCGCAAGCAGTACCGCTAAAATTGAAATTACTGCCCCGCGCATCCCCGCAGTTCCTCCCCTCGCGTTTAGGCTAGCGCAAACGCCCACCAAAAGCAGCGCTCGGATCGGCAAGGTGAGCGAAAGTGCAACGGTTGGGCAGCTTGCGATCGGCTCTCCGGCTTGACGGAGTTCGTCAAACGATTGTTAACTAGGGCGCGTCCACTCTTGACGGCGGCACCGAAATCTGTAAACTGCGATTTCGACCATGGCTACGGCACCCAATCCGCTGGACGAGACGATGCAGGATTTTCAGTTCCCGCAGCGCGAGGCGGCCTTTTTCTACGGTCTTTTCTTGCGAGGGTACCCAGCTGACCAACTCCGAAAAGACATCGAAGTGCCCGCGGTAGTGCTCGCCAAGTGGGACCGCGAAACGAGACACGAACCTAGACTCCGGCCGGTGCTGGAGCGCGTGGTGCAGTACCGGCGCCACGTGCTCGCCATTTTCGATAACTTGATTGGCCACGACGCCACGTCCCAGCAAGTCCAGTAACAATTGACACCCCCTTAAAATTGGGCCGAAATTTGATTTTGGGGCGGCGCTCACTGCCGTTTGCGACGGCAGGGTGCGTGCGTTGACTCCGCTGCACGCGTTCGACTACACCATTTTGCGACATACGCCATTACCGTTCCCCGGTAGCTCAATGGTAGGGCGTTCGGCTGTTAACCGTTATGTTCCAGAGATGAACAGGGGTGTTTGGGAGGGTTGTGCTACGGAGAATGAAAGACTTACCTGGATTTAGAGCGGGGAAACTGCCTGGGGAAGCTGGTTCAAATGCGGGATAAATGCGGGATAATGCGGGACGGAAAGAAGTGGGCCGAATGATTGGTTCACCCGGCCCTGAGGCATTCGTTTTTGGATGGAAGTAAGACAACCGTAGCACGGCGGTAGTGATCCTGCCGCCAAGGGTGAGAGAGATGAGACAGTTTCATTCCAAAGTGGCAGGGTGCTTTCGCCTCAACAGCGACGGCACCCGTAGGTCGGCAATTCTAGCGACCTGCAAGGTGGGCGATGAACTATATCCTCGGCGTGAACCCGATAACCCGTTTGCGGAGCCAGGGACCGTAGCGGTTGCTTTATTCACGAAAGATGGAAAGCAAGTTGGGTATCTTCCGAGTGGCACGGCGCGGCCAGACGATAACTTAACGCGTTGGACAATAGTAATAACTGGCTTCTACAACAAGCATGACCGTGGAAGTGTTGGAGCTACACTCACGATACTTATTCTCTCCGTAGAGGAAGAGGCGGAACTGGAAGAGGCAAGGCCAGAGATGGAGACGGAACTGGCGAAGTTAGAGGAAATGAAGAAGGAACTGGAAGAGGTAAACTCACGAATCGGGGAGATAGGAGGGGCTACCGCTGCCGCTGGTCAATTCCAGCGTCGATGGTGGAAATTCTGGTAGACGAAAAGCGAAGACAAATAATTTCAAATGCGGGACAGCAAATTTTATCCTCTGGAAAAACACTTCGTAGGTTATTGAAAATATAGCTCTATGCACCGTAGTTCAATGGTAGAGCGTTCGCGCTCAAATGCGGGATAGCGGATTTTACCCTCTTGAAAAAAGCCTCGTAAGAGACTGATAATTCAGTATGTTCCCCGGTAGCTCAATGGTAGAGCGTTCGGCTGTTAACCGAAATGTTCGAGGTTCGAGTCCTCGCCGGGGAGCCATTGTTTCCCACCTGAGGGTCTGCTGATTATCCTGAAACTCTTGAGCCGGTTATACGCCATCTGAGAAATTTGTGAGTATTTCGCCTGATTGTAGGGCATCACGGGCCAACCTATGATAGGTGGGTCGGGGCTGTTGGGCCGCGCCGAAAATAGCGTCCTGGCGGTCTCCACGCATGCAGATGCGCGAGACACGCGATTGTAAGGTGCCGCTGCCAAATTCAGGTTTATTCCAGCCCAGCAGGTTCGGCGAAACAGATTACGCGAGGTATTTCAGTTTTCAGAAACGGTCGCACGTCCAGTCTACTTACGGCCGCTTTCCAGGGTGCGTGGTGTCCCCCTGCGACCACAGCAAGCTAGAGATGGCGCGAATGCCCTCTTGTCGAATTTCGAGAGTGGTTCGCGCGTGCTTATTCGTGATTTTGAATAGGCACGGAGGCAATAAGAAGAACCATGAGGATTGCGCAGGTGGCACCGCTTTACGAAAGTATTCCACCAAAACTCTATGGCGGAACGGAGCGTGTGGTTTCCTACCTTACGGAAGAGCTCGTCCGGCTGGGTCACGATGTCACCCTCTTCGCCAGCGGCGATTCGAATACGCGAGCACATCTGGTGCCTTGTTGCCCCTCGGCGCTTCGGCTGAACAACGAATGCATCGATCCGCTGGCACATCACATCCTGATGCTTGACCGAGTGTTTCGGGAAGCGGAAGACTTCGACATCCTCCATTTTCATTGCGACTATATGCACTTTCCGATGTCGCGCAGCCGAAAAATTCCCAACATCACCACCTTACACGGCCGTCTAGATCTGCCCGACCTGGCTCCGCTCTATCGGGAGTTCAACGAGATGCGCGTGGTGTCGATCTCCAATGCGCAACGAGCTCCTCTTCCATGGCTGAACTGGCAGGGCACCGTTTATCACGGACTTCCGCACGACCTATATCGTTTTCATGCGAAAACAGGTAAATATCTAGCTTTCCTGGGACGGATTTGCCCGGAAAAAGGCGTCGATACGGCAATCGAGATTGCGCGCAAGAGCGGCATCGAACTCCGGATCGCGGCGAAGGTGGACCGGGTAGATGAGCAATATTTCGAGCAAGTGATTCGACCGATGCTCAACGATCCTCTCATTCATTTCGTGGGAGAAATCTCTGACCGGGACAAGGACGAGTTTTTGGGGAACGCGCTCGCGCTGCTGGCGCCCGTAAACTGGCCCGAACCTTTCGGCATCTCAATGATCGAGGCGCTGGCTTGCGGTACGCCCGTGATCGCACGCCCGCGAGGGTCTATCCCCGAGGTAATTGAGGATTCCAAAACTGGCTTCATCGTTCGCACGGCAGACGAGGCGGTTGCCGCGATTAGGAAAATTCGGCGCCTAAGCCGAAAGACGTGCCGGCAAACTTTCGAGCGAAGATTTGCAGTATCGCGCATGGCGAAGGACTACCTGGACATTTACAGAAGGCTACTTGGAGAGAAAACTGACGCGAACGCGGGTCGCGATGCGCGCGACGCATCCCAGGGGAGCGGAATTTGGCTGGTTCAGTAGACGACGTAATCCGAGTCAAAAACCGGTACTACATTCTCTCAACGTCGTCGCTCGCGGATGATCGCACATGCGTCCTGAAAGATGGGGACACGTTCGCAGTCTTTGACCGGCGCGGCGACGTCGAGTTGCTGGGCCAAGGTGCGCTGGGGCTGTACCACAACGAAACGCGATACATCTCCAAATGGGTGCTCCGACTGGGCAACCACCGGCCGCTGCTGCTGAGCTCTGCTGTGCGCGAAGATAACGCGGCACTAACAGTCGATCTCACTAATCTCGACATCGGAGTTGACGGCAAGCCCTTCATACCGCGCGGTACTCTACATATCGAACGCACGAAATTTATGTGGAAGGCCACTCAGTACGAGCGGCTGCGGATTCGAAACTATAGCGTAACCCCCGTAAACGTCACCGTCTCAATTGAATTTGCCGCGGACTTCGCGGACATTTTCGAGGTGCGAGGAATCCGCCGAGAGCGACGCGGCCAGAAGCTCGCGGCAAAGGTTGAGCCGGGTGAAGCGGTTCTCCGCTACAAGGGCTTGGACGGAGTGCTTCGTCGTGCCCATGTGTCGTGCTCGCCCGCGCCAAAGCATTTTTCGGCTTCCGAAATTTGTCTGGACGTCTCGCTGTCGCCGAGGGGTGAGCAAGCATACGTCTTGAGCGTTTGTTGCGACTCTGACGGCCGAAGCTCACGGCCGAAGTCCGAAGCCGGCGCCCCTCCGGCTGTGAAGCCCTTCAAGGCAGCCCACGAACGAGAGCCACGGATTGTTTCTGGCAACAAACAGTTCAATGAGTGGCTGAATCGTTCCACCGCTGATCTCTACATGATGGTCACGGACACGGCCTACGGGCCCTATCCGTACGCGGGAGTGCCTTGGTTCAGCACCGCGTTTGGCCGCGACGGCATAATCACCGCGCTCGAGACGCTATGGGCCATCCCGGACCTGTCTCGCGGGGTGCTGTCGTTCCTGGCCGCGACGCAGGCAAAAAGCGTCGATCCCGAAAGCGATGCAGAGCCGGGCAAAATCGTTCACGAAACGCGAAAAGGAGAGATGGCTGCACTTAAGGAAATTCCGTTCGGGTGTTATTACGGTAGCGTTGATGCGACTCCTTTGTTTGTGCTGCTGGCCGGAGCATACCTGCGCCGGACGGGAGATATTCCGTTCATTCGACAGATATGGCCTAACATCCAGGCGGCGCTGCAATGGGTCGATACTTTTGGTGATTCCGATGGCGACGGATTCGTGGAGTACAAACGGAAATCGAAAACGGGCCTGGTGCAACAAGGCTGGAAGGACTCGAACGACTCAGTCTTCCACAGCGACGGTCAACTGGCCGAAGGTCCGATCGCCCTTTGCGAAGTACAAGGTTATGTGTACCGGGCGAAATGCCACGCTGCGTATATGGCAGCGGCTCTGGGAGACCAGCAGCGCAGCGATGAGCTTCGGTGCCAAGCCGATACGCTAAAGCTACGATTCGACCAAAGTTTCTGGTGCGAGGAGATTGGCACCTACTCTCTGGCGCTAGATGGAGCCAAAAGACCGTGCCGCGTTCGCGCATCCAACGCAGGCCACTGTCTTTACACTGGAATAGCCAGCCCGGAGCATGCCGCAATCACCGCCCGCACTCTACTTGGCGATGATTCGTTCTCCGGCTGGGGAGTGCGAACTCTGAGTTCGCGGGAAATTCGCTACAACGCAATGTCGTACCACAACGGCTCCATATGGCCGCACGATAACGCCATCATTGCCAGCGGCTTGGCGCGCTATGGCCGGAAAAACGCGGCGGTAAAGATCCTCTCGGGGCTGTACGATGCGAGCATTTTTTTGGACCTTCACCGCCTCCCTGAGCTTTTCTGCGGATTCGAACGGCGCCGGGGGGAAGGACCCACCCTTTACCCGGTGGCGTGTGCGCCGCAATCGTGGGCCGCAGGAGCCGTCTTTTTGCTGCTCGAAGCGTGCCTTGGCCTCGACGTTCAGGCATCTCCTCCGCGAATCCTTTTCCGGCGCGCCACTCTGCCGGAATCTTTAACCAGACTGGAAATTGATCGGCTGCCGATTGGCGATTCGTCCGTAGGCTTGGCCGTCGAACGAAACGGAAAGAGCGTAGGCGTCACCGTTCTGGACAAATCGGCCAAAGTTGACATCATTTCCATCAAGTAGTCCACTTTTAGGTGCCCTGCATTTCGGCAGGGCCATGAATGAGCGATGAATTAATGAGCGCTTCATAGAGGCTCGCGGTGGGTCTCGGGTGAGACTATGCTGCGCGCTCTGGATTTTCAACGTTCCGCGCCGGTAATCTCCTGGCTCTACAAAGCATCTTAATTTAAGGTGCATCGCGGGAACTGCGCCGGGGCCGTGCGTTCGTAAGATTTCCCGGGAGTCGAGCCGTCTCATGCGCCTTCCAGCCTTGCGCAAAATCAAAACCGATGCACGGCGGCGCACACCGCTGTTCCTACGCATCGTTTGGGACGACGCGATGAAGGACGATTGCCTAGACCTCGCCGCCCAAATGTCTTTTTATTTCGTGACGTCGTTGTTTCCTTTTCTCGTCGTGATCGGGGCTGTGGTGGGCTGGCTGCCCTCCACGAATTTGTGGAGCGAGATGGTCGAATGGCTCACCGCGTATTTGCCGCGCGGCCCGCGGCACATGGTCTTTAGGGCCATCCTGGGGCTTCAGACGTACCATTCGGAATTTTTTTCCTACGGGTTGGCGGTAACGCTCTGGGTGGCATCATCTGGTTTTGTCAGCCTCATGGAGTCTTTGAGTTTGGCGTATGGCGTGAAGGAAACGCGTGGCTTTTGGAAAAAGCGCGTGGTGGCGCTTGCCGCCACGGCGGTCGGCGCAATCTTTGCCATTGCCAGCTTCGCGCTTTTGACTTTTGGGCATCAACTGGCCGTCGTTATCGGACCTTACTTGCACAAGCAATTCTCTTTTCCGATTCCATGGGAGTTTGCGCGTTGGAGCGCCACCCTTTTCCTGATGATCTTCGGATTAGATCTGATTAGTTATTTTTTGCCCAATGTTCGGCACAGATGGCGTTGGCTGACGCCCGGAACGGTTTTTGTGGTATTGGGACTGGTGGCCGCGACCACTGGTTTTGGCTATTACGTAAGCCATTTTGCGAATTACCCAAGGTATTACGGCGCGATGGCCGGATTCATCATCCTCGTCCTGGTCATTTACATGGCCAGCCTGGTGCTTCTAATAGGCGCGGAAATTGACAGCGTGCGCGAAAACGTTCGCGGCCAGAAAGATGAGAGAACCGCCGCATGAGCGCTCGTCGTCGCTGCTTCCGCTTGGCACGCGGCTTTCTCCGCGTTAATGCGTTGGCAATCTGCCTGTGTTCATCGCTTCTCCTCTGTGTTGTGCAACGAGCGCGCGCACGCCAAGTCATCCCCGGATTCACTCCGCAGACGTACGCCGCATTCGAAGGTCGAACCGTTGGGAGCGTGGACATCTCCGCGAGCCCCGCCACCAATCTGGAAACGCTTCGCCCGTTGATCCAGCAAAAAGCGGGTCAGCCGTTCTCGTCGGAAGCAATCCGGCAGAGCGTTGCTGCACTGGAAAAGACCAAGCGCTTCACCTCGGTTCAGGTGAGCCTTGGTTTCACCTCCAACGGATTGGACGTGCTGTTCATTCTGCAGCCCACTTCATACGTCGGGATGCTTTTTTTCCCCGGCGCCGACCGTGCCATTTCCTACGTGGAATTAATGCAGGCGGCAAACATTCCGGAACAAACTCCTTACTACAGCCAACTCCTTCCGCAGGGAAAACAATCGCTCCTTGCGTTTCTTCACAAGCAGGGCTACTTCGCAGCGACCGTCCAACCCGAAATCGAGCGCGACGATCCGCATCGGATCGTCAACATCGTTTTCCGTACACAGCTGAACAGCCGCGCAAAAATAGGAACCGTACAAATTCACGGCGCCACGCCGCAACAATCTCAGCAAACGATGCGGGGACTGACTTCGCTCTGGTCAACCCTCAAAGGCCGGTCGTTAAAGCGCGGTCAGGGTTACTCGCCCAGGCGCCTTCAGAAAGCCACCAACTACATAGTCAACTCTTTGCAGCAGAGCCATCGATTGGCAGCGAGTGTCCGTAACGTGACCACCGACTACGACGCGGACACCAACCGTGCCAATATCGCATTTCGCGTGAACCCCGGACCTCGCGTCTATTTTCGGGTGCATGGAGCAAAGGTCTCCAAGGCCACGCTCCGCAACGAAGTTCCCGTCGAACAGGAAAACGTCGTAAGCGAGGACGTTGCGCGGCAAGGCGAAATAGCTCTCACCAGCTATTTTCAAGCCAAGGGCTATCCGCACGCTTCAGTCGGTTCGCGATACCAGCAGCAGACCAGCGGCATAACCATCGTATACAACGTGAAATTGGGCGCGCGTTACGCGGTGAAAGAGCCAACGTTTACGGGGAATCACCACTTCGACGAAGATCGCCTCGAAGCCCTGATCCCCATCAAGCAATCCCACGCGATTCTCGGTTTCACGATCATCCACGGCAAATTCAGTACGGCGTTAACCAGGCAAAGCGTCGCGTCGCTCGAAACGCTGTATCGCCACGCCGGATTCGCGGAAGTGTCCGTCCAGTCGAAAGTTTCCGAGTCCGGCAAGCATGTTCACGTCACATTCGAAATTCGCGAAGGCCCGCAGAACCGCATCGGCACTCTCAAGGTCGAGGGCAACGAAACCCGATCGCTCAACGAGCTTGTGGATAACAAGCCGCTGAATTTGCAGCCGGGCAAGTCATATTCGCCATTCTTGCTGGACCAGGATCGAAACCGCATCCTTGCCGCGTATTACGATTTGGGCTACCTCGACGCCACGTTCAATTCCACGGCTACCCCGTCCGCCAACGACCCTCATCTGATGAACGTTGTCTACATCATCCATGAAGGGCGGCAGGGGCGGATCAGCAACGTGGTCACGCTTGGGCCGAAAATGACCAAGCCCGCATTCATTCGCACCGTGGTCCATTCGGATGTGAGCCCGGGAAGGCCGCTGAGCCAGGGCAAGTTTCTGACTGCGGAAAGCGATCTCTACAATCTTGACGTCTTTGATTGGGTGAGCGTTAAACCGCTCGAACCCACGGTGAACAAACCGGCAGACGAATTGCTCATCAAGGTCCACGAATCCAAGCGCTACTCGATGGATATTGG
>JBOGNC010000107.1:0-13287 GCA_050747045.1 Candidatus Acidiferrales bacterium | reverse complement strand
GGCATGCGCCTGGTGCGCCAGATTTTCCACCGCGCGCCACTCGGTGGGCATGTTCGCCAATGGCGGCGCCGTTTGCTTCATTCTTTCGGCGTTCAACACTTCGCGCAGTGAGGCGACCTGAGGCTTCAGCAAATTCGCCAAACCTTCCGCTTCCCGGAAGGTAACGAGCAACACGCACTCAGCGTTGGACAGAATATTGGCCTGGCGCGCGGCGTATTCGGCGATGCGGTCCGCGCGAAATGGCGGATATATTGGCACTGGGATGCCCCCGGCCAGCAGGATTCCCGCGAACGTGAAGTAAAACTCGGCGGATGTTGGCAACATGATAGCCACCGTTTGACCGGGCTGAAGTCCTCGCCGCCCCAGTTCACCTGCAATATGCATTGCCTGCTGATAGAGTTCGCCGAAGGTGATGGTGTGGATCTGCTCATGCTCATCGTAGAGATGAATGTGCGCCCCGCCAGGTTCGCCAAGCCCCCGTAGCCGGATTATCTCCGTGAGAGTCTCCGCGCCAAGAACTCGCCGCTCGAATTCAGCATCGTAGGCGGGTGTTGACTCGGCCTCGGGAGTCGCTTTCAGGCGCTGCTGCGCCAGTTCGTGCCTGGAGGAGTCATGTGTAACTTCGTAAGCGGCCTGTGCGTGCCGCACGGCTTCAATCACATCCTTAACGGTATTCGCCTCAGCCATGACGCGATCGGGAAGCCGGACTCCGCACGCTTCATTTAGCCGCAGCATTAGTTCCACGCGCTCCAAGCTCCCGAGGCCGAGCTCCCGTTCGAGATGCGCGTTTGGTCCGCGCGCCGCGAACTCTTCGAGTCCGCGCGTACCGCCAAGCTCCCGCAAAAGCTGACGCACGGTGGCCAGTGTTTGGCTTTCGAGGGATTCGGTGCGGTTGGCTTGTGTTCCTGTCGCGCTCATGGGGATGCGAAATTGGCGTGCTCTGCTTGCGGCGTCGCTGAAGCGAGGACTAACGGCGCAGCTCACTCGCTGCTGCCAGCCTATCACCGCGCAAAGCGGTGTTCAAATCTCCCGGAATGTTTAGTGGTTCGTTCGCCGCGAAAATTTGCGAATTCGGAGGGGCTACTCGATTCCGCGATCTTGAAGCATGGGGCCGATCTTCGGATCCTTGCCGTAAAAACTGCGAAACATCGGCGCGTAATCTTCGGTGCGCCCGCGCGAGAGAATCAAATCGCGGAGGCGCTGGCCGTTGGCGCGGGTCATTCCACCGTGCTGCAGAAACCATTGATAGGTGTCGTCGTCCAGCATCTCGGTCCACAGATATGCGTAATAACCCGCCGCGTAGCCGTTGCTCCAGATGTGCAGAAAATAACTCGACCGGTACCGCGGCGGCACGTCTTGCAAATCCAGATGAGTTTTCTGAAGCGCCTCAAGCTCGAATTTGTCGACGTCCTCCTGGGGCGCACTGGCGGGAAGCGTGTGCCATTGCATATCGAGCTGGGCGGCAGCCAGTTCTTCGGTCAGCGCATAGCCCTGGTTGAACTGCGCTGCTTTTTTGATTTTATCCAGCAGCGCTTGAGGCATCGGCTTACCGGTTTTGTAGTTGATCGCGTAGTGCTCCAGCACGGCCGGATAAAGCCCCCAATGTTCGTTGAATTGCGAGGGAAACTCGACCCAATCGCGCGCCACGTTTGTGCCGGACAAAGTCGGAAATTCCTGGTCGGCAAACAATTCGTGCAGAGCGTGTCCGAACTCGTGGAACATCGTGGTCACGTCATCATACGAGAGCAGCGCCGGCTGTCCCGGCGCGGGTTTGGTGAAGTTGGCCACGTTATAAATCACGGGTTTAGTGCCTAGCAGTTTCGATTGCCCGACGAAGACGTCCATCCAGGCTCCGCCGGATTTGTTGTCGCGCTTGAAGTAATCGAAGTAAATCAAGCCGAGCGGCGAGCCGTCGCTATCGAAGACTTCGAACACGCGCACGTCCGGCTGATAGACGGGCAGATCGTGGCGCTCTTTGAACGTGAGCCCATACATCTCGTGCGCCGCGTAGAACACACCTTTTTGCAGCACGTTGTTCAATTCAAAATACGGACGGATCTCGCTATCTTGCAAATCGTACTTCGCTTTGCGTACTTGTTCGGCGTAATAATTCCAATCCCAGGGCTCGAGTTGGAAGTGCTCTTGATCCTTGTAGATCACGGCCTGTATGTCGCGAGCTTCGGCGTTGGCTTTGGCGGTGGAGGGCGGTATGAGCTTCTCCAAAAATGTTTCCACGGTGACGGGAGTCTTGGCCATCTGATCGTCGAGAACGTAGGCGGCGTAATTGGGATAACCGAGCAGCGCCGCTTTTTCAGCGCGCAATTTGGCGATGGTTGCAATCGTATCGCGCGTATCGTCAGGGCCGCCCCTTTCGGTGCGCGTCCACGAATCTTCGAACAGCTGCTGGCGCGCCGCTCGATCTTTCAAGAACGTAAGAGACGGCTGCTGCGTTGTGTTCTGCAACGGAATCATCCATTTGCCCTTGATTCCGCGCCCATCGGCGGCCTGCGCCGCTGCGGAAATGGCATTCACACTCAATCCGTCCAATTTTGACCGATCATCGACGACTAGAGCGGCGGCCTTGGCGCCGGCCAAAAGTTGGACATTGAATTTCGACATCAGTGACGAAAGCTGTTTATTGATCTCGCGCAGCCTCGACTGTTTTGCCTCCGGCAGTTTCGCGCCGGCGTGAACGAAATCGTGGTGATAGACCTTCACCAACATCAGCGCCTCACCGCTCAAATGCAAAGTGTCGCGCATGTTATAGACAGTCTCGACGCGCCGAAAAAGTTTGGCGTTCAGATAAATCGCGTCCTGATGCGCGGCCAGCCGCGGGGCCTCGATTCGATCGATATTCTGCAGAGTCTGGTTGGTGTCCGCGGAATTCAGCGCCTGGAAAACCTGTTCCACTCGATCGAGCGTCTGCCCGGTTCTTTCCATGGCGACAATCGTGTTCTCAAAAGTGGGCGGCGCCGGATTATTAGCGATCTCTTGGATTTCGGAAAGCTGCCGCTTCATGCCTTCGGCGATGGCTGGCCCGAAGTCGCTATCTTTAATCAAATTGAACTGCGGCGCGTGAAACGGCAGCGAGCTCGGCTTTAGAAATGGATTCGCTGCCGCCCCAGCCGCCTTATTTCGCGCGGTGCGAGTCTCCATTCGTACGGAACTTTTCACGGGCATCCCGGGTCCGTCCGCGGCAAAGCAAGTCCCGGCAATCAAGACAGCCAAAAGCCCGGTTGCATACATCGGTTTGTTTGGCAGCATTGTGTAAATCCATCTGGTTCCGAATGTAAGCCACTGCGCAACCCGGGGGCGCGCTTCGCCGCGGTTGCGCATAGCTGCTCGTGGCGCTCGTGAGGTTACATCGCGTCGTGGCCCGGCGCAACGCCGCGCTGCGAATGCGTCGCCGGTCTAAGCGGCCGCTCGATGCCCGGCAGCGTTTGTTAGAGCGTACTCGTGCGGAAAGCGCTTTGCGTTGGAGTAATTAATAAATGCGTAGATGCTTCACCTGGATTCCATACGGAATCTCTGTTCGGCCTCAGCGACGCGAGATGGATTTCGGCTCGTGCTGTGTGGCGGGAGTTCGGTCTCGGGCGTCAGGTGATCGCTCCCGGCAAACCCAGGAAGATGCCTGTCGCTACGCTGAGTGATTGTTGCGTAATGCCATTCCGACTCCGAACTGCATCTAAACTGCCGCTACGGATTGTTCGGTCTGAGGAGCGGCACACAGAACGTGATTCGCTTCGTCCGGCCGCCGGTTCAGTCCCCGGCGCTCGCGGCAATCCCTTTCGATTGACAAACGGGAGCGCTGCCACTATCAGTGTTAACTTGCCTACGACCTCTAGCGTGAGGAACCTTTGACCAACCCAGAAGTAGCCAGCCGCAGATGGACGGGTACCGTCATCTCGTATGCTGTGATCGCGCTGGTCGCTTATCTGGCCCTTCGCATATTCGAGCCGTTTTTTGTTGCGCTCGCATGGGCAGCCGTCCTGGTGGTTGTGTCGTACAGCGCGTACGAATGGCTCGCGCGGCGCATGCGCCCTTCCCTTGCAGCCTTGGCCAGCACAATTGGTGTGACCGTGGTCCTAATCGCTCCGGCCGTGCTGATATTGGTCCTTTTTCTTCGCCAGGGGGCCCAAGCGCTTCAGTCGTTACATTTGGAGACCGCGACGACGGGCCACATTCCTTTTTTGCACGACATTTGGAGTCATTTACAGGAGCGTTTCCCTGAGCTCAACTCCGCCGAAGTCACTGCTGAAGTTCACCGGTACGCCGAGCAGGCCGCCCAGTTTCTCGCAAGCCGCCTCGGCACCGCCGTGCGCAATACCGCCGAGTTTGTCTTTGACCTGTTTATTACCGTATTCGCCATGTTTTACATGTTCCGTGACGGGCAATCTTTCGTCGGCGAAATTCGGCGGCTGCTGCCGCTGCAGGCATTTGAACGCGAACGGATTCTAGACGACACGAGGGACATCATTTTCGCCACCGTGTTTGCGAGCTTTCTCGCTGCAGCCGCTCATGGCACGCTCCTCGGGCTGACCTTTTTTGCCGTTGGCATTCACGCCGCTCTCTTCTGGGGCGTGATGATGGGCTTTTTCTCTCTGATCCCGGTCGTTGGTTCGGCCTTAATCTGGCTCCCTGCCGCGATCGGGTTGGCGGTCAGTGGGCACGTGGGCAAAGGCATCGCGCTCGCGCTGGTAGCCACTGCGGTCGTATTCTTCGTCGATTACGTCCTACGCCCCTGGTTCATCAGCGGCCGGGCGCAAGTTGGAGAGCTTTTGGTTTTTATTGGAGTGCTGGGCGGAATTAGCCTGTTTGGGGCCTTGGGAATCGTACTCGGACCGATCGTGGTGGGTCTGGCCGCCGCCCTCTTGGATTTATACACTCCCCGCCGTGGACGGCCTGGGCACACGCCTCCACCTCCGGGTGCGAATCCCACGGGCGCCGTGCTAGAGTAGCCCGTTTCGGAAACTCATGGCGAACCCGCATGATGAAAAACTCTAATTCGCACAATGGAAGCCTGCCTCCGGAAAAGCTGCGATGGCGCTGCGATCCTGCGTCCATTCCGTTTGATACCACAGCCTCCGTCGAGCCTATCTCCCACGATCTGGGCCAACAACGCGCTCTGCGCGCACTGCGCATGGGCGTGGAACTTAACGCTTCCGGATACAATCTGTTCGTTTGCGGACTTTCGGGAACCAGCCGTGGCGGCATGATCGTGCGGATGATCGAGGAGCTTCATCCGCAAGTTGAACTGGCTCCCGACCGTTGCTACGTCAATAACTTTAAAAACACCGATTGTCCACGGCTGCTGACTCTACCTCGCGGGCAAGCCAACGCGTTCAAGAAAGAGGTCGATTCGGGAATCGACTTCCTTCGCCGTCGCATCCCCCAGGTTTTCGAAGGCGAACCCTTCCAGCGTCAGAAGGCCAGGATCGTGGAGCGCTTTACGCTTCGCGAAAAAGAACTGATGGACGACTTTACCCGCCGCATTGCGCGCGAACAGTTCGCGCTGGGCCGAATGCAAGTGGGCGCCGTCGCCCTGCCGGAGATTTTCCCGGTCATCGAGGGCCAAATGGTGCCCATCGAGGAAATCCCCAAAATGGTCCAGGACGGCAAAATTGAAAACGAGGCCGCTGAGGAACTCGAACGCAAATACGATCAGTTCCGGCAGGAGTTCACGGTCGTCTACCGCCGGACGCTCTCGCTTTCCCGCGAGCTAGCTAGCGAAATGAGCTACCTCGAACAGGAAGCCGCCTCCGTGCTGGTGGATGGCGTGATCGAGGAGCTCAAGGAAAAGTATCCCAACGCGCAGATTGCCGAGTATCTCGAGGAAGTCCGCCATCACATTCTGGACAATCTGGATCCGTTCAAGGAACGCGAAGGCGAGGACAACGAGCCTGCATCCGAAGGCGGCGCCCCGCGGCTGGAACGTCCCGAACGCGATCCCTTTCGCGTGTATGGCGTGAACGTGATCCTGGCGCACAACGAGCACGATAAATCGCCAGTCGTTTTCGAGACGATCCCGACCTACGCGAACCTTTTCGGAACGGTGCATCGAAGCTACGACTCGCGGGGCAGCTGGAACTCCGATTTTATGGACTTGCGCGGCGGCTCACTGCTGCGCGCGGACGGCGGATTTCTGGTGATGTATGCACTGGACACGCTTACCGAAAACGGCGTGTGGCGCACTCTGAAGCGTACTCTCAATCACGGCAAACTCGAAATCCAGCCCGTGGATACGTTCTTCCCCTTCAGCGCAGGGGCAATGAAGCCCGCGCCGATCGACGTGCACGTGAAAATCGTCCTGATCGGCGATCGCGACCTTTACGAACTGCTCTACGAAAATGAGGACGACTTCAAAAAGATTTTCAAGGTGCGCGTCGAATTTGATGAGGAAATGAAGTGGAACGATGATGTGGTGCCGTATTACGCTGGGCGCCTCCGCAAATTGGCTGACGACGAGAAACTGCTGCCTTTCGATCGCACCGCGGTGGCCTCGATTCTCGAACAAGGGGTCCGGCAGGCCGGGCGCCGAGGGAAAATCACGACCCGGTTCTTCGATCTTGCCGATCTAGCCCGTGAATCATCCTACGAGGCGCGATTGGACGACGACGAGGTGGTCACCTCCTGCCACGTGCGCCGCGCACTCGAAGCAAAAATCGAGCGCCACAATCTAACGGAAATAAAGATCCGCGAACTGGTCGAGCAAAATCTGATTTTCATCGACACAACCGGCGAGCGTATCGGACAGATCAACGGACTAAGTGTTCTCGAAATCGGCGGCTACGCTTTCGGCAAGCCGGTTCGCATCACTTCATCCGTGGCTTTGGGCAAAGCCGGCATCATCAATATCGAGCGCGAGTCGCACCTTAGCGGCCGCTTTCACGATAAAGGCGTCCACATCATCAGTGGATATTTGCGCCATACGTTCGCTCAAGATAAGCCGCTGTCCCTTTCCGCCAGCGTTTGTTTCGAGCAGTCGTATTCCGGAGTCGATGGCGATAGCGCCAGCTCCACGGAAATTTACTCGTTGCTGTCGGCGCTTGCCGAAGTTCCCATCCGCCAGGAATGCGCGGTCACCGGCTCGGTGAATCAGAACGGTGATATTCAGCCGATTGGCGGAGTGAACCAAAAAATCGAGGGGTTTTATTACGTTTGCAAGCTGAAGGGTCTTACCGGCAAGCAGAGCGTCTTGATTCCCTCCGAAAATATCGAGGATCTGATGTTGCGCGACGAGGTAATCGAAGCCGTCGCAAAGGGCCTCTTCCACATCCACCCCGTATCGACAATCGAACAGGGGATCGAAATCCTCACCGGAATTCCCGCCGGCAAACGCGACGCCTCTGGCAAGTTCGCGCCGAACAGCGTCTTCGCGCTCGCTGATGCCCGCCTGAGAAAAATGGCTTCCACGCTTCGCGACTACGAGTCCAGCCTATAGCAGCCGGTGCATTTGCAAGTTGCTGTTGAACGTCTTTCCGTTTCGCGTCACTACCACTTGATACGGAGGCCCAAGCTGGCGAAATAGCTTTCGAATGTCCGCGAGCGATATATCGGCGGCTGCGTCGCCATCGATCCCTTCGATGATGTCGCCCTTTCGCAGTCCTGCATCGGCCCCGGGCGTATTCGGCCGCACATCCGTGATTTCGAATTTCTTTAGATTCGGGCCGCTCGCGGAGATGGTGAGTCCGCTCATATCTTCGAAATCTTCGCTGTTGAACTCACTGTTCGGGTCGAAAAATATCTTCTGGTTCGGGTAATCGAATACCGCGCCGAATCGGCGCAACATCTCCGCGCCGATCTCGCCCGCAAGTTTCGGGTCGTGGCTCGTCGGCGGATTCTGTCGCGAAAACACCACCAAGCTTGCCTCCACGGTGTACGGCCCGATTTGAAAGCGGTCCAACCGTCCAAGGGTGTCTTGCTCTGCGTCTCGAATAGGCAGGCTCGCCGCGGAGATCGACTTGTGCAGCGAGAGCTTGTGCGCCTCCGCGTAACGGTCGAAAATAAGCACTGGGGCATCGAGCGCGGTACTCACGGCGAAGTCGGCTTCCACCGACCGCCCCTCGATGATCACCTTCGCCTTCACTACTGGGATTCCATCCACGAATGTCACGCGGATCGCCTTGCCATGCCCCGCGTACTTGTAAACCGACGGATCGTAAAGCTGCATCGTCTGCCGCGCGTAATCAATGTTCGCCACTACGGTTTCGAGAAAATCGTTCCCCAGAGTCCCCTGATACTGCCGTCCAAAACGAGCCGCAAAGGCCGGCATCGGCGTGCGTGTCAGCTCCGAAAAAGAAACGTCCACTCCGCTCAAATTCAACACCGGAGGATTCGTTGTTCCGAGCCCCAGCTCGGTAGCTCGCGTCGGATCGACGGACGAAGAGGGCGCGGTGGTGTCCAACTCGAAAAGAGAAGGTGCGCCTTCGTTTAGGCGTACAGGCACAAAGACTAAGTGATCCGAGAAATCGGCGGAAATTTCGACGGCATTGCCTCCGTTTTCAAAGTGTGCTGTCACTATTGGCTGTTGCGCGGCTGCAGGAGTTGCTGGTTGCGCGCGCGCCGGCAAATGCGCCACCGATACGAGGCACAAGCCCAGCAGAATAATGGCTATCGTGATTCGCTTCGGCATTCCCTTGGTCCGCTCCCATGTGAAAGACTGAGTGTCGAGCGATTATACGAGTGAAGCCTGCGGCGGCAAAAACGCATTCTGCATATGCGCGAGCTGAATAGGCCAAGGGTCAGTTGGCGGGCGCGACGTACCCTTGTCGAGCGAAAATGCGGTATCGAGACTTTTTCGGCCGCACCTTCGCATTTGCTGTCCCGCCAGGGAAAACGTCCACGGTCAGCGCGTGAAATTTGCCGTCGTGTGCAGGCGCGATTCCCAGCACGTACTGATGCCGCAGCGTAGCGGCTATTTCGCGATAGATGGACGCGAAATCTTTGTCCGACTGAGGAAAATACGCGCGCCCTCCGGTGATCTGCGCCAGCAAATTGAGGGCACGATCCGCCTGCGCGAACCCCGTAAGCCCGTCCAGAGAATCGGGCGGCTGTTCGATAGCCCCCGCTGATTTCGGCGCGTGCTTCTTCCGTTTCGTCTTGGTACGCTCGTTTCCGCGTAGGACGCCGCCTAACGCCACTGAAAAAACCACCACGTCCGTTCCGCGAATTTTGTGCACTAGCGGCTCCCAGTGCGACACCGCGGAGGAATCGAGCCCTGTCGCGAGCAGCACCACAGCCGTCTTGCCGCCGGCGGGCGATATTTCGCCGACCACCGACGAGAGCGAGTCGTAAAAGTTCAGGTCGCCCGACCCGATCATGTACTGCAATGAATTCAGCGCGCCAATAAATTCAGCCTTGTTCGACGTGAAGTCCAGAACCCTTCGGGCGTTATCGCTGTAGGTTACAAGCGCCACTTCATCCGCGTGATCGAGTCCCTGCACGAGCGTATAGGCGGCCGCTAAATGCTCGTCGTGAATCAAGTAGACTGCCGGACCAGTTTCGATCATCACCAGCATGCGCGCTGGCGCTTCAACAGGAGCAAAAAAGACAATGGGCTGAGCCACTCCATTGTCCAGCACTCGAAAATCGTCTTGCGTGAGTCCTCGGGCGAAGTTTCCGCGCTTGTCCAATACGCTCACGTCGAGCCGGACCAAATCCGTGCGTGCGCCGAGCGGGAGCGCTACAGCTAGAGCAGGCACCGGCGCGGCCTGCGCCAAGCAGTCCGCTGGCCGCCCTGTGGCGAGTCCCAACGCAATCGTCAGAATGAATATTGCGGGAGTGACGCAGCGCGCGCTACTGAACGTACGAATCAAAGTAGACGCCGTTCGTATCCTTCCACCACCCGCCCACCGCCATGTGGAGATGCCGCGGGATCACGTCAGGGTTGACCAGTTTCATCCAGCTTATATTGGGGGAATAGTCGGTTTTCGATATATGCGCCGCCTGCTTCGACGATTGTTCCGCCTGACGCTCGAAATTTTGCCACAGCGCGTCCCACGGAATCTGCGCCACGTCCTCCGCGCTCAGTCCGGATAGCTTAGTCGGCAGCAATGCGCGCATCTGAGCGTACTCCGGCTCCGCAAAAATGCCTTTGGCAGGCTGAGCCGCGACGCTGGAGGGAGCCGAGAAGCTTTCCAGCGTGTTGCGCAGCAGCGCCTTGCGCGGCGCCACCAGCAGCATTTGCGGCGTTACGGCCACGTAGTACATTTTGCGGCGCTGCAATCCCGTTGCCGGGTCTCGATACGGATAAGCGATATCGAGCATGGTGGCGTTACCAAACGTATCCTCCGCCAGAGTCATGGGACCAAGGACGGCGCGCAGAATGTGCAGCACCGATTCCGGTTTTTGGATCGTGGCGGCGAAAATGCTTTGCTGTGTTCCGTCATCCGAGAAACTGGACGCCGACGCAACCTCGCCGGTGAAAAGATCCAGCGCGTCCGGAATAGACATGCCCAGGAAACCCTGGGCCATGCCTTCCGCCGCCTGCACACTGGCGGCCTGCTGTTCCGGCAAAACCGTACTCACCGCGCCTATAATCAGCCGGTACATCGCAGCGAAATTCACTCGCGATACGCTGAACTCGGGCGCGCTGCCGGCGACCGCCAGCGTCCGAAAAGACGCGCTGCTCGGCCCAGCAAAATCGAGCGGGCCCAGCGGCTGCGTGTTTCCCAGGATGGCACCGCGCATGTGCATCGCTTCCCCGGCGAAACTCACCGACCCTCCCATCGCATGGACCTTTTCCAGGTGGAGACTGTTGATGAACTTCAAGCCGGCCTGTTTTTTGTCCTTTGCATTCGTTGCCACCCATTGATGAAAGTCCGGCACGCGCGCGAAATAGTCCAACGCGCCTTCAGCGCCGATGAATTTCTGCACCTCGGCGTACTCGGGCCGCTTCGTCAGCGAGTCCGCAGGCGAAGTGCTGCCTTGGAATCGCGCGATCAGTTGCTCGATCACCGGTTTCTGGTCGGACACGATGAAGTAATGGCCCGCCATCGCCAAGTAGGTTGTGCTTTTATCGTAAGTGCGCGCTTCCACGGACATACCGCCGAATTCGAAGTGGGTCACCACGGGCGGCTTAGGCCCCCGAGTGTCCGTCGCGGTTTGCCACTTCTCGATGATTTGTGTTTTTCCGGTCGCGTCGTAGATTGCGAACATTGCGAGCGGAGAAGGAGATTTGCTGGCGGTCGAACTTGCCGTGTGCGGCATCTCCATAATTCCGGCGGCCGCCGGATTCTGCAGCAACGATACGACTTCCGGCAAGCTTAAGGCCGGTGCCGGAGCTTTGCTGTTTTGCTCCGACTTTTGGACATTTTCCGCGATGCCCAGCCAAAGAGGCGCCATGGCGGGGTCGGCCATCAATTGAAGCACATGATTTTGCTGCGCAGTTCCGGTGAGCGCGCTCGTCCCATGCCACTCCGCGAGGGCCACTGTGCTGGCAGGCAATCGCGGAACGATCTCCGACGTTTGTGCCTGCAAGGCGCCCGCGCATATCGACACAGCAGCCAGCGCGATCGCCAACATCGCACCTTTGCTGAAAAGGCAGTTCCGCCTCGATTTCACAGTCCCCTCCTGGGCGGCATCGGGTGGAAACTGCGTACGGGCGGGATGCCAGCGCCAACGTTCCGTTTCTCTAGCATGCCATGAGCTCCGGAATACGGCGCCGCAATGTGGGTTCGAGGTTCGCTATTCGCTAATGCCCGTTTGGAGCTATGCCCGATTTAGTGCCCCGGCGGGTTCGCGGAGGTGGTGCCGTTTCCAGGCGCGGCCGATGGCGGAGCCTGCGATGCCGTCTTGGGCGTGCTCAGATATCCCTGCGCTTCGTTCTTGGCGACCTTAAACACGACGATCTCATAGGGCGCGCGCTCTCCAGTCACGTAGAACTGCAGTGGCTCGTCCACGTCGCGGTTCTTCTTTTCGATGTTCTTGTCGTCGGCAAGGACGTTCAGCGTATAGCGATAATGCTTGGTGTCCACTTTGCGCAATTCCAGCTGAATCGGTCCCACATGTTCCATGTGCTTTGCCTTGTGCAGAGTGAATTCGTATATATTGCGCTCCCCGAGCTCCTTCAGAGCTTCCACCTCATCATGATTCTTCGCGATCAACCCGCTTTGCACTCCCAGATCGCCCATGGTGCTCTGCAGCTTTCCTTCGGTCGCCTTCAGATCGGCCTGCGTGGACGAAAGCTGATTCTGCGTTGTGGTGATCTTCGTGTTTACCTGCCCGAATTGGTTCGCGTTATTGGCTTGCGCTTCGCCCAGCGCTTTGCGGAATGTCTGATCGCTGGTTTCCTGCTGCTTGCGCACCGCCTGCGCCAATGCGCGCGCGCGGGCGAGTTCATCTTCGGTCAGCCCCAACTTCTGCTCGGTCACCTCGAGCTGTCCCTTTGCATCCGCGAATCGCGCGTTGGTCTTGTCAAGTTCCGCAGCCAGAGCATCCACCTTTTTGTTGGAGGTGTCCTGCGCTTGCTTCATCGCTTGACTGTTGGCGTAAGTGGCATAAAGGAGCCAGCCCACTAATCCGAATGCGATCACGAACAGAACGCCCACCCAGCGCGGCAGGCCGCTTCGTTCGGGCACCGGCTCAGGGGTAGGTGTGCTTGGCGTAAGACTCATGAACCCTCCTCGGCGGCTCTCGCCGCGCGACGCACTAAAAAGATTATCGCCGAACCCAGACTGGGAAGTCTATCTTGCTCGCCGCACGGCATTGCGAGTGAGGGGCCACTGAGCCTCTACCGTGGTGGTCAATCCGCCGCGCGGTGTGAATTCTCCACTCACTCGGCATTTCACGGGGTGAATCGCGGAGACAATATCTCGCAACATTCGATTCACCGCGTTCTCGTAGAAGATGCCGAGACTGCGGTACGCAAGAAGATACATCTTCAGGGCTTTAAGCTCCAGGCAGCTGCGCTTCGGCGTGTATTGGATGGTGATGGTGCCATAGTCGGGAAGGCCGGTCTTCGGACACACGGACGTGTACTCCGGAAACCGAATCGTAATTTTGTAGCCGGGAAAATGGTTCGGCCAGGTTTCCAGCGCGGGTAACTTAGCGTCGATTCCCGCGCGCGCGTGGGCGTCGGTATAGGAAGGCATCCGCTCTCCTCAGCCGATATTCTATCCCACCTTAGGACGCTTCCGAGTCTCGGTCAGCGTGCGGTCAAAACTGTTGTACCTCGATGATAATGTCCCCTTTTGTGCTCGATAGAAATGTCCCCTTAATACGACCTCGAAAAGGAGGTCGGATTGGGACGGACAGGGATGAGCGAGAGGGAGTTGGATCGGGCGGGAG
>JBOGNC010000106.1:0-13316 GCA_050747045.1 Candidatus Acidiferrales bacterium | reverse complement strand
CCAGCGGCAGCTACTACGTGAACGATTTGATTGGATGCGAAGTTTGCACCCATGGCCGCGTCATCGGTCGCGTGCGCGACGTGCAAGCTACCGGCGAGGATGCTCCAGGCACTCCTCTGCTGGTGATCGACTCGCCGGAAGGCGAACTGCTGATTCCGCTGGCGCAGGAGATATGCGTACTGGTGGACGTGAATTCGCGCTCGATTGAAGTGAGCCTTCCCGAGGGCCTTCGCGACCTCAATCGCTAGAGCCGCCCTCGCTCCCGCGATAGAATGGGGCTATGCGGTTCGATATCATCACCATTTTTCCTGATTTTTTCGCTGGCCCGCTTGACTATGGGATTGTGCGCCGCGCTCGCGAATCCCGGCTGATCGAAACACATGTCCACGACCTGCGTTCATTTGCGCACGACCGGCATCGCACTGTGGACGACCGTCCTTTTGGCGGCGGTGCCGGAATGGTGCTCAAGCCCGAGCCGCTCTTTGAAGCGGTGGAGTCGCTGACCGGAAAAAACGCCGCAAGTATTCCTGGAACCGCCGTAGTGCTGCTTTCCGCAGCCGGAAAACTTTTCCGGCAGGAGACCGCGCGCCACTTCGTAACCTGCAAAAGAATCATCCTGATCTGCGGCCGTTATGAGGGGGTGGACGAACGCGTCGCCGAGCACCTGGTAACTGACGAACTTTCCATCGGTGATTTCGTGCTTTCCGGCGGCGAATTGCCAGCAGCAACGATGTTAGACGTGACGACGCGCCTGATTCCCGGCGCGCTCGGTAATGAAGATTCGGCCGTCGAGGAATCGTTCAGCGAGCCCGCGGAAGTAATTGGCACGGATTTGCACGTGCCGAACATGCCGGGACCGGGCGAACCACCCAGCGCCACCCTTGGACTGCTCACCACCCGCCGCGGCATTCTGGATTATCCGCACTACACGCGGCCACAAAATTTCCGCGGGTGGGAAGTTCCAGAAGTGCTCGTAAGCGGGAACCACGAGGAGATTCGCCGGTGGCGGCGGCGGCAGGCGCTGGCGAAAACACTACGGAACCGCCCGGACCTAACGCAAGGCGCCCCTCTGCTGCCTGAGGACGAACGATTGCTGAAGGAAATTCGCGAAACGGCATAAGGGCGGCACTTCTTAGTCATTTTTTATTAGGCAGGGGTCGTCGCTTTCTCTATAATTGGCGATTGTGCGCTGTGTGCTGGCCCCACCTGAGCGGGTCTGCCGGGAAACGAACCGTGAAACCGATTATCGCTAAATTGCAAGAATCCCAACTCCGCAAGGATCATCCCGCGTTCCGCCCGGGCGATACGGTGCGCGTCAACGTGCGGCTGAAGGAAGGCGAAGGTGAGAAGGAAAAAGAGCGGATCCAGTCATTCGAGGGCGTGGTGATGAGCCGCCGCGGCGAACTGCTGGGTGAAACCTTCACGGTGCGGCGCGTCAGTTTCGGTATCGGCGTGGAGCGAATTTTCCCAGTGCATTCGCCGATGATCAGCACCGTCGAATTGGTGCGCGCAGGCCGCGTACGGCGCGCGAAGTTGAACTATCTGCGCGCCCGCAAAGGCAAAGCCGCCCGCATCAAGCGCGCCGAACGTCCTGAGCAGGTTGCGAGACCAGCCGAATCTGCTGAATAAGTGCCACGCTCCGAAAAACTTCAGCCCATTCCGAGAAGTCGGCGCGGGCTTTTTTATTTCGCGCGCAGGTGCGCTCACATTCCCGAAAGTTATCCACAGGATGTCTTCCAGTGTCCACGCTTGGGCGCAGAGAGCTTGTGTTAGAATCGCGCGCCATGGGGCGCCTTTGTTCGGCACGATACGAGCGCGACGCGCGGCAGCACGGCTGGATGCGCATCGCGGGGGTGGACGAAGCGGGTCGCGGCTCTCTTTTCGGGCCGGTGGTGGCTGGTGCGGTGGTTTTGAACCCGCGACGCCGGATAGTCGGCCTGGACGACTCCAAAAAGCTAACTGCCGAGCGCCGCGCGGAACTCGCCGAACGCATCGAGCAGCACGCGCTGGCTTGGGCAGTGGCGGAAATTGACGCGAGTCGCATCGACGCGTGGAATATCTATCAAGCCAGCCGACAAGCCATGGTCGCCGCCATTTCGCAACTTCGTCCGCTGCCGGACTACCTGCTGCTCGATGCCATCGAGCTCGATCTGTCGATCGAGCAGCGGTCGCTGATTCATGGCGACGCCCGGTCGGTTTCGATTGCAGCGGCCTCGATTCTGGCCAAAGTCGGGCGCGACCGGCGCATGGAAGAGTTCGATCAGCTCTACCCCCAATACGGCCTGGCGCAAAACAAAGGCTACGGCACGCCCGACCACTTGGAAGCATTGCGGCAATTCGGTCCGACGCCGCTGCATCGATTTTCGTATGCGCCCGTTCGCGAATCCCGCTGCTGGGCCGCAGGGGCGGAGCAGACGCCATTGCCCCTGGGCATCGAGGCTTGAGTGCAGGCGCGGCGTCGGCTGGGCAATCCAAAATTCAAGGAGATGCCAATGATCAAAATTAGCGTGTTCTACCCAAATAGCGCGGGCGTGCGATTCGATATGGACTACTACGTGAGCAAGCATCTACCGATGGTCCAGAAGAAGGTTGGACCAGCTCTTAAGGCTGTGGCAGCCGAGCAGGGCATCGCCGGTGGCACACCGGAAGCACCGGCACCGTACGTTGCCGTTGGGCACCTTTTGTTCGATTCGGTCGACGCGTTCCAGACGGCGTTCGCGCCCCATGCCGAGGTGATCATGGCGGATGTGGCGAACTACACCAACGTCCAACCGATCATACAGATCGCCGAAGTAAAGCTTTAGGGACCTCCGCTAGGCTCCCCAATGGAGACAAGCTCTCCGTTAGGTCGGTGACGGTCAAGCGTTTTCCCGAATGCCGACTTCCACCCTGCCGCGTAGCCGCCTGTTATCCCCTTCGGCACCACACCCCCGCCGCTGCATAGACCCTGGTTTTTGGCGCGTGCTAACCTTCCAAGTTGAGTTGCGCTCGACGCGGAGCCCTTACCCTCTCGCCGGACGCGACCGGGGACGCGGGACCATCGATGGCCTTTAACAAAAACAAGGCGCTGGAGAACGCCCTAAAGTTCCTCAGCCAGGGCAAGCCCGCCCAGGCCATCGCCGAGTACCAGCAAATCCTGAAACACGACCCGAAAGACCAGGCCACATTGATGACCGTCGGCGACCTGTTCGCCCGCCAGGGCGACATGCCGCACGCGATTGAATACTTCGAACGGCTCGCCGAAGTTTATCTCAGCGACGGATTCAACAGCAAAGCCATCGCGATCTACAAGAAAATCGCCAAGCTCGCGCCTAACGAACTCCCGCCGCTCGAGCGCTTGGCGGACCTTTACGTTCAGCAGGGTGTACTTAGCGAAGCAAGACCCCTTTTTCTGCAGATCGCGGAAGCCCACCTCAAAGCGAATAAGGCGCCAAAAGCAGTGGAAGTTCTGAACCGCCTTCTGGAAGTTGAGCCGGACAATCCGCGCGTGCAGATGCGCCTGGCCGAACTGTACAACGTAATGGGCCAGAAAAAAGAAGCGGCACAGACCTATTTCCATTACGCGCAGCGCCTCTTTGAACGCGAGGAAGCCGACGAAGCACAGAAGCTGATTGCGCGCGCCATCGAGCTTGAGCCGCACAATCCGGCAGCGCTATTGCTGGAAGCGAAAATTCTCCACCTCGCGAACCACAACGACAAGGCCGTAGCCGTGCTGGCTAAGCATCCCGAGGCAGACGCGGGGGGAGAGGTCACCGATCTACTGGTCGATTGGCAGTTAGCCGCCGGACACATCGAGCAGGCCGCCGACCGCGCGCGGAATCAACTTCTGCGCGGCAGCAGCCACTTCGGGCTGTTGCAGAAAGTAGCGGAGTATCAGATCGAGCGTGGGAACGCGCTCGATGCCTTGCCTCTGTTGGCCGAAATCCGTGAGCCTGCCATCGAGACGGGTGAGCAGGACAAGTACTTGAAGCCGCTCGTCGCTATTACTCAGAAAGTTCCCGGAAACATCGAAGCTCTCCAAACGCTCGCCGATTTCAGCCGTCACTCCAGCGATCCATTCCAGTTGTCTTCAGCTCTTACGCAACTGGTGGACGCGTACAGCGCCAAAGGCGAGTACACCCGAGCGGAAGAAGCGCTGGAAGAGCTGATCGAAAAGAACAAGGGCGATGAGCGCCTGCTTGCAAGGCTTGCGCACTTGCGCGACCGAGTCGGGGGGGAAGCAGCCGAGCCTGCACACGTTGAGGCCATGCCGCCGATCGCGACGCCTTCGGCTCCCGACGAGGAACTAGCCTCGATTTTCGAAGTTCCCAAGGAACCCGAGCCAGTTTCCGAAGCTGCCGCGTCAAGCGCCGCTCCCGAAGAACCTCTCGGCGAAGAAACGGAACTTTACGTGGCCCAGGCCCTTACAGACGTAGATCTGTTTTCCAGCTATGGCCTAACTCAAAAGGCAACATTGTTGCTCGAAAGCGTCCTGGAAAAGGCTCCCCGGCACACGCCCACCCTTGAGCGCTTGCTCGATTTATACGTTGGCGCCGGGAACCATCGCCGCACCGCCGAAATTGCCGCCAAGCTGGAAGGGATTTGCCTCGATCGAGCGGATTCCACCAACGCAGAGAAATTTACCGAACTTCGCGAAAGATACGAAAAGATTGCTGGGGTTGCAAAAGACGAATTTCGTGAATCTGCCGGGCCCACGGGGTCCGCTCCCTCCGCAAGCGCGTCCGCACCGCCAGCGATGGAGGCTCCCACGCCGGAAATTTCCGAAGCGAAGAATGAACCAACTTCTGCGCCCGCCCCCGTCGAATTTGAGATACCGGTTGCTCCCGTGGAATCCTCTGAAGTGGCCGAGCCAGCTGTGGCTGAGGTACCTGTCGCGCATGCTGAGGTCCCGTTAGCACCAATACCACAAGCCGCGCCGCATACGGAAGAAGAAGTCGATCTCTCCGACGAATGGGAAGCGATGGTCCAGGAAGTGGCCGAGCCCGTCAAAACTTCCGAGGAACCCTCGCAGGCAATTGTTCCCGAGACAGAGGCCCCTAGCGCTCCCGAGCCGGTGGCAGCCGAAAGTGCCGAAATTCAACCGGAACCCGAACCCGCATCGGAGGAAATTGAGCCGGTGGCGTTTGCGGAACAACAAGAAGAACAGCAATCTCCCATCGAGCTCGTTCTCGAGCCGGCACAGGAGCAAGAGGGAGCCCCTCAGACCGAGGAAGTATCCAGTGACGACACTGAGATCGAGCTGGAGCTAACCCCGCATCCCGCAACTGACAATGGCGATGATCGCACCGCCAAGCCAAAAACCGCTGACGACTTCTTGAGCGAACTGAACGCTGAGCTTGAGGAAATGGACCTGCCTGTCACGCCAGACTCTGAACCAGCTCCAAAGGCCGCAGCGCCTCCAGCTGTTCCCGCTGCGCCAAAAGAAACGGTCCGTGCGGCATCGAAAGAGCCCGCACCTGCTAGCAGGCCAAAAGCAGTTCCTCATGCACCCGTGGCCACAACCCCCCCGGAACCAGTTGCACCTTCAGTGCTCGCAACTTCCCCGGCCGGTTCCACACCCGAGCCTTCGATCAAAAATTTGAATCAACTGGCGGAGGTCTTCCAGGAGTTTCGCAGCGAACTCGGCGAAATGAATGACGAAGACGAAGATCTTGAGACCCACTACAACCTTGGAATCGCCTACCGCGAGATGGGTCTCCTGGACGAAGCCATCGGTGAATTCCAAAAAGTCGCACATGCGGTGCAACGCGGAAAACCATTCCCTTACGCAATGAATTGCGCCGCTATGCTAGCCCTATCGTTCATGGACAAAAGCGAGCCAAAAGTCGCTGCACTGTGGTACGAGCGAGCTCTGAGAACTCCGGGGCTTGATCAGGATGCCGTGCTGGCGCTGCGCTACGACTTGGGCATTTCGCTTGAATCGGCGGGCGAATCGGAATCGGCACTGGACCACTTCCGACAGGTTTACGCGATGAATATCGATTACCGCGATGTTGCAGACCACATCGCCATGCTGCAAAAGCACTGATCCTGCTCGAAACGCAGCGCCGCTAATCAAGCGAATTCCCATTCCGCAAAGTTTCGTTGCCTGTTGCCACTGCGCCGCGAATCTCCCATAATTCCAACACGATGATGAGGCGCGTGATGCTTGTTGTCCTGGCGCTATTTTGGCTCGCCTTGGGAATGGCCCTGATTTTGGCGCCGTGGATCGAGCTATGGGAAACGAACTATTTCGTTTACGCCTATCCGGCGCTAGGCCTGGTGCTGCGGAACCCCTACGTGCGAGGCGCCGTCTCCGGGCTGGGAATTTTGGACGTGCTGCTCTCGCTCGAAGCCATTCGCCAGTGGACTTCCTCCGTTGTCACCCGAGTCTAAGTACAAGCTCGGCGTCGCGTCCAGGGTGCCGATCGTTTGCTACGTCACAGATCGCAGAGGTCTAGCAGCGGCCGATGCACGCGGAGCATTGATTTCATCGATTCGCTCCGCGATTGCCGCGGGTGTGGATTGGGTGCAGATTCGCGAGAAAGATCTTTCCGCGAGCCACATGCTGGCTCTGGCGAGGGCAGCGGTTCTTGCGGCATATGACCACCGTGGAATCCAAGTGTCGTCTCTTCGCATACTGATCAACGATCGGCTAGACGTCGCTCTGGCGACTGGGGCTGCGGGCGTGCACTTAGGACAGGAATCCATGCCAGCGGCAGAGGTAGTGCGCTGGTGCCGCGCCGGAAATGCTCCCGCAGAGTTTTTGATTGGAGTCTCGTGCCACAGCGTGGCGGAAGCGCGCAAGGCCGAAGCGGCGGGGGCAAGCTACGCTATTTTCGGGCCCATCTTCGACACGCCGTCGAAGAGGCGCTTCGGCCAGCCGCCAGGAGTCGCAAAACTAAGGGAAGCCTGCGGCGCGCTTCGAATCCCCGTGATCGCAATTGGAGGAGTGGATGAACACAATGCAGGCGAATGCGTTCGTGCCGGTGCCTTCGGGATTGCCGCCATTCGGCTTTTTCAAGAGGCGGGAGACTCGAAATCATTAGCAGAGCGTGTCGCAACGCTACACGAGTTAAGCGCGCGCGCTTAAGCCGCTGCTCACGCGCTCAGCCAGCGGCCTACTGGCTGCCATCCATCTACATGGTCGCAAATCACCTTGATGACCGCGGTGATCGGAATCGCCAAGATCAGCCCCATCGCTCCCCAGAGCCAGCCCCAAAATAGCAGAGAGACCGTGAGCGCCATGGCGTTCAATCGCACGCGCCAGCCGACCAGCGCGGGTACCAACAGATTAGCGGCAATGATGTGGAAGAACGTAAGCATTGCAAAAATGCCAATGAATGGACCGACCGAGTGAAATTGCTTCAGGCCCACCAGGAGCGGAGGAAGCCACGACATCACCGCACCGATATACGGCACCATGTTGCAGAGCCCTGAAACCAGCGCCACAAGGAAAGGGAAGTCGATTCCAATCACGTAGAAGAATCCCCAGCTCGCGAGCACCAGTAGCAGGGCCACCAGCGCCGTTCCGGCCAAATAGCTGCGAAGGACGTGCGTAACATCGGCAAGCGTGTCTTTTGCCTGGGTGCGCTTGTCGACCGGAAACAATTCCATCGTTGCGTGCCATACCTGGCGCTTCGCAGCCAGCATGAAAAAGACAAGAAAGGGAATGAACGTGACCGAAAACAAAAAAGAATATAGAGAGCTTAATCTTCCAAGCAGCGCATCGCGCAGCGGGTTCGATTCCGAAATCGTTAATTCGCGGCCTACGTGCGCAGCCGGGGGTGTGATTTCCGAAACGTGCATTTCCAGGCTTTTCAGCCGGGAGTCAACCGCCGCCACCGCGGATCGCAGCGGCGCCCGGTACTGCGGCCAGTCGCGGCCGAATTGATCGAAGCGCTCGATCAGCGTCCAGCCGAGTCCGGCCAGCAGCGCCAGCGTGAGCAGCACGATTAGCAATGACCCGAGGGCGCGCGGAATGTGAATGTCTTCCAGCCACGTCACCAACGGGTCCAGGAAATAGGCCATTAGCACCGCCGCGAGCAGCGTGACCAATACCGTCGAGGCCCAGTAGCAAAACGCAATCACGATTCCAGCGGCGATAATTCGCGCACTGACGGATCGCGTAACCACCCGGGTTTCGGCGGTGAGCATCGCTAAACCATAGCACAGCCAGCCCCGCGCGAACCGGTTCGTGTCTCGGTGAACAATAGCAAGTGCTTCTCGCCATTGCCGAACTCGCTCCAAAAACTTTCCGAAACCTCTCCTCAAGCTGCGGCGCGGCGGTGCTAAAATCTTAAATTCGCGCGCGTATGCGCGGGGAAACAAACTCATGGGCAAAACCCTTTTCGGCACAGACGGCATCCGCGGCATTCCGGGCGAATATCCGCTCGACAATGCCACACTGGTTCGGGTCGGCGTCGCCTTGGGAAGGCACGTTTCGACCGCAGCTGGTTCGCGAGCTCGAGTACTGATCGGCCGCGACACTCGCGAGTCCGGTCCGCACATCGCGCAGCAGATTGCCAGTGGACTAGCCGCCGGCGGCGCGGAACCGGTTTCCGCGGGAGTCTTACCTACTCCCGGAGTAGCTTGGCTGGTGCACCGCGAAGGATTCGCAGCCGGCGTGGTGATCTCCGCCTCGCATAATCCGTATCAGGATAACGGCGTAAAGCTGATTTCCTCATCGGGAATGAAATTCCCTGATCCCGTCGAGGACGATCTCGAACGCGCGATTCTTGCTGCCGGTAGCGGGACCGCTATCACACCGGTGAAACTCTGTGACGGGAAGGAACGGCTATACCACGATTATCTGGACGGCTTGCGCGCAGCCGTCCTGCCCGGCGCGAGCTTCGCCGGAATGAAAATCCTGCTCGATTGCGCGAACGGTGCCGCCAGTGAGTTGGCGCTGGAGTTGTTTCGCTCCCTGGGCGCGACTGTAGTGGCTACTAACAACCTGCCTGATGGTCGCAACATCAACGCGGGCTGCGGTTCGTTGCATCCCGAAGGTATCCAAAAGCGGGTTGTGGTTGAGCATGCAATTCTGGGCGTGGCCTTTGACGGAGACGCAGACCGTGCCATCTTCTCCACTGCCTCGGGCCGCTTGGTCAATGGCGATAGCGTGCTACTTGCCGCAGCGCGCTATCTGCAATCGGCTGGCAAGCTGAAGGGTGACGCGATCGTGGGAACCACGATGTCGAATTTGGGCTTGGAGCGCGCTCTCGAGAAATCTGGGCTGCGGCTGATCCGCACAGGGGTTGGCGACCGGTACGTATTGGAGGAGATGCTGCGCATGGGCGCAAATCTCGGAGGGGAGCAATCCGGTCACATATTGTTTCTCGACGATGCCACCACCGGCGACGGAATGCTCACCGCGGTGAAAATCGCCTCGCTGGTTTCCATTTGCGGCTCTCTCGACACGCTCACTGGGGATATGATGGAGTTTCCGCAGAAGATCGTTAATGTCCGCGTCCGCTCCAAACCACCTCTCGATAGCCTGCCCGGGGTTTCTCGGGCGCTCAGCGAAGCCCAAAAAGCGCTCGGCAATTCCGGGCGTGTGATTTTGCGCTATTCAGGCACTGAGCCTCTGGCGCGCGTAATGGTCGAAGCCGAACGCAACGAAGATGTCCAGCGTTGGGCCGCCAGAATCGCTGCCGATCTGCAGTCGGAAATCGGAGTCGAACAGAAGGTATCTTAAAGATACCGCTCGCAAGAATACCGCGCGCTTCCGTCAAATCCGCAATTGGACCGTGCCATCTTCCAAAGTCTGTAGGTAAACACAGTACAACTTCTCAGAAAGCGGATTCCCGCTTCTACGTATGTATCGCGCGCTTACTTCGATTGCGGTAAGTGCCGCACATCCAGCGGACTGCGGGCTAGATGGCGTCTCCATCATTGGCACGGCGCGTGCATACACCAAGAGCGATTGTCTCTTGATGCCCGGGGTGATAGCCGGTTCTGTCGCGCCGGAACCGGACTTAGGGGTGGGGAAGCGTATGGGGGCCTGGGTGGGCCCCCTTTTTAGTTTTTATTTGCCACGCGGCGTCTGCGATGTGCTCCTCGGTACATCGGTCTCCTCGCACCTACTCCACCACTGCGCGGCGCACGTATCGCTTGCGCTCTAGTTCGCGAAACCGACGAGGCCCAAAACGCGACCTGCTTGGGTTCGTAGAAGATTCAGTGAGATTTGATCGGCGAATGGTCCGCGTTGCCACGATTCGGTGCACTTCACTGCGGCTTCCGAGGAGAGGGCGAGGTCTAGCGAGTAGGTACTCGGTTCGTTCCAATCCCAACGTCTTTTCCCGACGAACCAAACGGTTCTGGTTTCCGGGACGCGCTCCCATAAACCGACAAAGCATTTCCAGATCCCGAGATCCGCGTGTACTCGAATCGCTGCCGCGTTGACTGACACGGCGTACTTTGAGGCAATTGCCCTCAGCTTTTTGGGGGACGGTTGGCCAAGGCTCTTCACGTAGTCGGTAGTCGCGTCTGTGGGCATCAGGAGTTCCGAGGCAATAACATCGCATGCCCTCTCAAGCTCAGGATCGTCCCCACACGGACTTCGGAGCCCCGGCTTGCCGAGCAGCAGGTGGCCAATTTCATGCGCGAGCGTAAAACGCTTGCGGACAAATGTGCTGGCCGAATTCAGTCTTATAATCCTCTCGCCACTCGGGAGCTGGAACAGTCCACCCTCATAGCGCAGAGGCTCTTCGATGATCCGGCTGACCCCTAGCCTTCGTGCTAGGTCGTCCAGAGATTCATCGGGTGCGCGATGAGAACACACGAACGCGGCGGCTCCGGTCGTGGGATCCTTTTCGCCGGTTGAAAAACAAAGACGCGCCAAGTAACGGTTGATACTAGTCTTCGCCACGCCCCCGTCTCGCTCTCTCCAACCGCTCCTTAAAGTCATCGATTGAACCAATGCCGCGCGCCGCAAGGCGCCCGCTCGAACGGCTCAGGTCAGCTATAAAACCGAATAAGGCGTCGCGCTTATCTTGCCGGGAGTAGCTTCCCTCTTTCGCAGCCCGTCTGAAGTTCGCGAGATAACCCTTCATTCCATCGTCCACCAGCTCGGCCTCGACCTCTTTGATACAGACTTGGAGGCCAGCAACGTCTTCGTCGAAGCCATTATCCTGGGCGATCTGCTCGGCTTTCACCAAGAGCTCTCGCGCCGACTTGAAGCCTCCTTGGTCCTCGAGATAAAGTGCGAACGACTCGCACACTCGCACCCGCAGCTCGGCGTCGGCAGCCCGGTCGGATACCCGCACCGCGTCTTCAAATGCGTCTCGCGTTAGAGGGTCGTTGATGCTAGCGAGTTGCTGCGCGGCTGTGAGCGCGCACAGCCTCGCTTCGAAGGCTGCGGATGGCCGCCTCAAAGTCTAACGTGCCCTGCATTGGGAGATGTTCTGCCATGGGGATTCTCCTTGTTCAACCGCGCATCAGCTGCAGCCGGAAGTGCTGCCGCAGTTGGAGCATTTGTAGCAGCTGCCATTGGGGGTCATACGCATGCCGCACTCGGAGCAGTAAGGCGCGCCTTGTTCGCGCCAGGTAACGGTTCGCCCGTTTTGCAGTATCACTTTGTCGTCGTCGAGGATCATGTCTGCGGAAGTCTTCGCATTGTCGACCTCGGCTGGGTTAACGGCCCGGGGGCTAGAGACGAGGTCGACCCCGGGTACTATTTCCCTGTCAAGGTAATCAGTGGAAATGAATTTTCCGCCGAGCCAGCGGCCGATGTAGTCCACGACCGACTTGGCGTAGCGGATTTCGGGATTGCCGGTGTAGCCGGAAGGCTCAAATCGCGAGTTGCAGAATTTATCCACCAGCGCGCGCAGCGGCACTCCGTATTGCAACGCGATTGAGACGGACAACGCAAAGGCATCCATGATGCCCGAAAGCGTGGAGCCTTCCTTGGCCATCTTAATGAAGATTTCACCGGGTTTGCCGTCGTCTGGATACCTGCCGACGGTCAGATAGCCCTCATGCCCACCGATTGAAAATTTGTGTGTAATTGAACTGCGTTCGTCAGGTAGCTTGTGCCGACGCATTCGTGCAAAGAGTTCCTGTTGCTCGGGCGACATCGGCCCCGTCGGAATCGTGGCCCCTACTAGGGGTTCAGCAGCTGCTATTGGCGCAGCCGCCGCCACTGGAGCAGGAGCCGCAGCTTTCGTCTCTTCCTTCTTGCCCGCGGCCGAAAGCGGCTGCGAGCGCTTCGAATTGTCGCGGTAAATTGCCACCGCCTTGATCCCCAATTTCCACGAATCGATGTACGCGTCCATGATGTCTTCAACGGTCGATTCTTCTGGCATATTAATCGTCTTGCTGATTGCGCCGGAAAGGAACGGTTGCGCCGCCGCCATCATCTGCAAATGCCCGCGCCAGGAAATCGAGCGGCCGCCGCCCATTGGCGCCAGCGAGCAATCAAACACCGCCAGGTGCTCGGGCTTCAGCCCCGGCGCCCCTTCGATTTTCCCGTTCGCATCGATGTAATCCACAATCTTGGCTACCGACTCTGGTCCGTAGCCAAGCTTCATCAGCGCTTGCGGCACCGTGTTGTTCACGATCTTGATCACACCGCCGCCCACCAGCCTCTTCTGTTTCACCAGCGCTAGATCGGGTTCGATGCCGGTGGTATCGCAATCCATCATGAAGCCAATCGTGCCAGTAGGCGCGAGCACGGAAACCTGCGAGTTCTTGTAGCCATACTTCTCGCCAAGTTCCAGCGCGCTGTCCCACGAATCCTGCGCCGCGTGCAAAAGCGACGGCTGCACGTTCTCTTCCTTGATCGGCCGCAGCGAATCGCGGTGCATGCGGATCACGTCCAGCATCGAGTCACGATTCGGTAGATACCCGCCGAAAGCTCCCATACGCTCAGCGATGCGCGCTGATTGTGCGTACGCTTCGCCGGTCATCAACGCGGTGATCGCGCCGCAGTAGTCGCGTCCGCCGTCGGAATCGTAGGGCAGCGCGAGCGACATCAGCAGCGCTCCGAGGTTCGCGTAACCCAGGCCGAGTGGCCGATAATCATGCGAATTGCGCGCGATTCGGTCGGTCGGATAGCTGGCGTTGTCCACCAGTATTTCCTGCGCCGTGATGGTCACGTCAACCGCGTGCTTGAAGCCGTCCGTATCGAACTGGCCGTTCGAGCCCAGAAACTTCAGCAGGTTTAGCGAGGCTAGATTGCAAGCCGTGTCGTCCAGGAACATGTATTCCGAGCAGGGATTCGACGCGTTGATACGGTCCGTGGCCTTGCAGGTATGCCAACGATTGATCGTCGTGTCGTATTGCATGCCCGGATCGCCGCATTGCCAGGTCGATTCGGCCATCTTATGGAGCAGATC
>JBOGNC010000105.1:0-13378 GCA_050747045.1 Candidatus Acidiferrales bacterium | reverse complement strand
GACCGGATGCCGCGCTTCCTGGTAGAAACCACCGAAAAGAAAAGACCACGGCGCTACGTTGAATTCTTCAACCGGAAGAGCCGACGAGACGCCCTTCGGGCTACGGCGCGGCAGGCCCGGAAAAGCTAGGACGAAAGCCGATCCTTTACCGCCATTCACCAAAAACGGGCGACCGGGCCGGGATGACAAACTTTTTGTTCCCGAGTCGAGAATTATAACAGGGAGGAGGATTTGGCAGCGGAGCGAAAATTTTCGAGGAGTTGGCGTTTTTCGGCGGGCGCCAGGAAGGCGGCGTTGAAGCTTTGTTCGGCAAGATGCAGAAGTTGCGGCGGCGAAAGGCCGAGTTCAGCGGCTCGGGAATATTCGGTGAGCAGGTCGGTGGAGAAGATGGCGGGATCGTCTGTGGAGAGAGTGATGAGCGAGCCCGCGGCAAGAAGCTTTGGCAAGGGATGGTCGGCGAGAGTGGTGGCGGGATTGCCGGTTTGTTTCGCGAGCGCGCCGGTGGCGAGATTGCTGGTGAGGCAGTTTTCGAGAACTATGTGACGAGTGGCGAGCGATTCGGCCAGCGCGGGATCGTGCATGACGGCTATGCCGTGGCCAATGCGTTCGGCGCCGAGGATTTCCACGGCTTCGCGGACGGATTCGGGCCCGCCGATTTCTCCGGCGTGGCAGACGAGGCGAAGTCCCTGGCTGCGCGCAAAGTCGAAAGCAGGGCGGAAATTGACGGTGGGCACGGCGAGCTCGTCACCGCCCATGCCGAATGCGACTACACCGGAATTTTGCAACTGCACCGCGACGCGCGCGATTTGCATGGCGGGATCGCCGCCGAATTGACGGACGCAATCAAGAATCCAGGCCGTGCGCACGCGGCCGTAGCGGACGCTTTGCGCGGCTTCATGGATGGCGGCGAAATTTGCTTCAATGCTCTGATTGCGGAGGAGCATCACTCCGGCGGAGACGGTGATTTCGGCGTAGACGATGTTCTGGCGAATCAGTTCTTCGAGAAGATTGCGGGTAATAACGGCGTAGTCTTCGGGTTCGCGCAGAAGCGAAGTGACCCATTTGAAGGTATCGATGAAACCGGAAAAATCGGTGAATTTGTAGCGCGCAGCGACTTTTTCGAGAGGAATTTCGGCTCCATAGCGCGCGGCCAGTTCAACGGCAGTTTCCGGGCGGATGGAGCCTTCGAGATGAAGATGGAGTTCGGCTTTCGGGAGCGCGTCCAGGATGGTGGCCATGTCGCGTTATTTTGGCGGCAACTGCGGCCGGCCGGCATTGATCCAGGCGGTCATCCAGTAGGAGCCGATGTCCGTCGAGGCGTCTGAAAGCTGGCGGATCAGTACGGCGCCAGCTTGCGCGTAGAAGCGGTCGTAATAATTGTCCGAGTAATTAGTGAGGTCCTGGTGCGCGAGGCGGTCGGCGTTGAGAATATTTTCGAGCCAGGCGTGCGCGCTCAAAGCCATTTCGAAAGCGTGGTCAGTGGGATCTTTTATGTATGTCGCTTCGTTGGGCTTGACGAAGAAGAAAAGCTGATAGCGATCGACCAGCCCGCCGCCGAAGCGCAGGTTCACGCCGGGCTGATCTGAGAGCGAGCCGTCGCGATCCATGGTGGTGTTGAAGGGGTCGTGCGCCGCCGCGACGTAATGAGCCAAAGCCGCGGCAGCGAGCCTCGCGGCTGGCCAGTCTCGCGATTCAAGAGTCTGCGTGAGTTTCTGGCTGTAGACGCCGATCTGCCAGGGGAGCAGGCCGTACTTATCAAGCGTGCGCTTCCCAAATTTCCGCACGGCAGCAGAGTACGTGCGCGGAAGCTCGGAGAATGGAAACGTGCCGTAGTGATCGAGGGCGATGAAGCCATTATCTTTGTCCGCTGAATCGGAATTCGTGGAGGCGTCCGAATCGGTGACGTGCTGAACGAGGAAGCGGCGATTTGAATCGAAGAAACTGCCAATTTCAAGCGGCAAAGTGTCAACGGCCTTGTTGGTCACCAGGCGCTCGGCGTTTGGTCCCCAGGCTAACGCAGACGGAACGGCGGTGAGAGCCAGCGCGAGCGGCAACAGACCCAAACGAAAGCGGCGCAGCATCAGGGCGCGTCTCCTTGCGGGGCTGCGATCATCCCTTCCGCGCGCAGCGTGCTGTGGTGGCGGCCGTAGTAGTGGTATACGAACAAGCCGATAATCAGCCACACGAAAAAGCGCAACCAATTTTCGACAGTCAAGCTGGCCATCAACACAAAACAGCATACGACCGAGGCGATGGGAATCCAAGGGCTGCCCGGGACGCGAAACGCGCGTGGACGGTCGGGCTGCTTTTTGCGGAGGATCAACACCGCGACCGAAACGAGGATGAAAGCGAAAAGTGTACCGATGTTGGAAAGGTCGGCGAGCGTGCCAATGTCGAAAATTCCAGCGGGAATGGCAACCACAATTCCGGCAACCCAGGTCGCGACGTCAGGTGTCCGAAACCGCTTGTGTACGCGCGAGAAGGCGGAGGGAAGCAGCCCGTCGCGAGACATGGCGAACCAGACGCGCGCCTGCCCAAGTTGAAATACGAGGATGGAGGAGATCATTCCCAGCAGCGCTCCGGCCGTGACCCAGCGATTCACGCCGTTGAGACCGATTGCTTCGAGCGCGTGTGCCACGGGCGCGGCGTTGTCGAGCGTGGACCAGTGCTGTATGCCGGTGAGCACCAGTGCGACAGCGATGTAGAAAAACGCGCAGACGAAGAGCGAGATGAGAATGCCGATGGGCAGGTCGCGCTTGGGATCTTTGCATTCTTCGGCGGCGGTGGAGACGGAATCGAAGCCGATGTACGTGAAGAAAACGATGGCGCCGCCGGTGAGTACGCCTTGAAAGCCATTGGGCGCGAAAGGATGCCAGTTAGACGGGTGAATGTATTTGCTGGCAGCCACGCAGAAGACCACGATGGCGAGCAGTTTGATGCCCACCATGATGTTGTTGGCGCCAGAAGATTCGCGGATGCCGACGACCAGCAGCACGGTGAGCAGCATTACGATCACGAAGCCCATGATGTTGAAATGCAACGCCCAGCCGGTTTCCGGCGAATAGGCCGGAGTGCTGAGAATGTCTGGAATGCGCAGTCCAAAGGAATCGAGCAGGCTATTGATGTATGCCGAAAATCCGACAGCGACGGCCATATTGGAGACGGCGTATTCGAGGATTAGATCCCAGCCGATTATCCAGGCGATCAATTCGCCAAGCGTTGCGTAGGTGTAGGTGTAGGCGCTTCCGGCGATGGGAATCATGGAGGCGAGTTCGGCGTAACATAGGCCCGCCAAGCCGCAGACGACTGCAACGATAAAAAACGACAGCGCGATGGCGGGGCCCGCGCCGGGACGCCCGTTGACGCCGAGCGCGTGCCGGCCATGCATCAGCACCGCGAGCAGCGGAGCCTTCAGGATGGAAGGAAATTCGACCGATTCGCCTGCGGCGGCCGTGCCGGTGAGCACGAAAATCCCGCTGCCGATGATCGCGCCTACGCCGAGAGCTGTTAGGCTGACCCACCCGAGCGACTTTTGCAGCCGCTTATCGGGGCGTTCGGAGTCGGAGATAAGCTGGTCGATGCTTTTGGTGCGGAACAGCTGTGGATCCAATCGACACCCTCCCCGGCGCGAGCGAATTGGAGAACTCTACCTTGCGCGGATGCCCGGCGCAACGCCGATGATTCGGCTTTCGAGCGGCATGTGCCTTAATTATGCGAGCTGTAGATGCGCGTAGCGTTCGATGAGTTTCTTGGGGCCGTAGTCCTGAAAGCTGACGGTGAGGCGGCGGTCTTCGCCTTCGCCATCGACTTCGATGATGGTGCCGAGGCCATACTTCGGATGGCGGACGCGCTTGCCGACCAGCGGATCTTTCGAAGTGAGTGGCTTGGCCGCCGATGGCGCAGATCTGCTATACGACCGCGATGACGAAGAACGTCCGTAATTGGACTGTCCGTAGACAGCGCGCGCGCGGTTGTAATCGTAGCCGGACGAAAATTCGGGATCGGGCTCATAGCGGCGCGTTTCGCCGGGTTCCGATTGCGAACCGACGGCGGCTTCGATCAAATCGGCAGGAATTTCGGCGAGAAAGCGCGACGGGATCGACGCTCGCAGGCGCTCTTCGCCATAGGAGCGGCGATAGACAGCGCGCGAGACGACCAGCGATTGTTTGGCACGGGTCATGCCCACGTAAAACAGGCGGCGCTCCTCCTCGATTTCGGCGGTAGTGTTGAACGAGCGGCTGTGCGGCAGCAGGCCTTCTTCGAGGCCAGCGAGAAACACGGCGTCGAATTCGAGTCCCTTGGCGCTGTGCAGGGTCATCAACGAAACGGTGGCGGATTCCTCGTATTGGTCGGAATCGCTGACGAGCGCGGCATGGTCGAGCAAGTCTTCGAGCGTTTGGCCTTGCTCGGTGGCTTCGGCCATGGCGTTGGAAAGTTCGCGCAAATTTTCGGCGCGCGCGGTGTGCTCAAGATTGTCCTGCTGCTCGACCCAACCGAGATAGCCGGTGCGGTCCAGGACGCGTTCGATCATCGATGCGGGCGGAAGTTCGCGGCATTCTTCGCGCAATACTTCCATCATCCCGTGGAAAGATTTCAGCGCGGCGGGGAATTTCTTGCCGGGAGCGAGTTCGCCGGAAGCGATCGCATCCCACAGAGATTTGCTCATTTCGCGTGCGCGCGATTCGAGCGCGGCGACGGTTGCGGCGCCGATGCCGCGTGGTGGCACGTTGAGCACTCGAAGCAGCGCGATGTTGTCCTCGGGATGGAACATCAGGCGCACGTAGGCGAGCGCATTGCGGACCTCGGCACGTTCGTAAAAACTGAAGCCGCCGACCACGCGATGGCGGATAGCGAAGCGGCGCAGCACTTCTTCGAACGCACGCGATTGCGCGCCGGTGCGATATAGCACTGCGACGTGCGCGGTGGGATCTTCTCGCGCAAGCGAGGCGATCTGTCCGCAGACGAAGTCGGCTTCGGCGGTTGAGTCCGTCGCCTCGAAGAATTTCAATGGCGCGCCAGAGCCAGCGGTGGCGCGAAGAGTTTTGCCCAGACGCTCGGAATTGTTTTGGACCACGGCCGCGGCGGCATCGAGAATCGTTTGCGTGGAGCGATAGTTTTCTTCGAGGCGGATGACCTTGGCCGCGGGAAAATCCTCAGTGAAACGCTTCAGATTGCCGGCGCGAGCTCCGCGCCAGCCGTAGATCGACTGATCTTCATCGCCGACGACGCAGACATTCTTATGCGCGCTGGCGAGCAAGCGGACCAGCTCTTCTTGCGCCGCGTTAGTGTCCTGAAATTCATCGACCATTACGTATTGGAAGCGGCTGTTCCAGGCGGAGCGGACGTCCGGATGTTCGCGAAGAACTTTTACGGCCAGCAGCAGCAGATCGTCGAAATCGACGGCGGCGGCGCGGCGAAGAGTCTCTTCGTAGGCAGCGTAAATTTTGGCTACGTCTTCGCGATCGCGATTGCCGGATTGCGAGGCTTGCGATGCCATCTCGTCCGGAGTAATGCCATGATTCTTCGCGTGACTGATTTGCGCGCGCACGCTGCGCGGAGGGTAATCGTCGGTCGGGAAATCGAGTTGCATCAGAGCGCGCTTGACTGCGGCGGTCTGATCGTCGTCATCATAGATGGCGAAATCGCGGGGGAGTCCGAGATGGCGCGATTCGCGGCGCAGCAGGCGCGCGCAGAAGCTGTGGAACGTGGAGACCCACATGTCCGAAGCGTTGCCGCCCACGGAGCGCAGCAGATCGGAGATGCGCTGCTTCATCACATCTGCGGCTTTGTTCGTGAAGGTGACGGCAAGAATCGCGCCGGGCGCAACGCCGCGTTCAATCAGATAGGCGGCGCGATAGGTGATCGCACGTGTTTTGCCCGTGCCTGCACCGGCGAGCACGAGCACGGGACCGTCAATTGCGAGGACGGCTTCGCGCTGGCGCTCGTTGAGTCCGGAGAGAAGGGAAGAGCTTAAAGAAGAATTGTTCAAGAGCGAATTCTAGCCGAGAGTTCGCGCGCGGGCAATTTCGATCCGCGCGGTGGGAGCTTTTTGTTTTCCCGGCCAATCTTTTCCTGGTCTCGCAAAACTCGAACGATCACGGCGATCGTGTTCCAATTTCGCGTCGTGGCCGGCGCGCCCACGAGTTTGTCGATCTGGCCGAGGTAGCCGATCGTCCTCACGTGACGGCGGTATACGCCAAAGACAAACCTGTCCTTTGACCCGACGATTCGCAACAGCCAATCTCCGCTGATGGGGAGCGCGATGGGCATAGGGGCCCGAACGCGCCCGGCTTTACAGAGGATGCTGACGAAGCGAACTTCGTCAGGCCGCACAGGATGGGTCGCAAACGGATTTGCGGTGGCGAGGCTGATAAGATCGCGGCCATCGCAAATGACTATCTGCGCTTCAAACGGCAATTTGCGCAGCAGGACGGCGCGAAAATGTGCCTGAGATCCGGGTCTGCGAACTACAAAGGTGCCTGCCGCACCTACGCTCACAACGTCGTAGGCAGCGAGTTCTTTTGCAAGGACGCTCGGGCGGAAAGTCCTGTGTCCGCCCACATTTACACCTCGCAGGAAAACGACCAGGCACATGCGGAGATTATAACTGACCACGGGCATTATCATTCAACCAGGTACGTGGGCCTCGGGGACAGCGCGGGCGCGAAACTCTGTTACAATCTGCGCGTTTAGCCGGAGGAATTTTCCTCGACATGCAGACGGTGAAGCTGCCGCATTGGCTTCAGACGCTGGTGGCCACCCTTGGTGGTGGCGGTATCTTCGTAGTGGCGTTCCTGGACTCTTCGGTACTGTCATTTCCGTTTGTGACGGATGCGCTGGTGATCGAAAGCTCAATCGAGCGGCCGGCGCGAATGCCCTACTATTGCGCGATGGCCGCGGCCGGTTCGCTCGCGGGTTGCGTGTGGCTGTATCTGCTGGCGAAAAAGGGGGGCGAAGCCTACTTCCAGCGGCGCGCGGGCAAGGGGGCGGAGCGGATTCGCAACTGGGTCGATCGAAACGCGTTTGTCACCACGTTCGTCCCGGCGATTTTGCCGCCGCCGTTCCCCTTCAAAGTATTCGTGCTTGCGGATGGCGTTTTTCAGGTGCCGCTGCGGACGTTTGTGATCGCGCTGCTGGTGGGCCGCGGGATGCGCTATTTCGTCGAAGGAATGTTGGCGGTGCGCTACGGCCGGGTGATTCTGAAATTTGCGATGGCGCACGAAGCGATGCTGGCCGGCTCGGTCTTCATTACGCTCGCAATACTATTCATCGTGGGGCGGTCGATGTTCAGCGGGCCGCGCGCGAATCTTTAGCCGGGAGCGAGCCTAGGGATTCGGCGAAGAGGCGAAGAGAAATTGCTGGCTGAGCATGCGCAGATGGCTATCGAAATCGACGCGCACAAAAACGTTGGCAGGATCGAAGTCGTCGGACGCGAAGCGCATGTCATGAATCTCGAAGCGATACCCATCTTCGAGCTGCGAGACGCTGGCGACGGGGACGGTGGCGTAGGTCAGAAAGCGCCGGGCGTCGGCGGTCTTGCGTCCCGCTTCCAACACGGCGGTATCGTCGGGTTTAAAGCGCGTGCGGCTGAGGTCGGGATCGAAATCGCCGCTTGGCCCTAGCGAGAGATCGAGTTCTTCGACCGTATTGTCCGTGACGGCGACGCCGCGCCAATCGAACGGCGCCGACCCATCTGGAAACGCCTCTGCCGACGAAGCCACGCGATTATGATATTCGCGCGAGAGCAGCAGATTCACTGCTTCATCGTGCAAGTGCGATCGCCACCCGAAATAAACCGCCAGCAAAATCAGGGTGACCGCGGCCGCGCGCGAGCCTCCGCGCCCTTTGCGGCGATCGCCAACTTCTTCATTCACCAGGCGAAATAGCAGCGGAAGCAACAGACCGGCGATCAGTATCAGCAGCACCCACGGATCGAGATTGCCGTCGAGATTCCAGCGATACCAGTCGGATCGGAAGGGCCAGAGCAGCTGAACGCCGATGCCGCTGGCGACGTCGAGCAGAATGTGTCCGCCGATCCCGACGCCGCAGACGGCCAGCGCAGGGAAAAAGGCGAGCGGCGCATATTTTTTATCCTGAGCGACTTTCGATTGCGGCCACTTCTTATCGAGCGCGTAGAAGACGGCGGCGATGACGCAGGCGAGCACAGCTCCACCCAGAAGCGAATGGAGCAGCGTGCGATGCAATCGAAGGAACGCACCGGGGCCCGCCACGTAGCTTGCGTAGTCGAGATCGGGTGCCACGCCTGCGGCCACGATCATCGCGACGCCAAAACGCGGCAGCCTGCGCTCGCCGGATTTACCGAGCGCCAACGAAGTGAAAGCGTGCGTGAAAGGTTCCATAGAATTGCCGCGAAAAACTGTCGCGAAGTCCCACTACTCCGCGGGCGTTAAGAGCGAAAGCGCGTCTGGCACGATGCGAAACGAGAGCGGCAGCGAGCCGACGGATTCGCCATCGACCTGAGCGTACACCGGATGCGCTCCGACGGCCTCACAAACAGAATGATCGGCCTTCCAGGCTTCGATGCCTTCGCGCGCGCGCAGCTTACCCATCCAAAGTGCGGGCAAGCAGGCGGCGTAGGCCAGGCGGCTGCGTTTCGAATAGGTGAGAATTTCGAAGCGATCTTCGAATAGATCCGCGCCGGTGGTGATTTTGAATGGGCCGCCGTAATGTTTGGTTCTGCCCACGACGATAATAGTGGCGCGACGTTCCTTTTCCTGCGACCGAATACGCATTTCGGCGAAATCGTAGCGCAGAAGTTGCCGTAGTCCCTCGGCCCAATACGCCAGGATACCGGCGCGCTTTTTGAATGCGCCGTTGATGCCATTAACGATCGCGCCGTCCGGTCCCGCGCCACCGACAGAGAGAAAGTAGCGCCCTTCGCGCGGCATAGCTGCGGAAACGTTGCCGTTGAGCGGGACCACGATTCCGAGCGCGATGCGGCGAACGACGGAGTTTGCGATCATGCGCGCGGCGTGCGGAATATCCCATGGTATGCGCAGCTCTTTGGCCAGAATGTTGGCGGTGCCGGCGGGCAAGATGGCCATGGGTGTTTGGCTGCGGGCGAGGCCGTTGACGACTTCGTTGATGGTGCCGTCGCCGCCGCAGACGATCACCATTCCGCGGCGCTGCTCCACGGCATTGCGCGCGATTTGGGTGGCGCTGTTGGGTGCGAACGTCGGCGCGAGTTCCGTGGCTATTCCGGCTTCTTTCAGGATGCGCACGGCTTGTTCGATTTCCGAGAAGCGGCGCGCGCGGCGGCGCCCGCTGGTGGGGTTGTAAATCAGCAGAGCGTCTTTGATGGCGTTCGGCACGTGTTTCGCCCTGAAGGCGCACTCCAGGGCATTGTATACTACTCGGCGATTCAGCTGGCCGCATCTGCTGCGGCTGCCGCCTCTGAGGCACGCATGGCTTCGACGAAAACCGCACATTCCCGCGAAGCGTTCAAGGAAGTCGAGCGCCTCCGCAAACGAATTCGGCATCACGAGTACCTTTATTACGCAAAGGATAATCCGGAAATTTCGGACGCTGAGTTCGACCGGTTGATGAACCGGCTGAAGGAGTTCGAAGCGCAACATCCCGAGCTGGTCACTCCCGAGTCTCCCACGCAGCGGCTCGTACATATTCCGAAGCAAGGTGAGCTCTTCGTTCCGTTCCAGAGTGTCCGCCACTCGACTCCGATGGTCAGCCTCGACAACGCCTTTTCATTCGACGCGCTGCAAGATTTCGACCGCCGCGTGCGCGAAATCACCGGCCGCGAGAAAGTGGACTATATCGCCGAGCACAAGTTCGACGGCCTGAGCATGTCGCTGATTTACGAGGGCCGGTGCTTGGTACGCGGAGTTACGCGTGGAGATGGCGTCGCGGGCGAGGATGTCACGCCCAACGTCAAAACGATTCGAACAATCCCACTCGAAATCGACTCGGCCTTACTCGAAGAAACGGGGCTGAAGGGCAACTTCGAGGTCCGCGGAGAGGCAATAATGACCCGCCGCGCTTTTAATGCCCTTAATCGGCAAAACGAGGAGCGGGGCGACAAGATCTTCGCCAATCCCCGCAATGCGGCAGCCGGGTCGATTCGCGTCACGGATGCAAAGGTTACCGCCTCCCGCCAACTGGACTTCTTTGCATATTACCTGCTGGTGGATGGACATGTGCCGAAAAAACGCTTGTCGGAGGCTCTACAGACGCTCGCTAAACTGCACTTTAAGGCCAGCGATGATTGGAAGCTCTGCCATTCAATCGAAGAAGTCGAGAAGTACATCACCGCGTGGGAATCGAAGCGCGAAAAGCTGGCGTATGAAATCGACGGCATCGTAATCAAAGTGGACGAAGTGGCTCTGCAGAACGAGCTGGGGTTCACGTCCAAGGCACCGCGTTGGGCGCTCGCGTACAAGTATCCGGCGCATCAGGAAACCACGGTGATCCGGGAAATTCAGGTGAGCGTGGGGCGCACTGGAGTGCTCACGCCATTTGCGGTGTTCGAGCCGGTGCAGATCGGCGGCGTCACCGTTTCGAAATCCACGCTGCACAACATGGACGAAGTGGAGCGGCTGGGCGTCCACGCCGGCGACACGGTGCTCGTGGAGCGCGCGGGCGAAGTGATCCCGCACGTGCTGAAAGTGGTGAAGCACGGGAAGGAAGAAAAAGAATTTCGGATGCCCGAGAAATGTCCGGTGTGCGGCACGCGCGTGCACAGGCGGGAAGGCGAAGTGGCATATCGCTGTGTGAACGTGTCATGCCCGGCGCGGCGCCGCGAATCGATGCTGCATTTCGCCAGCCGCCACGCAATGAATATCGATGGCCTGGGCGAAAAGATTGTCGAGCAGTTGTTGCAGCACGATCTGGTGCACGATTTCGCGGATCTTTACAAATTGGATCTTAAAACTCTTTCGAACTTGGAGCGCATGGCCGAAAAGTCGGCTCAAAATCTACTAGATGAGATCGAGGCCAGCAAGAATGCTGGTCTGGCGCGGCTGATTTACGCGATTGGAATCCCGTTCGTTGGCGAACGCACAGCACAGTTGCTTACCGCGCAATTCGCGTCGATGGAAAAATTGCGTGATGCGAGCGAAGAGGAATTGCTGGAAGTAGAAGAAATCGGGCCGAAAATCGCGGAAGGCGTCCGCGAATTTTTCTCCGAGAGCGCGAATCGCAAGCTGATCGACCATTTGCGCGCCGTCGGCGTGAAGATGACCGAAGAGCGCGCCGCGCCGAAAAGCTCCAAATTCGCGGGCATGACGTTTGTCTTCACCGGCACGCTGGTGAAGCGCACGCGCGAAGAGTCCGAGGCGCTGGTGGCGTCGCACGGCGGCAAGACGGGATCGTCCGTGAGCAAAAAGACGAATTACGTGATCGTGGGTGCCGATCCTGGCTCGAAATTTGATAAGGCGAAATCGCTCGGCGTGCCTATCCTCGACGAAGCCGGTTTCGAAAAGCTGCTGGCATCGAAGTAGTCCGGATCCCCATTCTGGATATGACGCGGAGGGCCGCATGCGGAAAATTCATTATTGCGTGGCGATGAGCCTCGACGGCTACATTGCGGGGCCGAACGGCGAGTATGACTGGATCATCGAGGATCCGGAGATCGATATCGAGGCTGACTTTAAGAGATTCGACACGGCGCTGGTGGGGCGGCGCACGTTTGACACCATGGCGCGCGAGAATCGGATGGAGATTCCGGGGCTACATGTGATCGTCTTTTCGCGAACGCTCCGCCAGAGTGATTTTCCGCAAGTGACGGTCATTGCCGAAAAGCAGAAGGAAACGGTAGAGGCGCTGCGCAAAAAACCGGGCAAAGAGCTTTTGGTCTGGGGAGCGAAGCTGTTTCACAGTTTGCTGGAGGACGGCTTAATTGACGCCCTCGACATTGGCGTCATTCCGGTGCTGTTGGGCGCCGGCATACCGTTGCTGCCGCCGCCGGCGACGTTAAAGAAATTGGAGCTGACCGGCCATAAAATCTACAAGAGCGGCATCGTCGGGTTGCAGTACGCTGTGAAGTAGCGTGCCGGGAGATGCGTTTAAGTATGCGGCTCGCGCTCAGCGGTTCTTTTCGATTTGCTTGATCATCCCTTTCACGACGCCGTTTGCCGCCCCATAGAATGCGCTTTCGTTGTTCCCGCCGAACGGCGTGAACGTGCCTTTGAAAGTGCCTGTTTGCTCCCAGCTCATCACTGCCGCGCCGGTATCGCCGTCCGTCAGTGTGAAACGCACTTTTAGCTTTGATTCTCCTGCTCCGAAGCCAGCCAAGTAGCGCGCGGCGCGATTACCCTTACTAAACGTTACGATCTTGCAGTGCAAGATCAGCCGGCGATTGCGCACTCCCTCCGCGGGGGAAGGCGTTCCGGCAGGCGCGGCAATCTCTGGCGTCACAGGAGAAATCCGCAGGTCCACGCGGCCGCTCGCATCGTCGGGTTGCGACGAAGCTATCGGAGCCGCGTCGATGACTGCATCGAACAGCGCCTTTGCTTCCAGTTCCTGCACGGCGCGGCCGTGAATGGCCGACGCGAGGCCTTTCGGAAAGTTCGCGGTGGATGGGTTCTTCGCGATCGTGAATACATCTACAACGATCGTGTGGTAGCCGGCCAGTTTTTTCGCGGCATTAGCGGTTTTCGTATCACGCGGCGCAGCGGTCGCTGCTGAGGTCACGACTGCGAGAACGATCCCAAAACTTGCGATTCGGCGTCTCATGTTTGCCCCAATACTCGTGCCGCATCGATATGGATGCGCGAAACGGCTCTCTTGTGCACTGCGAACGCAGGTTCACTTGGCTGTATACTTGGGGCAGCGGGTGAGCCGGGTGATCGCTGGCTCGTTCTGCGTCCTTCGGGATGCCGACCGGGCGGGAGGAAAGTCCGGACTCCGGCTGTGGTGAGCTCGCGAGAGTCGGCCACGGCAGGGCAACGCGCCTGGTAACGCCAGGGGGCTGGTCCTTGAGGTTTTGCGGGCGCAAGCTCGCCGCAGGGAACTCAGCTACGGACAGTGCCACAGAAAATAAACCGCCGGTGCGGCTTGTACCTCGGCGGCAGGCTTGCGGGAAACCGCGGAGCTTGCCAGTTTCGGTCGAGCGCATTTGGTAAGGGTGAAAAGGTGGGGTAAGAGCCCACCGCCCGGATGGCAACATTCGGGGCACGGAAAACCCCGCGTGGAGCAAGGCCAAATAGGAGGGGAGGGCTGGCCCGGCCCGAATGCTGCCGTTCGCAAGAGCGGTGGCTGCGACCCTCGGGTAGGCTGCTGGAGTCCCGGAGCGATCCGGGACCTAGAGGAATGATCGCCGCGCCGCGTTGTGCGTATCTCGATGCAAATCGAACGCGCCCCGCGCAGCGCACAGAATCCGGCTTACAGGCTCACCCGCTGATTT
>JBOGNC010000104.1:0-13387 GCA_050747045.1 Candidatus Acidiferrales bacterium | reverse complement strand
CAAGGCTCTCGACGCCGACAATTGCTTCGTGGCGCTCCACGATCCAGCGTCGGGAACGTTTAAGTTTGAGTTTTTTCGCGATCAATTTGATCCTCCGCCAGCGCCGCAACGGTTGGGTCGCGGTTGTGCCGCCTACGTATTTCGCACGGGCAAGGCTGAATTGATCCCGCCGGAGCGGTTCAGAGAACTGGCGACGCTCGGCGAGGTTGAGCTGGAAGGAACTCCGTCGCGCTCGTGGCTCGGCGTCCCGCTGCGAACGCCGTCGGAAACCATCGGCGTCCTGGTCGTACAGAGTTACGAAAACCAGAATGCCTACACCGAGCAGGATCTCGAGTTTTTATCTTCCGTAGGTGGCCAGATCGCCTTCGCCATCGAACGCAAACGCGCTGAAGCTCGCGTGCGCGAGAGCGAAGCCCGTCTCCGCGTGCTGATCGAGCAATTGCCCGCGGTGGTGTGGAGCGTGGACATCAATCTGCGCTTTACGTCCTCGCTCGGCGCTGGGTTGGCGCGACTCGGCCTCAAGCCCGACCAGGTTGTCGGCATGTCGCTGGCAGACTTTTTCGAGACTAGCGATTCTTCATTTGCGCCCATCGCGGCGCATCGCCGCGCGGTGGCCGGCGAGCCGGTCACCTTCCATGTGGATTGGAAGGAGGGCTCCTACGCTTGCCACGTCGAGCCGCTACGTGACTCCAGTGGAGAAGTTTGCGGAGCCATCTGCATGGCGCTCGACGTGACCGATCGCAAGCGGCTTGAAGAACAATTTCGTCAGGCGCAAAAAATGGAAGCGGTTGGGCGCCTGGCCGGCGGCATCGCGCACGATTTTAACAACTTGCTTATGGTGATCCAGGGTTACGCCGACCTGATGGCGGATCGCCTTCCCGTTGGCGAGTCTTTGCGGCGCAGTGCCGAACAAATTCAAACGGCTGCGCGACGTGCTACATCTCTCACTCAGCAATTACTGGCCTTCAGCCGCAAGCAGATGCTGGCGCCGAAAGTCCTGAACATCCACAGCGTCGTGAATGATATGGAAAAAATTCTTCGCCGCCTGATCGGAGAGGACATCGAGTTGTGTACCTCCACCGAAAGCGATCTGTCGCTCGTCAAAGCCGACCGCAGCCAGATCGAACAGGTGGTCATGAATCTGGCCGTGAACGCCCGCGACGCCATGCCGCGCGGCGGCCGTCTGATGCTCGAAACCGCAAACGTCGAGCTGGATCAATCGAATGCCCAGCCGCCAGCCGTACTCACTGCCGGGAAGTACGTCATGTTGGCCGTCACCGACAATGGCTGCGGGATGGATGCCGCCACGCAAGCGCACATTTTTGAGCCGTTCTACACCACCAAAGAAAAAGGGAAGGGAACTGGCCTCGGTCTCGCGACCGTGTACGGCATCGTGAAACAGAGTGGCGGCTATATTTGGGTTTACAGCGAGCCGGGCCAGGGCACTACCTTCAAGATTTATCTGCCTAAAATTGAAGAAGAAGTTCCCGCGGAAAACTTCGACCGGCGCTTCGACTCCGAAGCTGCTCCGCGAGGGTCAGAGGTCATTCTTCTCGTCGAAGACGAAAAGGGAGTCCGCGAACTCGCCCGTCAGTACCTGGAAATGAGTGGCTATACAGTGCTGGAAGCGGAAGACGGTCACACCGCCCTCGAACTTTCCGCCATGCATGCCGGACCGATTCACATGTTGATGACCGACGTGGTGATGCCGGGCATTAGCGGCCGCGAGCTTGCCGATCGCATCTCCCGCTCGCGGCCGGGAATAAAGATCCTCTACATGTCTGGATATACCGATCAGGCCGTGGTACACCACGGCATCTTGGAAAGCGACGCGGTACTGCTGCAGAAGCCCTTCAACATGGCATCGCTCGCATCGAAACTTCGCGAAATCCTCTCCGCCGAAACTGTGCAGCAGTAGAAGCACTTTCGTCTGGTATTGGACCCTCGGATCGCTTTGGACCCGGTTGCTCCTTCCTGAAACATCTGCTCGCCCTCGAATCAGGGGAGCATCACTGACCCCCGACTTCGCGATGTCGTCGCCAGCCTTCGTTCACGCGCAAGCCCTTTCGCTGCAAGCTGGTGCGATTGTCGAGGTCCGACGTTCGTCACCCGATGGCTTTGGCGGCCAGCGTGCAATATTCCACCACGCGCGCTGCGACAGCGGCGACGCAAGGGGGAATCAATGTTGGAAAACGCTGCAACAAGGGTTTCGGGAACCGTCACGGAAGAAACGATTGGCGAGCGCCGGCTCTGGATCGCCGTACTGACCACGGCCGTGGAAGATTGGCGCAACGGAACGCTGCGGATTCGCCGCGAAGCGCAGAAGTTTTTATTCGAAGACCACACCGATTTTGAACGCGTGTGCGCTGCAGCAGGCGTGGACCCGAGCGGCTTTCGCAGCAGCCTTCTGAGGATCGGCAAAAAAATCGCCATGGAAGGTGTCTGGGATCACAAAATGGCGGCGTGAATGCATCCGGGCTTCACGTGCCGTGCGACGCTTCTAGAATTCGTGGTGCACCCCGTTCTGGCGCGACAGTCAATGGTCGCGCCGGAATGCCTGCCATCTTCGGCCGATTAGCGTAAGATTCTCTCGCCGGTTTCCGCCGGCCCTCGATGGCGGCGTCTTCGACCCATTCAGTTAGCCTCGAAAAGCAGCTTCTGGTCTGCTGTTCTCGCACCCGCCTGGATTCCCAAACCGCAGATGAAATTCGCCGCTTGCTCGCTCTTCCGCTCGACTGGGATTTTCTTTTTGCGCAGGCGGGCTCCAACTCCGTTACGCCGCTTCTGCTCCGCAGCATTTCGTCAGTAGCGCCTGATCATGTGCCTCCAGAGCAACTCGCCCGCCTGAAAAATCAGGTCCGTGCCGCCGCTGTTCGCAGCCTGATTCTCGCCGCTGAATTAATCCGCGTCCTGGCCGGGCTTGCCGCTGTTGGTATCGAAGCGATTCCATACAAAGGTCCCGTACTCGGCGCGCAAGCATATGGAGATTTAGCGCTGCGAGAATTCGAGGATATCGATCTAGTCCTTCGCCAACGTGACGTCGCCGGCGCGGACGGAGTACTCGTGCGCCTGGGCTTCTCACCGCTGTTTCCGGCGATCTTCGTGCCCGGCGATCCATCGTCGCTCGTTCCGGGCGAATACAATTATCGCGATCAAGAGCGCTATCTCACCATCGAGGTGCACACGGAGCGTACACTTCGCCACTTTCCCGTGCCGCCCGATCTTGACGAGGTCGCCCGCCGACTCGTCCCCGTGTCTCTCAGCGGCCACAGCATTCGCACCTTCGGCGCCGAAGACACGCTTGTGTTCTTGTGTGTGCACGGATCGAAGGACTTCTGGGAGCGTCTCGTGTGGATCGCGGACGTAGCCGAGCTCGCTGCCTCGCATCCGCGGCTTGATTGGGATCGCGTCTCCGCGTTTGCTGACCAGGTCCGCGCGCGACGCATGTTACATCTGGGATTGTCACTGGCTGAGCAGCTTTTCGGAGTTTCCTTGCCGGATACGATTTGCGCGCGGGTTCGCGCGGATGTGGTGGCCTGCAAAGTTGCCTTGCAAATCGAGCAACGCCTAATCGCGCGCTCGTCTCCACCACTAGGCGCGCGCGGTTCTTTCGCCTACCGCCGTTGCATGGCGCCCGGCGTCGCCGCTGGCTGGCGCTACGCAGTGCGGCTCGCCACCGCCCCAGCCGCCGACGACTGGCACTCCCTGCGCCTTCCGCGGCCGCTCGCCCCGCTCTACTTCGCGCTTCGCCCCCTCCGCCTGCTGCGGAAATTCCGCGCAGCGGATGAAGCGCCACGGACTTGAAAGTCTATCGCGCCCTAATGAAGAATCAGTCCGACGCCAAACGCTGCCACGGATAATTTCACCAGCCAGCCCAGCGAATACGAAGCTGCAATGGCCGGCTGCAGTTTGATAAACAGCGCCATGGTGATGTTCCACGGCAGTGCCGCCACCAACCATATGCCGAGTGCGAGAATGATGGTGCCGGAGAGCGAGTGAAGATGAAGCCATTCGCAGAGAGCGGCGAAAACTGCGCATGTCACAAACGGCAGAGGTGCAGACCAGGCGATTGCCCGAGCTTCACCCTGGCTGCCGCCACTGTGCCGCCATATTTCGGGATGCTTGTTGAACCGTTTGTAGAGCAGGTCTCCCATGAAGAGCCAGTCCGTCAGCGACGCGATGAAGCCAGTGGCAAGTACCGTCAATGCAAAGCGAGTCCAGTCCATCCGAGTCGGCTCCCTTTCCGATTCTCCCGCGCGAGAATCTGAGCCTTCGGGCCGTGCGATTCACGGCCTCACGATCATCACCTCGGTCGATTTCACCAGCGCCGCCGCAGTGTCGCCCACTTTCAGCCGCATTTCACGCACCGCATCCGCGGTGATGATTGACGTGATCCGCTGCCCCCCGATCGAAAGCGTCACCTGCGCCATCAATCCGCTGGTCTTGATGTCCATGACACGCCCAACGAGTTGATTGCGCCCGCTGATGCGTCGAAAATTCGTTCGTCGCTCTGTAACTTCGCCGTGCTCTCCGGCGCGATACAGAAACTTGTCAACTTCCTTTTCGGGGATGCGATGGTGGCCGCCAGCCGTCTTCACCGTGCGAATCTTGCCCTTGTAGATCCACTGCTTCAGCGTCGGATAGCTGATCCCCAGCACCTGCGCCGCTTCGCGCGGCGTGAATAGCTTCATGTCGTTTTCCGTGGCCATGGAAGTTGTGCGCCAGCTTGTCATTCCGCACCAAATTTGTAAAGCAGCTGCGCGCCAGAAACCTGTTCCCGTGCAGCTGAATCCCGTGCATGGCCTGCACATCCAATCGTGCTAGCTTAGCGGTTCAACAACCCGTTCAGGAGGCGCTCGCATGGAACTCGGACTCGAAGGCAAGGTCGCGCTCGTTACTGGCTCAAGCAAAGGCATCGGTTTCGCAATCGCACAAGCTCTGGCCCGCGAAGGCTGCAAAGTCGTGATCAATGGACGCAATGCCACCTATCTTGACTCCGCCGCCGCGCAAATCCGCAAAGCCGGACCGGCCGGCACTGCCGTGCACACCGTCGCCTCAGATGTTGCCACGCCCGGAGGCGCTGAACGCGCCGTCGCCGAAACCGTCTCGCATTTCGGAGCGATTCACATCCTCGTCAACAACGCTGGCGGCATCGGCCGCTTCGGCGCCTTCGCTGAACTCACCGACGACGAATGGCTCGCCATCTTCCAGCTCAACGTGATGTCCGCCGTGCGCGCCTCGCGCGCCGCTCTGCCGCACATGCAGCGCCAGAAATGGGGCCGCATCATCAACATTTCGTCCGAATCCGGCACCCAGCCCGACGCCCTGATGCCGCATTACAACGCCTCCAAGTCCGCGCTCAATTCGCTCACCAAAAGCCTCTCGAAGGCATATGGCGCCGATGGCATCCTGGTGAACACCGTCTCGCCTGCGTTCATTCGCACTCCGCTAGTTGAGGAAATGCTCGCCAATCAAGCCCAGCAGCGCGGCGTTTCCGTTGATGAAGCCGAGCGCGCCTTCGTCCGTGAATTCCGTCCCAATATCGTCTTCGGCCGCGCCGGCCGCCCCGAGGAAACCGCCGGCATCGTCGTATTCCTCGCGTCCGAACAGGCCTCGTTCATCACCGGCTCGAACTTCCGCGTTGACGGCGGCTCCGTCGCCAGCCTTTAGCGCTCCAACTTCCTCCTCGCCCGCTCTGCCGCGCTGCGGTAAAATGCGGTTCGGACGATAAGCTAAATAAGCGGTTTAGCAGCCGCGCGATTCTCGGCACGCGGTTTGCTTTCGCCGTGACAGTGCCGCCGTCGCGCTCTTTTCCGCATCGACAGCGGCAAAAATTTGTTCCTGACTCTCTGGCGGAGCGCCGCGCATCCAATCGAACAGGGAAGTCGAGCCAGGAAATTCTCGCAGCCCAAAAGGGGGACATCATGAGTACCGCCAAGCCAACCGGCAGCGCCTCGTCAGCCGCGCAGACACAAAACCCGCTTCAGGCCCTGCTGAGCTTCGGACAGTCCGTGTGGCTGGATTATATTCGCCGCAGCCTCATCGACACTGGTGAGCTCGCGCGCTTGATCCGCGAAGACGGTCTGCGCGGCATGACCTCCAATCCCTCCATTTTCGAGAAGGCTATTGCTGGCAGCACTGATTATTCGAAGTTGCTCTCTGAACTCACCGCGCGTGGCAATCTCAATGCCACTCAAATCTACGAGCATCTAGCCATTCGCGATGTGCAGGATGCCGCCGACGCTTTCCGCAGCGTTTACGACGAATCGAAGCGGCGCGACGGCTACGTCAGCCTGGAAGTCTCGCCCTATCTCGCGCATAAAACCGACGACACCATCGCCGAGGCGCGCCGCCTCTGGAAAGCCGTAAGCCGCCCGAACATCATGATTAAGGTTCCGGGCACTCCCGAAGGCATCCCCGCGTTTCGCCAACTGATAGGCGAGGGCATCAACATCAATGTCACCTTGCTCTTTGCGCAGGAAGTATACGAACGCGTGGCCGAAGCCTATGTCGATGGACTAGAAACTTTTGTGAAGAGCGGCGGGGACGCCAGCCGGATGGCCAGCGTCGCCAGCTTTTTCGTCAGTCGCATAGACACACTGGTCGATGGCCAGCTCGCCGCAGTCGCGAAATCTGGCAAATCGGAAGCCGCTCTTGCGAAGAGCTTGCAAGGCAAGGTCGCCATCGCCAACGCCAAGCTCGCCTATCAAATCTACAAGCGCATCTTCAGTGGCCCGCGCTGGCAAGCGCTCGCCTCGCGCGGGGCTCAGACGCAGCGCGTCCTTTGGGCCAGCACCAGCACCAAAAATCCCGCATACAGCGACATTCTCTACGTAGACGAATTGATCGGACCGGACACCGTGAACACGATTCCGCCTGCGACCTTAGACGCCTTCCGCGATCACGGCGCCCCTCGCGCCAGTCTCGAAGAGAACGTCGACGACGCCAAGAAGACCATGCGGGATCTCGCTGGCGTCGGCATTTCCATGAAAGCCGCCACCGATCAGCTCACCGAGGACGGCGTCAAATTGTTCGCCGAAGCCTTCGACAAGCTTCTCGCCGCCGTCGAAAAGAGCACTAAGAAATCTGCGCATGCGCAGGCGTCTTCCGCACTGAGCCGCTTCTCGTACAAAATGCCGATGGATTTGCAGCCGGCAGTTCAGGCGACCATCGACGATTGGAAGGCGGACAACAATAGCAAAGTAAAGCGTCTTTGGGCTCGCGACGCTTCGCTCTGGACTAACTCCGACGAAAACAAGTGGCTCGCTTGGCTCGGCATCACCGAAGACCAAATCTCCAATCGCCAGCGGTTTTCCCGGCTGGTGGAAGATATTCGCTCTGGCGGTTTCACTCACGCAGCGCTTCTTGGCATGGGCGGTTCAAGCCTTTGCGTGGAAGTTCTCAGCCTCACCTTCGGTAAAATTTCTGGGCATCCCGAGATGTTCGTGCTCGATTCCACCGATCCCGCGCAGATCGTCGCTCTGGAAGAAAAACTCGATCTGGCCAAGACCGTCTTCATCGTATCCAGTAAATCCGGCAGCACTCTCGAACCAAACATTTTCAAGCAATATTTCTTCGAACGCGTGAAGCAGACCGTTGGCCCCGCCGAAGCCGGCAGACGCTTCATCGCCATCACCGATCCAAACTCGCACCTGCAAAAAGTTGCTGAATCCGATGGCTTCCGCCATGTTTTCTTCGGCGTTCCGGGCATCGGCGGGCGCTACTCCGCTCTTTCGAATTTCGGCATGATTCCCGGCGCGATTCAGGGCGTCGATGTCGGCAAACTGCTCGACCGCGCCGAGGAGATGGTTCACGCTTGTGCTTCTGTTGTTCCCGCGGACCAGAATCCAGGCGTAATTCTCGGAGCCATTCTAGGCACGCTCCAGAAACTAGGACGCGACAAAGTCACCATCATCGCCTCGCCCACCATCTTCGACCTGGGCGCGTGGCTCGAACAGTTGCTCGCGGAATCCACCGGCAAGCAGGGCAAGGGCCTGATCCCCGTTGATCGCGAACAGCTTGGCGCGCCCGATGTCTATGGAAAAGACCGCGTATTCGCTTATGTGCGGATGGAATCCGATCCCGATTCGCGCCAGGATTCGGCCATTGACGCACTCGAAAAAGCGGGACAACCGGTGGTGCGCATTTCCGTCCGCGATATCTACGATGTGGCCCAGGAATTCTTCCGCTGGGAAATTGCCACGGCCGTTGCTGGTTCCGTGATTGGCATCAACGCCTTCAATCAGCCGGACGTGGAAGCCAGCAAGATTGAAACGCGCAAACTTACCGAAGCCTACGAGAAAACGGGCTCGCTCCCGTCGGAATCGCCAATTCTCGAAGATGATGGCATCAAGCTCTTCACCGATTCGAAAAACGCCGCCGATCTAGCCAAAGCTGCCGGCCCTGACAAAACGCTCGTCGGCCATCTCCGCGCGCATCTCCGCCGCTTGCAAGCGGGAGATTATTTCGCTGTGCTCGGCTATCTCAATCGCAACGCTGCCAACGAATCAAAGCTCCAGTCGATTCGCCATTTCGTCCGCGATAAAGCCCGCGTGGCCACTTGCCTCGGCTTCGGCCCGCGCTTCCTCCATTCCACGGGGCAGGCCTACAAAGGCGGACCCAATTCTGGCGTGTTCCTGCAAATCACCTGCGACGATGCCGCCGATCTTCCCGTGCCGGGTCAGAAGTACACCTTCGGCGTGGTGAAAGCCGCCGAAGCTCGCGGCGATTTTCAAGTGCTCACCGAACGCAACCGCCGCGCCCTGCGCGTCCATCTCGGCAAAGACGTTGCCGCTGGCCTCGCTCGCCTCGACGCCGCCATCCGGCGTGCTCTGGCCTAGCGCCCGTTTTTTTCGCGTTATGGGTTTGGCAGCCCGGCGAACGTCACTGTTCGATGCGGAGAAGCGCGCAGCCATGTGGCGCGAGACTCAGATCTAGATCCTTCGCTCCGCTTACTTTCTTGTGCGTCCATACCTTATAGAATGATTGGCTTTCCGCGCTCCCCAGCAATGTTCGCCACGGAAGCTCTATCTGCGCCGGTGCATTCTGAAGGTTGAAGACGGCAAGGTAGCGAGTCGGCCGCCGCCCGGCTGTCTCCGCAGTCCATACGCGGAGCTGAGGTTGGGAAGCGAGCGGCACTTCATGACTTGTAATCGCCGTTTGGTCCACAGCGATCAGCTCTCGGTTGGTAACCAGCGAGCGCGTAAAGCGGTCGAGCCGGGTAAGGTTGGCGCCCAGAATCAGCGGCGAGCGCGCGATGCACCATAGAGTGAACTGGGTGCGCTGTTCATCCCGTGTGAGCCGGGTCTGCCGCGGCGGTCCCCAGCCGGGATGAGGCGTCAGCGAGCCCCACGGAAGCATGTCCGCATCCGGCCAGTGGCCGGGCTTGGCGTACTTCGACCATTTCGCGAGATTGTCGAAAGCCGAGAGCAGACCGTTTGGCCATCGCTGCCCAGGAAAAATCCATCCATCCCATATATCGTCGGCGATGCGCCACATCTGCGCGTATTCGGCCACCTCGGCCGCATGGCCCAGGTCGGTAGGGCCAGGAGAGAGGCTGAGAATGATGGGCCGGCCAGATTTGAGGACGGCGGCAGCAATCATTCGAATCTCGTCCGCTTTGTAAGGATGGCTGGCGATGCAATCTACCTTCAGAAAGTCCACTCCCCACTTCGCATAGAGGCCGATGATGGAATCGTAATATGCTTGGCCAGCAGCGTTGTCCCGCACACCGTAGTTGCCCTCGTCCCATGGACAGACATCGCTGGTGTCGGCGGCATCGGCCGCGTGATAGGCGCTGTTGGCTATCGGAAGATTCTTGCGGACCGCGTCTCGTGGAATCCCACGTACGATGTGGATGCCGAACTTAAGGCCCTGGGAATGGACCCAATCGGCAAGCGGCTTAAAGCCTGCGCCGCGAGCCGCCGAAGGGTATCGAACAGGATCGGGCAGCAGCCGCCCGTCGGCATCGTAATTGTAGACACGCGCCTTCGGCTGCGCGAGCGGGTCTTTTAAGTACCAGCCTTCATCGATCACCGCCACGCTCCAGCCGTACTTGCTCAGGCCGCGCAACGCTTGGATGTTGGCTCTGTATTCCTTCTCGTCGATGGTCATGCCATAGGCGTCCCAACTGTTCCAGCCCATGGGCGGAGTGGCGGCGAGGGTTTGAGCGCGGGCGGCCGGAAGGGTCAGAGTGACGAACAACACTGCGACGTACGCATAGCGCATGCTAAGACGTATACCACGAAACTCAGCACCGCCGTCCGGACGTGCAAATCTGGATTTACCCGGTAGGTCCGACTCATGCCTGACACTGGCGCTGTCGTAGCGTCGGCTTCCAAGTGGCCGGGCTCAACGTTTTTAATCGTTAAAGTCGAACGCAGCGCAGAAAATAAGCTTGCCGCGGCGGGCACTCCGTAATCGAGAAGGTCGCGGGCGGCCCACTGAGAGCCGCCCACGCCGGTTGTGTTGCGCGCGATTACGCCGCGTGCGTGCTCTTCCACTCTTCCACTTGTTTTTGGGCCGCTTCCCGCGTGATGCCGTACCGCTCCTGGATCTTGCCGATTAGCTGATCGCGGTTTCCTTCGATCACCTTCACGTCATCGTCGGTGAGCTTGCCCCACTGTTCCTTCAAAGCACCCTTAGCCTGTTTCATCTTCCCTGCCATTTGATCGGAATTCATGTTCGCTCCCTATTTAAATTTGGGCTGGCGGCGCACGGTGCGCCCTAACTCTATTCTGAAGTCCGGCGCTCGGAACTGGTATTGGGTAAAGGTTGTAATTGGCGCCTCGACATTAATTGCATCACGCCGACTGTCCCGGGGTGTTTGCCCGGCAAATACACAGGTGAATTACCGCCATCGGTTCACTCAGCGAAGTTTCGATGTTGTTTGCGTGAGCCGCAGGTCCGCTTGCATCAGCGGCAGAAACTCGCTCGCGTGCGTCCATATCACGAAGTGGCCTGCATTTGGCACCGCGTCAATTTTCTTCACCGGTGCTTCTAGCTTCTGCTCGTAATCGGCCACAAGGCTGGTAGGCGTCACGTTGTCGTTCGCGCCCTGTATGAAAAAGACCGGCACCGAAAAGTTTATGTCCGTATCGCGCAGGTCTGGCATGTTAATCATCATCGTGTCCAGTATTACTTCGTCTGTTCGCAGCGCCTTGTACCATCCATACGCTTCGGAGATCGATAGGCTGGGCGAGAACATCAGTAAAGCTTGGAGGCGTTTGATCCCAGCAACGTCGTCGGCTGGCCAGAATGGATTCCGGCAGCAGTTCTGAAACTGGCCATAGCGTTCTAATGTGCGGTATGGCGGTTGGCCCACCTGCTTCAGCGCGGACAGCATTTTTTCGTCGTGGCTCGCTGTCGCGTGGTTCTGAGCGTATTCATACTGCCAACGCTGCCCGGCCATCATACCGACGATCTGTCCTGTGCCAATGAAAGCGGAGAAAAGGTTCGGCCTCCTCTCGATCATGCGTATTCCGAGCACCCCTCCCCAGTCCTGTCCGATCAGAATGATTTTCGGCGCATGCAGTTCCTGCCTCAGATATCCGGAAACGGCGATTCCATCACCCGCCATGCCGTCCAGAGTGAGCTTCGGTTGGCGATTGCCCGTTTTGATGTAGGTCATCCCCGCGCCCGGTTGGTCCCACTGTGCGAACACGTAGTTCTTTTCGTAAGGAAGGTAAAGTTCCGCGAATTCCGAGTTGGCTTCCGCCGGACCGCCGTGCAGGAACAGAATCACCGGGTTATTTCGATTCTGCCCGCGAATAGTGATCCACTCCTGAGCGCCGTTGACGTCGATGTACTTCGCTTCTTTGATGCCCTCGGGCGAAGTAATCCTCAACTCTTTCGCGATTCGGTGCTGCCAGTAGGCTCGGAAACCCAGCGCGCCAATCACCACCAGCACGACGAGGCTGCCCAGAATCAGCGCAATCCAGCGTAATATTTTCATGCAGTGCCCAACCTCTCGCTTTTAGCACCCTACGTGATAGGTTATGTCTTCATATCTATACGGCCGGAGTCTAGGAATATTACGATAAGCTCGCACATTCGTTTCTATTCTGTCCGTCGTTTGACCACCAGTCTGTAGTGCCGTTTCCTGCCAGTTGGCGAGGTAAAGCCATTCATTTCCGCGTGCGGAGCCTGCCTCGTGTGATAGTGTGGATATGGGCCTCTGTGCCGAGGGAGAGGGAGGGCCCAGAGAGGAAAAGCGATGGCATCGCCCGCTACATGCAGGTCGCAAACGCTCCGTGCAATCCAAGCGACTGCGGTTGTAAACGCGCGCGCCTGCGATAGTATTAGGTTTTCCCTCACCCCACAGCGCGAGCCATTGGAATTTTATGCGATGGCCGTTAGCGCTCAGAGCAAACAAATAGCGAAAGTTAATCGCGAAACCGTGTCGAGTAGAATGTCGGACAATTCTTTTAAAATAAGCAACTTAGCTTTTTCTAATAGCGAACTAGCGGCCCCATCCGCCTGCACGCTCCCAGGAGGCTCTCCCCATGCCATCGCCTGATGGAGCCGGGGCTCCCCGGCGGGTTCACGCTACCCGCCCCGATCCCTGCACCATGATTCTGTTCGGCGCAGGGGGCGACCTTACGAAACGCAAGCTGATGCCGGCCATTTATAATCTTGCCGCCAGCAAACTCCTTCCGGAAGACTTCGCTATCGTAGGCGTGTCCATCGAACCGTACTCCAACGACGAATTTCGTAACCAGATGACTAAGGACATCCGCGAATACTACTCGGATGGTGTCGACATGTCCTGTTGGGAGGGATTCGTCAAGCGCCTCTATTACACATCCGGCGATTTCAAGGATCCTGGGCTTTACGAAAAGTTGAAGCAGACCGTTGAACAGGTTGAAAAAGAACAGCGCACACAGGGCAACCGCCTGTTTTATCTCGCCATCAGTCCCGTTTTTTTCCCCACCGTTGTGCAGCAACTCGGGGCCGCCGGCATGACCAAGGATGAGGGCCATAGCTGGCGCCGCGTGGTTATCGAAAAGCCCTTCGGCCACGACCTGGCCTCTGCTGTTGCACTCAATAACGCCGTCGGCGAAGTTCTGGAAGAAAAACAGATCTATCGCATCGATCATTACCTTGGGAAAGAAACGGTTCAGAACATCCTCGCGTTTCGCTTCGCGAACGGCATCTTTGAACCTATCTGGAATCGCCGCTACGTCGATCACGTGCAGATCACCGCAGCCGAGGAACTCGGAGTCGAACTTCGCGGCGGGTACTATGATTCCGCCGGCGCTCTGCGCGACATGGTGCCCAACCACATCTGCCAGTTGATCACCCTGACGGCGATGGAGCCGCCGATCTCGTTCGATGCGGACGCGGTGCACGACGAGCAGACCAAAGTCTTGCGCGCCATTCAGTCGCT